>JBBIKU010000022.1:0-10473 GCA_037445245.1 Anaerolineaceae bacterium
GCGCAACGGCACCGACTTTGGTATTCGGGTCAGCGGGTTGGGGGATCAGTGGTTCACCGCCGGGGCGCCGGTTGTCAAGGCGCTGTACTTCCCAGGCTTCAGCGAGGTGGATGCTTGCCGCGATATTGGCGACAGTACCATTACCGAAACCGCCGGCATCGGAGGGTTTGCCATGGCGGGCGCTCCGGCAATCGTGACCTTTATCGGTGGCGGACCACAGGATGCCATTAATACCACACTCGACATGTATGAGATTACCTATGCCGAGCACAAGTTCTTCACCATGCCGGCGCTAGATTTTCGCGGCACACCGACCGGCATCGATATCCGCAAGGTGGTTGAGAAAGGCATTCCGCCGCGGGTGAACACGGGTGTAGCCCACAAGGATCCAGGGGTAGGGCAGGTGGGCGCAGGCGTTGTCTCTGCCCCGATGAGCCTGTTTGAAGACGCCCTGATGGCGTACGCTGAAAAATACAATATCTAATCCGAGATACTACAATATACGAAGGAGATCTGTATGGATCGCGAAAAATTTATCAAGATGCTGGCTGATGCCAAGATGTATGACCTGACCCAGGGTTGTAGCATCTATACACCGCCCTGGCCCGGTGATAAAGCATTGGAAGTGCACTTTTTCAAACGCCTCACCGGCGCCTATGGCGGGGGTCAGGGTGCTAATGGACAGATCCTCAACTGGAGTAACACCGTCGGGACGCACCTGGTTGGAGAACGCGCTTTTCATTCCGGCGGCAGAGCAATTGCGAATATCCCGTTGAAAGATTTGTGCGGTCAGGGCGTGGTGGTGGATATTTCGGACCTGGTTTCGGACTACTCGCTTTACACGCCTGAGATGATCATGAAAAAAGCCACGGTCAAAAAAGGCGATATTCTAATCATCAACACCGGTTATCATCGTTACTCATGGGATTTGCCGGATGTGAAGAGCAAAGATGCACAGGGCGGTGTCGAATCCAAAGAGTTCGGTTTCCTGGTGCGCCATCCCGGTCCGTCGCCCGATTTCTATCAGTGGGCGCTGGATATGAAATTGAAAGTCATCGGAGTGGACTGTGGCTGCGCCGAACACCCGATGAACACACCCATCCGCCGTATGCACGAAAACCACTTCAAAAAGGCAGAAGAGAAGCTCAAGGCGGAATACGGCAAGACCTGGGACGAAATGTTCCCGCAGGATGAATACTACGAAATGACTCACACCAAGATGCCCAAAGCGCATTTGGTGTTTGTTGAGTCAATTGTGGGCGATATTGCGAAGTTGAAGAACGAACGCGCCTGGATCATGATCCAACCAATCCCCTTCATGGAGACCGAAGCAGCCTGGTCGCGGGTGGTGGCTTATCAGGCACCTTCTGGCATGTCTGAGGACGAATTCTTTGCTGCCATGGATGCGGCGGAAATGCTGGATATGACCGTTCCCTTCAGTGTGCAATCGCCGCAGTGGGCGAACTACATCCCGCTGACAATCACTTATTTCAAACGGGTTGGTGGACAGCATTTTGGAATGGGGCGTAATGGTTCGATCTGCAACGCTAGCATCCATCTGGCGACCCACATGGATGGCGAGAAGCACTTCTGGCCCGCCGGGCGCACCATTGGACAGGTGCCGCTGGAAGAATGGGTGGGACCGGGTGTGATTGCTGATATTTCGGACAAGGTGAGCAACTCTTCAGTTTACACGCCGAAAATGATCGAAGACACGGTCGAAGTGCGCGAAGGCGATATTCTGGTCATTAAGACTGGCTGGTATAAATACGGCTGGATCAGCCCGGAATCGGACGAATTTCGCTATATGATCAAGCACCCCGGACCTTCACCCGATTTTGCCGAATGGGCGCTGAAAAAGAAAATTAAATGGATCGGCGTCGATTGCGTGGCAGCAGATCACCCGATGAACACCATTCAGCGATTGTGGCATCCCAAGACGTTCGAAGAAGCCAATGCCAAGCTAAAGAAGGATTTTGGCAAAGACTGGGATGAAATGTTCCCGCTGGATAAGTATTATCAGGATATGCATCTGAACCTGTTCCCCGAACATATCGTTCACGCCGAAAATCTCGGCGGTGATATTGCTACTGCCAAGAGCGGCAGATACTACATCGGCTTCTTTGGACAGAAGGCGATGGAAGCCGAATCGATGTGGGGTCGCTTTGTTGCCATCAAGGAAGGCAAATGATCGGCACCCTGTAAGATCATTAACAAACACATAAACCAGGATCAAGCACTGTATGCTGACCGAGTTGGAAAATTACCTGCTGCGAATTGAAGATCTGCACCGGCAGATTATCGACCTGATTGCTAGCCTGCCTGAGGCGGCGCTGAATTGGCGCCCGATATCGGGCGGAGACGGGGACGATACCAACTCGCTGGCAGTTCTGGTTACCCACATTGCAGGCGCTGAACATTTTTGGGTTGGCGAGGCGATTGGGGGACGCCCGCCAACCCGGAATCGAGATTTGGAATTCCTCACCCAAGCCAACAACGCCGATACACTGATTGAAAAAATTCAGGCGGTCGAAGCGGAGACGAGATCCGTGCTGGTCTCGCTCAAAGCAGAAGATTTGAGCAGCACCCGTCTGGTGCGGGGGAAGACCGTGGCGGTGCGCTGGGCGTTGTTGCACGTGATCGACCATACCGCGCTGCACGTGGGCCATATGCAACTTACTTATCAATTGTGGAACAAAGGGCACAGCAAAGCGGCACCGCTTTGGTACGAGCGACTACCCAAAAAGAGTGAAGAATAGCACTTGTTTGATGTGAGTTTTGAGTACTATAATCGTTTTATTGAATTGACGAGGAGGAAGATCCTTCATGAAGCCAGCTCCATTTGATTATTATGCCCCTGCCACACTGGAGGAGGCGCTGGAAACCTTGGCGGCACTTGGCTATGGCGGCAAGATTCTGGCGGGCGGGCAAAGCCTGGTTCCGGCGATGAATTTTCGCATGGCGCAACCTGAGGCGTTGGTTGACCTTAATAACCTCACCGAGTTGGATTACATCAAACCGGCTCAGGACGGCGGCGTTTTGATTGGCGCCATGACGCGGGACAGCACGCTTGAGCATGCCCGGTTAATTGCCGAACGGGCGCCCATGTTTTGCGCGGCGCTGCCGCATGTGGGATATCCACAGATTCGCAACCGGGGAACGGTTGGCGGGTCGGTTGCGCATGCTGACCCGGCCGGGCAGATTCCGCTGGTGGTTTCGGCGCTCAACGCCCGTTTTCGCGTGCACAGCAAAAAGGGTGAACGCTGGATCTCGGCAGACGACTTCTTTATTACCCTGTTTACCACTGCGCTTGAGCCGGAAGAGATTTTGGTTGAAATTGCCGTTCCGCCATTGCCGGCGGGCGGTGGTTGGAGTTACCAGCAGGTTTCGCGCCAGCATGGCGCGGCGGTGATCGTCGGCATCGGCGTGGTGGTGGCGCTGGATAAGCAGGGACGCTGCAGTGAAGCACGCCTGGTCTATCTGGGGGTTGGCGAGAAACCCGAACTTGCGCTTGAAGCCTCCAAGAGTCTGGTGGGGCAGAAGCCGGTGGCGGACGTGTTCGAGAAAGCTGCCGCGGTGGCGCTCGAAAAAGATTTGGATCCTGGCAGTGATATTCACTCTTCTACCGAATACCGTCGCCATCTGGTCAGCGTATTGACCCGCCAGGCGCTCAGCGAAGCCTTTGATCGCGCCAAACAGAAGAGAGGTTGAAATGAGCAAAACCGTCACGATTAAAGTAAAAGTGAACGGCAGCGAGTATGAACGCACTGTCGAGCCTCGCCTCTTGCTGAGCGATTTTATCCGCCACGATTTGGGTCTGACCGGAACGCATGTCGGCTGCGAGCACGGCGTGTGTGGCGCCTGCACCATCTTGTTGGATGGAAAGGCGGTTCGTTCGTGCCTGCTGTTCGCGGTTCAGGCGAATGGACATGAGATTGCCACGGTGGAGAGCTTAGGAAGCCCTGAAAAAATGCACCCGCTGCAAGCGGCGTTTCAAGAAAAACACGCCCTGCAGTGTGGCTTTTGCACGCCGGGCTTTCTGATGACCCTGCTTCCCTTTCTGGATGAAAATGCCAATCCGTCTGAAGATAAAATCCGCGAGGCGCTCTCGGGCAACCTTTGCCGTTGTACCGGTTACCAGAACATGGTGGACGCGGTCAAATTGGCGGCTGAAAAAATGGTTGCCGAGCGTTAATCGTTGAGCGAGAAGAGGTGAACCTGTGGCACAAAAATACTTTGGTCAAAGTGTATTGCGAAAAGAAGATCCCAGCTTGCTGACCGGACAAGCGCAATTTATCGACGATATCGAATTACCCGGCATGCTGCACGCGGCATTCTTTCGCAGTGATTATGCTCACGCTCGCATCCGCAACATTGATGTCTCGCAGGCGCTCAAGCGCCCCGGCGTGGTGGCGGTGTATACCGCCGAAGATTTTGGGGATTACTGGCATCCTGGTCCACTTCAGGTGCCGCCCCCGCTGGCGATCCCGGGTTCGGTGTTCAACGCCAGACCTTTGCTGCCGATCGCCAAAGATAAGGTACGTTTTTCGGGTGAGCCGCTGGCAGTAGTGATTGCCGAGAGCCGCTATATTGCCGAAGACGCCTTTGCCGATATTGTCGCCGATCTGGAGCCCTTGCCGGCAGTATGTGACCTGGAAAGAGCATTGGACAAGGACGCTCCGCTGGTACACGACGACCTTGAAAGCAACCTGGCTGCCAACGTCCGGCAGGAGCGCGGCAATTACGCCGAAGCCGTCAAGAATGCGGATGTGGTGATTCGGCGCCGTTTTCTGATCAATCGCGGCGCCGGCGGAGCGATGGAGAATCGCGGCTTCGTGGTGAACTGGGAAGAGCGTAACCGGCGCATGACCATCTGGGCGACCACGCAGGCGCCGATCCCGTTGCGCACAGTATCGCCGCCAATCTGGGCTTGACCGAAAACCATGACCTCACAGGCGGATGATGTGTTGCTGCCGTGGATCTCGATGAAATTGAAGCGCCCGATCAAGTGGATTGAGGATCGTCGCGAGAACTTTTTGGCGACCACCTCGGAACGCGATCAACTTCATTACGCAGAGATTGCTCTCACCAAAGATGGCAAGATCCTGGGCGTGAGCGACATTTTCTATCATAACACCGGTGCTTACAATCCCTACGGCATGACCGTGCCGTTGAACACCCAAACCCATACCATGGGTCAATATGTGGTACCCAATTTTTACACCGAGATCCGCATGGTGTTCACCAACCAGATGGTGGTGACGCCGGTGCGTGGGGCAGGCCGAATGTACGGGACGCAGGTAATGGAGCGACTGTTAGATGCGGCTGCCCGTCAACTCAAGATGGACCCGGTCGAGCTGCGCAAGAAGAATCTGATTGCGCCTGATCAATTTCCCTTCAAGACCGGCATCATTGGTCAGGACTTTGTCGAAAATGTGTTAGACAGTGGCAACTACCCGGCGACGCTGAACAAAGCCGTCGAGATGATCGAATATGAGAAATTCCTGAAAGAAGAGCAACCAAAACTTCGGGCGCAAGGTAAGCACGTCGGTATCGGCGTGGTGACCTTTACCGAGGGCACCGCAGTCGGTCCTTATGAGGGGGCGCGGGTGACGGTTGGAGGCGGCGGCAAGGTCGCCGTATCGACCGGCATCAGCACCCAAGGACAGGCACACTTCACCACCTTTGCTCAGATGGTGGCGGAGCAGCTCGGCGTCGATATCGCAGACGTGAACGTGATCACCGGCGACACCGGCGATTTCCACTGGGGAGCGGGTACCTTTGCCAGTCGCGGCATCACCGTGGCGGGTAACGCCGTGCATGCGGCGGCGGTCAAGGTGCGCGCCAAGGCGCTCGAGCTTGCCAGCAAATTGCTGGAAACACCTGTTGAAGAACTGGAACTGGTGGACGGCGCGGTGCGGGTGGTGGATATGCCGGATAAATTAATTCGATTGGGCGAGCTGGCAATGCGCGCCAATCCCACCCGGGGCGTGATCGAGCCGGGAGTCGAGCCCGGTCTGGAAGCAACCGCCTATTTTGGTCCTCCCCATGGCGCTACCGGCTCGGGAGCCGTAGCAATGATTGTTGAAGTCAATGTGGAGAAGGCGTTGGTGGAGATCAAGCGTTTTGTGCTGGTGCACGATTGCGGCAAGGTGGTCAACCCGATGGTGGTGGAAGGGCAGATTCACGGCGGGGTTTCGATGGGGATTGGCAATGCCTTCTATGAGAGTCTGATCTATGATGCGAACGGGCAGCTCTTGACAGCTTCTATGATGGATTACCTGCTGCCAAAACTTTCGGATATGCCAAAACGGATCGAACTGGGGCACGTTGAATCGCCATCTCCGCTCAACCCGTTGGGCTTGAAGGGCGTCGGCGAAGCCGGAGCAATCCCTACCCCAGCTTGTTTCTACCAGGCGGTGGAAAACGCCCTGGAAGATTATGGAATCGAAGTTCTGGACGCTCCCCTCAGTCCAGATGCGTTGTACCGGCTGATTCAAGCCGCAAATCGTGCGTGAGATCGTTTCTAACGATCCTCGGGCGAAACCATATTTTTTAGGAGGCAGTAACCTATATGAAGCTGGAAGGCGAACATGTTTTTAACGGTCCAAGAGAGGAGGTCTGGGAAATGGTACGCGACCCGGACGTCCTCTGCTGCGCCTTACCCGGCACCCAGAGTCTCAAGAAGATTAACGAAAATGAGTACGAGGGTGCAATCAACGTGCGGATAGGTCCGGTTTCCGAGTCTTTTTCCGGGAAACTACTGGTATCCAACGAGGTGCCGCCCGAAAGCTGCACGCTAACCGTGGAGGGCAGAGGAGCGCCGGGTTTTGTCAAAGGCTCCGGTGATGTGAAGTTGACGGAGAACGAAGAAGGCAAAACGGTGTTACAGTATACTGGAGAACTTCAAATCGGCGGGACGCTGGCGAGTGTTGGTCAGCGGATGCTGGATAGTGTGAGCAAGAGCATGATCCGCCAGGGGTTTGAGGCATTTGAAAAAGCGCTGGCTGAGAGGCTGGCAGCAAAATCGGAGGGTCGCGAAGTGAAATACGACGAAGCCAAAGCAACAGAGGGTCAGTACGCCAAAGCAGCTGCAAAAGGTTTGTGGTCAAGCCTTACGGCATCCAAAGAAGGCAGATTGATTTTATATATTCTCCCGGTCGTGATCATTGTCTACTTGGTTGCCAAATTGTTGGACCCGTTTCTATAAACCGTTTTGACATTCCTGCTGTACAATTCTAACTAGCATTGTTCATTCTCCTGGTCAGGGTGCTTTTTCTGACCAGGAGCAGCAGGAGAGAAAGGAGGTGATGAGCGGAGGACGCCTAAATCAAGTTTATTACTGGGGGGTCAGCCTGTTTGATTCATCGCAGGCGAGCGGTACCCGTATCACCGCATCGTAATGCAACTTAACAAAAAAACACTAAAGGAAGGAAGACACATATGGCAACGCAAGCAACAGAAGCAAAAGTTATGGGTTATCTTCCGCAAGACACGCCGCCATTTGGCAGAATGATCGTCCTGGGCTTCCAGCACGTGATCACCATGTTCCCGGCGACCGTGCTGTGCGCCCTGATCATGGGTTTCCCTGTCAGCACTGTGTTGACCATCACTGGGCTTGGAACCGTTGTGGCGGTGGTGGGCTCAAAACTGGCGATGGGGAACTACATTCCCCTGTATTATGGCTCCAGCTTCAGCTACATTGCGGCTGTGTTAGGCATCACCAAAGCCCAATTTGGCGTCGAAGCCGATCCCTATCTGATCTCGGTGGTTCAGGCTGGCTTCATTGCCACCGGCGTGATTAACATCCTTGTCGGGCTGCTCATCCGCGTGATCGGTGGCAAGGAGAAGCTGGATCTCGTTTTGCCTCCCATTGTGACCGGTTCGGTTGCCACCACCATTGGTATCGGTCTGGGGGCTGCCGCATTGAACATGGCGAGCGGTGTAGCTGGCGGCATCATGACCGGCGATATTTCCTGGTGGGTGGTTGCTCTGGTCACCATGATGGCGACCATTCTCTTCTCGGTATACCTGCAGGGGAAGGGCTTCATCGGTCTGATCCCCATTCTTTTGGGCGCCATCGTGGGCTACATCGTTGCCATTCCGTTCGGTCTGGTCAACTTCGCGGTAATCGGAACTTCGGCGCTTGTTCGTGCTCCACAGATCACCTTCCCTGTCTTCAATGACCCATTGACCGTGACCGTCATCTTCGGCGTGGGCATTATGGCGATTGCCACCATCCCCGAATCGACAGCGCACTTGTATCAGATCAGCCTGTATGTTGACGCACTGGCGACCGAGCAGAAACGCGAACGCCTCCGCCTGGCAAAATACATCGGCTTGAACCTGATGTTGGATGGTTTGAACGATATCGTCAATGGTCTCTTCGGCAGCACGGCGGGCACCAATTATGGCGAGAATAACTCGCTGATGGTGATCACCCGCAACTACTCGGGACCTGTGCTGATTACCGCGGGCGCGATCTCGATGCTGCTGGGCTTCATCGGACCTCTGGCGGACCTGGTTGCGAGCGTTCCGACGGCAGTCAGCGGTGGTCTGTCGATCTTCCTCTTCGGCGTCATCGGCATGCAGGGTATTGCGCTGATGATCTCGGAAAAGGTGAACCTGTTCGACCCGAAACAACTGGCGCTGGGCGCCCTCATCCTGATCATCGGTATTGGCGGCAACATCGGCTACGAGGGTGGTTTCATCCCCTTCCCGATCCTGCAAGGCTTGTTCCCGTTCGGCTTGCCGGCGATCGCCGCCGGCGCTGTGGTCGGCATCCTGGTCAACCTGATCTTCGTCATCTTCAAGGCACCCGAGCGTGCTCGCATCGAGATCTCGCTGGATTAAGGTTGGCTGGTTGAACTACTGATCGAAAAGCGTTTTGATCCTTCAACGCTCAGGCTCCCGGCGTCGGTATGAGGCGGGAGCCTGTTGTACTTTAGAAAACCTGGAGGTGGCGGAATGATTCTGGTTACGGGGGCTGCCGGAAAAACCGGCAAGGCGGTGATCCGGGCTGTGACCGCCGGCGGGGAATCGGTGCGGGCGCTGGTACACCAAGCTTCGCAGATAGCCGATGTCGTGGCGTGGGGGGCGCAGGAGACGGCAGTGGGCGATATGAGTGTCCAGGGGGTGCTGGCACAAGCGATGCAAGGCGTGCAGAGCATCTATCACATTTGTCCCAATGTGCATCCGTACGAGGTAGTGATCGGACACATGGTGATTCAAACGGCTCGTCAACATGGGGTCGAACGACTGGTGTACCATTCCGTACTTCACCCCCAAACGGAGCTGATGCCGCACCATTGGTTGAAAATGCGGGTGGAGGAGCGCCTGTTTGAGTCGGGTCTACGCTTCACGATTTTGCAGCCAGCCGCTTATATGCAGAATCTGCTGGCATACTGGCGACAAATCGAGGAACAAGGTTTGTTCAGTGTTCCCTATCCGCCCGAGACGCGCTTGTGCCTGGTCGATCTGGAGGATGTGGCGGTGGCGGCGGCGCGGGTGCTGATTGAAACGGGGCACGACTATGCCACCTATGAGCTGGTGGGGGAGCCGGCAAGATCACAAATCGAGGTGGCAGATATCCTGTCTGAGCAAATTGGCAGGCGCGTGCGGGTGGAGGAAATCCCCCTGGCTGTGTGGGAACAAAAAGCGCGCCAGTCCGGTATGGCAGAGCGCCCCGCCAATACGCTAATCAAGATGTTTACGTATTACGGCAAATATGGGTTTTACGGAAACTGCAACGTACTGAAATGGTTGCTGGGTAGAGCACCGACCAGCCTGCGTTCTTTTATCGGGCGCGCCAAGAAGCAAGCATAAACTCTAAGTACAGCGGCGCGGTTTTCACACCTCTTCCGCCGCCTGCCGCAAGGTTGCTTTGCTTCGTCGCCTTATTCTTTTCGGGCGGCTTGCTGCTGTCTTTCGTGTAGTTTCATCAGGCGTTGGTATTTTTTTTCAGCGAAGTACTCATAGCCGGCTTGGTGGCTGCTTTCTTTCAGCGTCAGCATGCTGGCGATGAAGGCATCATATCGAATGCCGCGCACGATCAAAGCCACCAGGATGAAGGCGATGATGAAAGTCACAATGAATTGAAGCGTGATCGCGCCGGGGATATTCGATAGAATCCAGCCCACCAGTATCAAAATGGGGAAATAGAGCAGCAGGAAAGCGATCGCTCCGGCAATCAGACGTTGCGTCCACAGATTCACAATGTGGCGGTTACAAACTCGAACGCTAACCGGGTCAAAGCCTTCGTAGGTGCTCACGGCGCGGGTCGAATGAAATTCAGCGGTTGAAACGTCCCTTTTTATCAATTGTCCACGATAGAGCGAGATCGTCTTGCCGTTCTCGCTGGCGTCCTTTCCGCAAAGCTCGCAATTAATCATGGGATGATCCTTTGATTAGTCAAATGACCGAACACTTATTCGATTATATCATACGCCTCGGACAGCCACTCTTAGGTATTCG
>JBBIKU010000022.1:10483-20395 GCA_037445245.1 Anaerolineaceae bacterium
AGGTGGTTTTAAGCGAGACGCGGCTGGATCACCTGAAACTGTAGCCCAAAACGGCGATGCCAACGGTAACTACCACCCACCAGTATGGCTTCATGCCTATGCCGAGCCATTCTGTGGAGTAGAGAATCCCACCCACGGCGATCAGCGCAACGCCGCTGCCCACCATGTACCAGCTTCGAACGTCCAGTGCCAGGCTTTCCCGCGCTGTCTTTTTGGAGCGTGAAGCTCGGGCTTTTTGATTTTTAGCTGCTCCTCGAGCCGATTTTGCTCTCAACCGGCGGATCTTCTTTCGTTGCAGGTTGAAAATGTGGAGGTAAAAGATGACTGCAGCCACGATGGTTATAATAGTGCCGGTATCCCATTTCATCGATCGCTCCTCACAGCAGTTTTCAGGGCTGGTTGCGCCAGGTAAACCAGCGTTCGTGATTTTATCGCTACACGATTTTTTTTGAATTATCCGGTACATTGGAGATGGTGTCAATCATTTCGGGGTGGTGATGTGAAATTGCCTTGCAAACGAAAAACGAATGTGCTATGATTATTATTGTAATACAATCATAGGAACACGTCTGGACAGGGTGGATTGAGTTACAAACATCGCCGTCACCTCTGGCGGAAGGAGTTTGTCCGCGCGTTTCAACATTCCGATATTTGGTGATGTTGATCTTTTCTTTGGCAGAATGTGTTGGTATACAGGGATTCGTTACTTGACACGCAGGTTTTACCGATACCCGTTTGCGGTTGGAGCGGGAGAAACGCCAAATCCGGAGCTTCAAGCGAGAACCTCGCTGTAGCTCCAAACCCCAGAAAGGAAAAACAAGTATCCTATGATCAACCCTCACCCCGGTCTCCCTGAATTTGAATACATCAAGCCCACCTCGCTAAGAGAAGCCAGCCAGTTCCTGGCACAACACGCTGATGAAGCGCGCCCGTTCTCCGGTGGCACCGACTGCTTCGTCCGCATGCGTGATGGCGTTTTGAAGCAGAAGTACCTGGTGGATATCAAAGGGCTGGATGGCACAGATGGGATCTCGTTTGATCCGAAAACCGGTTTGACCGTCGGAGCGGCGGTCAACATGAACAGGGTTGCTGCTCACCCGGAGGTTGCGAAGCATTATCCCGTGCTGGTTGAGGCAGCTCGCAGCGTGGCGAGTTATCAACTGCGCACGCGCGCCACCATTGTCGGCAATATTTGCAATGCGTCTCCAGCCGGCGACACTATCGGCGCCAGTATGGTGCTGGACGGAAAGCTGCACGTTTTCAACGCCGCCGGCGAGCGGGAAGAGCCTCTCAGCACCTTCTTCAAGGGGCCTGGCAAAACAACGCTTCAGCCGGGTGACATCGTTACGGCGGTGATGTATCCGCTGCCCCCCCAGGGTCACAAAGCACGGTTCATCAAGTTAGGACGCAACAAAGTGAGCGATCTGTCGATCGTAGCGGTCACCGTTCTGGGTTACCCGGACAGCAATGCCAAATCGGGATTTTGTTTCCGCATCGTGCTGTCGTCCGTGGCGCCCACGCCGCTGGTGGCGGCTTCTGCCGAAGCAATCCTGGCAGATAAGGCAATCAGTGAGGCGACGATTGTTGAGGCTGCCCAGGCAGCCATGGACAGTTGCAAACCGATCGATGATGTGCGTAGTTCGGCGCGCTACCGCCAGTACATGGTCAGGAACCTGACCCGCCAGGCGGTCACTGATGTCTGGTCGCAGTTGCAGTAAGACAAATCGAGCACTCTGAATACCAGTTTAATTATCTGGAGGCATGAATGGCGTATCACAGGATTACGATCACGGTGAACGGATCAGATGAGGTCGTGGATGTTCCTTCGAATATGACGCTGCTGCAAATGTTGCGCGAAAAATTATCCCTGACCGGAACCAAAAACGGTTGCGCCGCCGGTGAATGTGGCGCGTGCACAGTGTTGATGAACGGGGAACCCGTCAACAGTTGCATGGTGTTGGCAGTGGAATGCGACGGTGCCAGTGTCGTCACCGTTGAGGGTTTGAGCCATGATAGCCAACTCGACCCGGTTCAGGAACAATTGATCGAAGCGGGCGGTGTGCAATGCGGTTTTTGCACACCGGGCATCTTGATTTCATCGCGGGCGTTACTGAACCGCAATCCTAAGCCCAGCGAGGATGAAATTCGGGAAGCGCTGGTTGGAAATCTATGCCGGTGCACCGGTTATATCCGCATCGTGGAAGGCGTTAAAAAGGCTGCCGAGGTGGGCAGCAGGGCTGCCTGATGGTGGTTGACGGCTGAGCGGGGTTGAGCGATTTGTCGAATGCCGGTTCAGTCTCTTAACCAACAGCCCAATTTCCTATCCGATTGATTTGGAGGAATACATGCCAAGTACAAGTACGCTAGGCGAAAAAACAAAGGGTGTAATCGGGGTGGATATGCCCCGCGTCGACTGTCATGAAAAGGTGACCGGGAGTGCTATCTATACCGACGACATTCAATTTGGTAATCAGTTGTTGCACGCCCGCATCAAGCGCAGCCCGCATGCGCATGCGCTGATCAAGAAGATCGACACCAGCAAAGCTGAAGCGCTGCCGGGCGTCAAAGTGGTTGTCACCGGGGCAGATTTTCCCAAACGCATCGGTCTATATCTGAAAGACAAGTATATTTTTGCCCGTGACCGGGTGCGCTTTATCGGTGAAGCGGTGGCGGGCGTGGCGGCGGTCAGTGAAGAGATCGCCGATAAGGCAGTGGACTTGATCGAGGTGGAGTATGAGCCGCTCGATCCAGTCTTCGATGCTGAATTTGGCGCATCACCGGAGGCGCCCCTGATTCACCCCGATCTGGCGGATTACGAGGTGCCCAACTTCATTTTTCCGGTGCCGGGCACCAACATCGCCAACCATTTCAAAATCCGCAAAGGAGACGTGGACGCAGTTTGGGACCAGTGCGCCGCCATTGTGGAATATAAATTCCGCGTCCCGCACGTGCAGCATGTGCCGATCGAGCCGCATGTTGCGGTGGCGAAGATGGATGAAACCGGCAAGATCACCCTGTGGGCGTCATCCCAATCACCGTTTGCCCAGCGCAATCTGATTGCCAAGTCGCTGGGGATTTCTGAGAGCGATATCCGGGTGATCGCGCCCTACGTGGGCGGTGGCTTCGGTTGTAAAGCCGGCGTGACCATGGAAGCCATGCCGGTGGCGATTGCGATGAAGGCGCAGGGACGTCCGGTCAAGTTGCGGCTGACCCGTGAAGAGGAGTTCTATACCAATTTTGTGCGGCAGGGGTTGATCGCCAAAATCAAGGTCGGTTGTGATAAGGACGGTAAATTGCTGGCGCTGCAGAACACGATGTACTGGGACGGTGGCGCTTCGACTGAATACGGGGTTAACATCACACGCGCCGGCGGATACAGCGGCACCGGTCCCTATGATGTACCCAATGTAAAAGTCGACAGCATGTGCATTTACACCAACCACCCCATTGGGGGGGCGTACCGCGGCTTTGGCATGTCGGAGGTACATACCGGCATCGTCCAGTGCATGGATATGCTGGCAGAAAAAATCGGCATGGATCCGGTTGCATTTCATAAACTGAACTGTGTCGAAGGTGGTGACATCATCGCCACCGGAATGAAGATGCATTCGGTTGGCTTGCGGGAGTGCATCGACAAAGTTGCAAAATCCATCGACTGGGGCAACAAAGGCAAACCCAGTGCCCCAAATAAAAAACGCGGGCAAGGTGTTGCAATCATGTGGAAGGCGCCCGCCATGCCGCCTAACGCCGGTTCGAGCGCGTGGGTTGAGTTGAACGAAGATGGCACAGTGACGGTCGGCATCGGCGGGCAAGAGATCGGGCAGGGTTCCTTTACGGTCATGGCGCAGATTGCTGCCGATTCGCTGGGTGTTCCCTTTGAGTGGGTGCGGATTGCTGGACCGGTAGACACTCAATACAGTCCTTACGAGTGGCAGACGGTCGCCAGCCGGCTGACCTGGAGCATGGGTAACGCCGTACGCGGTGCCGCCCTTGATGCCCGCAAGCAAATTATCGATATGGTTGCCCAAGCCTGGAATGAAAACCCCGAAGATCTGGACATCAAGGACGGTACAGTGATTTCTTACAAGTCCGAAGAGTCGATCTCGCTGAAGGACATTGTGGTCTACGGTATTCCCAAACCGGGGTTTGAAGGCTGGGTTGGTGGGCCGATCGTCGGGCGGGGCAACTTTATGCCCACCTACGTTACCGGCTTGGACAAGGAGACTGGTCAGGGGCAGCGGGCGGTGGTGCACTATACCACCGGCGCCCAGGCAATCGAGATCGAAATTGATACCGACACCGGCAAGATCGACATTGTCAAAGCCGCCTCTGCCTTCGATGTGGGCAAAGCGATCAACCCCTCGTTGGTGAAAGCGCAAATTGAGGGAGGCTTCGTGCAGGGGATGAGCTCGGCGATTTTCGAAGAGATGAAATTGGTGGAGGGCGTGATGCAAAATCCTAACTTTGTGGATTATCGCATCGCCACCGCCGTGGATGTTCCGCGTAGCATCGACGCCATTATCGTCGAAACCGCCCAGGATGATGGTCCTTATGGCGCCCGCGGCATTGGTGAACATCCGATGGTGCCGACCATTGCCGCCCTCGCCAATGCCATCTATAACGCAATTGGCGTGCGTGTCACCAATCCGCCGTTGAGCGCCGAGAAGATCTATCTTGCCATGTTGGATGCCGGCATTGTGAAATAAACCGAAGGCTCGCGCATTGCGCGAGCCTTCGCACATTTTTGGGTCTTACGCTCTGGTTGATCGATAAAAGATTAAACGATTCGTTCCTACTTTTTAATCACTGGGACAAGGAGAGAACAATGGCAGAGCAATTTGATATCCTGATCCGGAATGCACAATTGCGCGGTCTTCCCGACGAACGGTTTGATATCGGCGTTGCCAACGGAAAGGTGGTTGCGCTGGATAAAAAACTCAGCGGGGAGGCGGCGGCTGCGATTGACGCCAAGGGCAATCTGGTCACCGAATCGTTTGTGAACACCCATCTCCATTTGTGCAAGGTATACACCTTGATGATGATGGATGATGAGGCGATGAAGTCATATCAAAGCTCGGATAAGTCGATGGGCAAAGCCATGACCGGTATCGAACTGGCGATGCGGGTCAAGGAAAATTACGACGAAAAATGGATCATCAAAAACGTGCGCAAAGCGATCGCCCTTTCGGCGTTGTACGGTGGAACACACGTGCGTGCCCTGGCGGACGTGGACAACAAAGCCCGACTGGAGGGCGTCAAAGCCCTGATCAAAGCCCGCGAGGAATTCAAAGGTATCGTCGATATTCAGGTGGTGGCGTTTGCGCAGGACGGCGTGGTGCGCGAACCCGGCGCGGCTGAGCTGGTACGCCAGGCGATGAAACTGGGCGCAGATGTGGCGGGGGGCATCCCCTGGATCGAATACACCGACGCCGATATCGCCGAACACGTCAAGGTGATTTTCGATATCGCCGAAGAATTCGATGCGGCTGTTTCGATGCTGGTGGACGACGCCGGCGATCCCGGATTGCGTTCGATTGAGCTGATGGCACTGGAAACGATCAACCGCAAGCGCTTTGGTCGTTCGCTGGCTCATCACGCCCGCGCCATGGCACTTTATCCCAAGCCCTACTTCCAGAAATTGTCGGCGCTGTTGAAAAAGGCTCAAATGGGCGTCGTCAGTGACCCCCACACCGGTCCGCTGCATGCCCGGGTGCATGAGCTGCTGGAAGAAGGCAACCTGGTCTGCCTGGGTCAGGATGACATTTCGGATGCCTATTACCCATACGGGCGCAACAATATGCTGGAAGTCGCCTTCCTGGCTTCGCATTTGCTGTGGATGACCACCCGTCCCGAGATGGAAACGCTGTATGATATGATCACCACGAAAGCGGCTGAGTGTATCGGTATCCAAGATTTCAAGATCAAAGTCGGCGCGCCGGCGAACCTGGTGGTTCTAGATATTCCCAATACGCTGGAGGCGCTGCGCTATCACGAAGCGCCGCTTCATGTCGTCAGTCATGGCAAGTTGGTTGATGTGGCGAAGATGAAATCGATTGTCGAGACCAGTGAATGGTAATGGGATAGCGGATACGCGAATTGCCTCGCAAGTAGCGCTTAGAGACAACTTACTATTGGATGAGGATTATGACAGATACGATTGAAGTTAAATTAATTGTAAACGGCGAGGAGGCGGTCTCCCGTGTGCCGGCGGACCTGAATCTGATGCGCTATTTGCGCGAGTGGCTGGGTCTGACCGGCACCAAAGACGGTTGTTCGAGCGGACATTGTGGCGCCTGCACCGTGATTTACAACGGAAAAGCCACCCGTTCGTGCCTGATCAAAATGTCGCGCGCCAACGGCGCCACGGTCGAGACGATTGAGGGGCTGGCAAAAAACGGGCAATTGCACCCGATTCAATACAGTTTCATCGAAAAAGGCGCCGTGCAATGCGGTTTTTGCACGCCAGGCATGATTATGAGTGCCAAGGCTTTGCTGGCTGCCAACCCGAAGCCCTCAGTTGATGAGATCAAAGCTGAGTTGACCAAGAATCGCAATTTGTGCCGCTGCACCGGCTATGTCAAGATCATCGAAGCCATTCAAATGGCAGGCGAGATGATGGGGCGCGGCGAGACGCCGCAACCATTGCCACCGGAAGGCGAACGCGTCCGCTCGACTATGCTGACGCGTGAAGCAGTGAATTTGGTGAGCGGAAAAACCCGCTTCGGCGCTGATATTACCCTTGAAGGTATGCTGCACGGCAAGATCCTATGGGCGGAGCATCCACACGCCGAGATCGTGCGCATCGATACCAGCCAGGCGGAAGCAATGCTGGGGGTGGTGCGGGTGATCACTGCCAAAGACATCCCCGGTAAAAACCAGGCCGGCATTGTCATCCGTGACCAGCCGGCGATTGCTGCCGAGAAAACGCGCTACATTGGCGATTCGCTGGCAGCCGTGTTCGCCGAAACGGTGGAAATTGCTGAGGAAGCGGTCAAAAAGATCAAAGTGGAATATCGGGTTCTGCCGGGCGTTTTCTCGCCGGAAGAAGCCGCCAAGCCCGATGCCCCCAAGGTGCACGCGAAAGACAACCTGTTCCATCACGCCACCATCATCCGCGGCGATGTGGACGACGCATTCAAGCAATGCGCGGTGATCGTCGAAGGCAATTATTCGACGCCCTTCATCGAACATGGTTTCATGGAGCCGGAATCGGGGATCGGTTTGCCGGGCGAGGATGGCGGAGTGATGGTTCAGATCGGCACCCAGACCGCTTTCGATGACCGCACGCAGCTTTCTGAAATCGTGGATTTGCCGGAAGAGAAGGTGCGGGTGGTGCAGTTGCCCATCGGTGGCGCATTTGGCGGCAAAGAGGACTTGATCTTGCAGCAATATCTGGCGCTAGGAGCACTCCTGACCGGCAGACCGGTCAAAATGGTGCTGACCCGCCCTGAATCGCTGCGGGTGCACGTGAAACGCCACCCGACCAAAATGTATTACAGAACCGGCGCAGATAAGGATGGCAAGGTGCTGGCGATCGAATCACGGGTCATCGCCGACTGCGGCGCCTATGCCTCGTTGACCTTTGACGTGCTCGAGAACATGGTGGTTTTTGGAGCCGGTCCGTATTATGTCCCCAACCTGAGATTGGATGGCAAAGCTTATTACACCAACAACGTGCTGGCGGGGGCGATGCGGGGGTTTGGGGTCAACCAGATTGCGATTGCCTTGGAACAGCAAATGGATGAGATGGCGCGCCAACTGGGAATCGACCCGTTTGAATTTCGTCTAATCAACGCGCTGGATGTAGGGCTGCCGACTGCCGCCGATCACGTGCTCGAAGCGGGGGTGGTGTCGATCAAAGAAACGATCGAGGCGGCTCGAAAAGAATTTCAAAGAACAGTGCTTCCAAAGTCGCAGAACGGCAAAAAGATCGGCGTGGGCGTGGCTTCGGCGGTCAAGAATATTGGCTTTGGGCACAATATCCCTGAAAGCGCCGGGGCGATCATCGAACTGGACAAGGATGGGCATGTACTCTTACGACACAGCCAGCACGAGTATGGGCAGGGAGCGCGCACGGCGCTGGCGCAGTTTGTGGCGGATGAGTTGGGCGTGCCGGTGGACGTGATTGATTTCATTGGACCGGATACGGCGCTCACGCCGCCGACCGGACCGACCACAGCCTCCAGGCAGACTTACATGACCGGCAATGCTACGGTCAAAGCTGCCCGCAGACTGCGAGAGGAAGTATTCGGACGTGCCGCCGAATCGCTGGATGCGCCGCCTGACCGGCTCAAGATCGATGGCAGCCGCGTAGTAGATCTGGAAACCGGAAAATCGGTCTCGCTGGCTAAAATCGGCGAAAAATTTGTGGTCGAAGAACAATTCGTTGCACCCCCCACCGCTGCCTTGCTGGAAGAAGGCAAGCCAAGCCGGTATGGAAAACCCGATTTTGTGTCGCGCCCGACTCACTGGTGTTACGCTTACAACACTCAGGTAGCAGTGGTCGAAGTGGACACCGAAAGCGGCGATGTGCGCGTGCTCAAGGTGATCTCGGCGAACGATCTGGGCAAGGTCATCAACCCGCATGCAGCCATTGGACAGATCCACGGGGGGGTGATGATGGGATTGGGGTTTGCCCTCTCGGAAGAGTTTGTGGTCGAAAACGGCATCAACCTGACCGATTCGCTGCACAAGGTGCGCCTGCCAACTGCAGACCAGACACCCGAAATCGTGCCGGTTCTGGTCGAGGTGCCGCATCCCGGCGGTCCGCATGGCGTAAAAGGATTTGCCGAGGCGCCCTCGCTGGCGACCGCACCTGCTATTTTGAATGGCATTTACGACGCCATCGGCGTTCGCCTTTGCCACATCCCGGCAAAAAAAGAGAAGGTATTGGTAGCGCTGGCGACAGAAAAAGCCTGAAACTTCACCCTTGGCTGGGACTATCGATTATCGGTGAAAACCATCCGGTTGATAGCGACTTTAGAACTATTGGGTGAAAGAATAGATGAATGGTAGTGTTGGACAGAATCAACAAAGGTTAGACGGACGGGAGAAGGTGACGGGTGTTGCATCCTTTGTCGCCGACATGAAGCCGGGCAGGCTGACATATGCCCGCGTCTTCCGCTCGACGCAGGCGCACGCCCGCATTTTGAAGCTGGATGTCGAGAGGGCGCGCAAAGCAGCCGGCGTTCGGGCGGTGGTCACCGGCGCGGATTGCCCTGATCGCATCGGGCACGCTATGCGCGATCAATATCCTATCGCCCGCGATAAGGTGCGCTTCTGGGGTGAGCCGGTAGCGGTGGTGGTGGCGAACAGTGTAGCAGCGGCTGAGGCCGCCCTGTCCCTGATCGAGGTTGAATACGAACCGCTGGGAGCGATCCTGCACCCGCGGCAGGCTGTGCAGGATGGTGCGCCGCTGATCCATGAAGAACTGGGTCAATACTGGCATGAGCACTTGCTCAAGCCGGTTGCCGGAACAAACATCTGCCATCATTACTCGCTGCGGCGGGGCGATGTTGAGAAGGTTTTTGCCGAAGCCTATCTGGTAATTGAAAATGAGTACTGGGTGCCGTGGATTGCCCATGTGCAATTGGAGCCGCACGGGGCCATTGCATTATGGGACGGTGACGCTTTTACCATTCATTCCAGTTCGCAATCGCCGTTTTTTATTCGCGAGACGATTGCCGAATTGTTCGATGTATCACCGTCGCGGGTGCGGGTGGTCATTCCGTATGTGGGCGGGGGCTTTGGCGGAAAATCCGACGTGACCATCGAACCGCTGCTGGCAGTGGCTGCCTTCAAAGTACCCAATGTTCATGTCCAGTTGATCCTGACCCGCGAAGAAATGTTCTACGGCAGCGTGGTCGGCAGGGGCGCCTGGGGAAGGATCAAAACCGCCGTTGACCGCAATGG
>JBBIKU010000023.1:0-20297 GCA_037445245.1 Anaerolineaceae bacterium
CGATGACGCCGAAGATCACCAGTCCCAGGATTATGCCGAAGACCACCCCGGCGATGGTTAGTAAGATACGGCGCTGGTTGCGCTCTCGCTCCACCCTCGCCAGGTGTTTTTTAGTGACGGGTTTGGGGGTTGGGATGTTTGCCATAAGGCGTCCTCTGTAGGGACAACGCGTTTAGCGTTGTAAAAAAATCATGTCGAAGCCGGATAACCGCTGTTGGGAATTTACCGCTCGAGGAGGGAATATCAAAGGGGAGATGCACTGCTGGATCAACGAATAGCATCTTCCCAGGGTGTCGATGTGAAGGGAATCAACGCCAGATGGCGGGCGCGCTTGATCGCCCGCGCCAGTTCGCGCTGGTGGCGGGCGCAGGTGCCGGTCTGGCGGCGGGGACGGATTTTGCCTTCTTCAGTAACAAAGCGAATGAGCGGGTCTGCCTGTTTGTAATCAATCCGGTTATTGCTGTCCGCACAGAACTGGCAAATTTTCGGGCGCGATGTATAGCGGCGCCCACCGGCTGCCCCACTCGAGATATTGTTGGATTGTCGATCGAATGTCATTTCAAATACTCCGGTTTAAAACGGGAATTCTTCTTCCCGATCGTCTGGTTGGGTTGTGATAGGAGGGTGGGATGAATTTGTATCGCGACGGTCACCCAGGATCATCATTTCGTTCGCTACGATCTCGATGCTGGTGTGTCTTACGCCTTCCGAGTCTTCCCAGCGTCGGGTTTGAAGGCGACCTTCGATGTAAACCTGTTGTCCCTTGGTGAGGTACTGCTTACAGATTTCTGCCAGGTTACCCCAGCTGACCACATTGAACCACTCCGTTTCCGAATGCTTTTCGCCGTCGACTGTGACCCAGTTGCGACTGGTGGCAACATTGAAGGTAGTCACCGGTCTGCCGGAGGGGGTGTAGCGCATCTCCGGGTCTCGACCCAGATGCCCGATGATAATCACTTTATTTAAGCCGCGGGTCATTTCAAATTCCTCACCCAATCTCTAGCCACATCGTACAATTGTATGATCAGTCAGAGGCAGTCACCAAGAAGCGCAAAACCGGTTCAATGAACTGCAAGTTACGTTCCAGTTCGCGGACATATGACGGCTGCATGCGAACGTTCATGAGCACGTAATAGCCTTCGCGCTGTTTGCGGATTTGGTAGGCGAGTTTCTTTTTTCCCCAGCGCTCGATCTTATCGACGCTGCCGCCTGACTCGGTAATCCAGCCACTCACCTTTTCGATGACGCTGTTCGTGTCCGCCTCATCCAGTTCAGTCTGGATGATAAAAACCAACTCATAATTACGCATGGGAGGACCTCCTTTCCTCGGGATTGCCCCTGGTCTGCGTCGTGGACGCGCCGGGAGCGGAAAGGCAGCAGGCAATTCATACTCCTGCCAGCCAAAAGTGAAATAAGTTTAACACGAAATGCCAAAAATGTGTAGAAAAAGATGAAGAAAAAATTTTGGTTGGTTCAGCCTTCCAGCATTTCATCACGCACTGGCTTGACAGCATCGATCAACGCCCGGGCGGCTTCTAGCTGATGATAGGGTTTATTCCACAAGAGCATCCCAACCAGACGGTCTTCTTCGAGGTAGTAGATAGTGCCCTCTTTGAACGGCTCTTTCCATTTTGCCAGGGTGCGCAGGCGTGGCTCCAGTTCACCAACCGCCTGGTAGCTGATATCGAACAGATCGGCGTAGAAGGAGGGCAGCAGGTCGTACGCCTGCAACTCACCTGCCATGCCCATGCCTGCCAGCAACCCGCCCTGATTGGCGTTTTCCTCGTGCTCTACCCGCAGGCGTCGCTGCAGGGCGGGATTATAGAACTCGACGACATCGCCGGCGGCAAAGATATCGGGGTGTTCGGTGCGCAGGTGGCGGTCGACGGTGATGCCCCGTCCACA
Organism: Anaerolineaceae bacterium; assembly: GCA_037445245.1. Lineage (GTDB taxonomy): Bacteria > Chloroflexota > Anaerolineae > Anaerolineales > Anaerolineaceae > JBBIKU01. Next base: position 1,906 of record JBBIKU010000023.1, read on the forward strand.
GGACAATCCGGCGTTTTTTGCCAGTTCCAGGTTGGGGTGCACCCCCAACCCGGCTACCACGCCATCGACCAGCAGTTGCTTGCCGGAGGCGGTGCGCACCCGCACCTGTTTTGCCTGCTGTTCGACGGCGACGACACGCTCATTGGGCAGAACTTCGATCCCGTTTTGACGGTAGCGATCGTTGAGATAATGGGCGATCTCGGCGGGGAAAATCCGACCGCCGATGCCGTCTTCAAGAAAGACCATGCTGACCTTTTTGCCCTGCGTAGCGAGCACCGCCGCCAGCTCAGAGCCGATGAACCCTCCACCGATGATTACAAAGCGCTCGCCACTTTCGGTCAGGCTGCGCAGGCGGCGGTAGTCTTCGAGGGTACGGTAATACAAGAGACGCTCGCCTTCAGCGTCCAAGCGGATCGGGGCGGCGCCGCTTGCCAGCAAGAGCTTATCAAAACGGTATTCTTCACCCAGCTCGTCTCGTACGCATTTTTGACGCGGGTCGAGTTCAATGATGCGGCGTTCCAGAAACAGATCAACTCCCAGCTCGGCTGTTTTGCGCCAGATGCGCTCGAGGGGGGTTTTCTGCCATAGCCCCTTGGAGAGTGGTGGTCGGTTGTACGGGGCGTCCGCCTCAATGCTGAAAAGGGCAATGCTACCGTTCCGGTCCACCTTGCGGATGCCGCGCCCAGCAGAGTCGGCGCTCATTCCGCCGCCGACCAAAATATAGTTGTAATATTTCATGTTTGCCTCACGGTTTCTTATGGTTTGGTACGCTGGATTTCAGCAGTGCTGTTGGATTGCAGCGCAGATAATATTGCCGGAAGGCGGCTGTCTCTGCGAGCAGCGCCGATAGATCCGTCTCGATGTGCTGGCGGGATTGCGGTTCGCGCTGACCGCCTTTCTGTAGTGTGAGTATGCCACTGTCAGCTTGCGTCCAGGTGATGTGTCCGCTGGCAGCCAGCCATTCCAAGCCTTTTTGCACCGTCTCGAGGCGTTGGGCGGTGGCTGCCGCCAGTTCTGCCATGCTGACCTCACCGCCGCGCCGGTTGATGGTGTAGCGCACCACGCCGGTTAGATGTTCCAGGAAAGCGGCAGGCTTGTCGCTGCCGGGGTCGAAACCAAACAGAATCACCTGTTCTGGCTGGACGGTGTGCAACGCAGCTTGCAATACCGCCCGGCTCGGCGGCGGGGTGACAATGACCAGAGTGGCGACACTGGCGAGGTTGTAGCGGTCGACGCCGATGATCTCCGGCGGCGATTTTCCCTCCTTCCACACCACGCATTGCGCCGATGGGATGTGCTTGGCAGCGTTGAGTGGATCGCGCAAAGAGCGCAGGTCATGAATTTTGAACGCTGCTGGTTCGAAATCCAAATCGAGCGGTACTGTGTGCAGTTCACGAAAGCCGACCCATTCGATTTGAACCTGACGTTCGCCGCGGAAGGTGTTGGGGCGCACCTGATACGCCAAGTCGAAGCGTCCCTCCGGCCGGGGCGAGCCGGTGCCCTGCCACCACAGGACTTTCTTTGTGTTTCCGTTGGCGTCTTCGACCAGTAATTGCAGGTGCTCGCCAGTTTTTCCGATGGCAGTGTGGCTTTGCAGGGCGAGGTCTCGGCTGGTGAGCAACACCGGCGGGTTGCCGGGACCGAAGGGCGCCAGGCGTTCGAGGGCGTCGACCATTTCGAGTGTGATCTTGTCCAGCGTCACATCCGCCTCGATGCGCAAGGGGGTGATCGGCGGCTGTCCGGCGGTCATTTCGTGGACGGCGCGTGCCAGACGGCGGCGGAATTCTGAAATACGCTCGCTGGGCAGCGCCAGTCCTGCCGCCATCGGGTGACCGCCGCAGCTGAGCAGCAAATCCCGGTTTTGGGTGATGGCAGCGATGATGTTGACGCCTTCCACCGAACGGGCGGAGCCGCGGGCGGTTGCCCCCCTCGGTGCGGTCAGCAGCACCACCGGACGGTGATACAGGTCAGTCAGACGGCTGGCAACAATGCCGATCACGCCGGGGTGCCAGGCGGGATGATCGAGCACCAATACCGGGTGATTGAGAAGCGAGGGATCGTTTCTGATTTGCGCCAAGGCGGCTGCAAAGATCTGGTCGCACAAGAGGCGGCGCTGGTTGTTCAACCCTTCCAGATGGTTGACGGTTTGCCGTGCCCATGTCGGGTCGTTGGTGGTCAAAAGTTCGACGATGGGATTGGCGTCGCCCAACCTGCCAAGGGCGTTGAACCGAGGGGCGATTGCGAAGGCAATGTGTTCTTCGCTCAAGTTCACCGCATCGATCTCGGCGAATTCGAGCAACACTTTGATTGCCAAGCGAGATGGATTACGCAAGCGTTGCAAGCCGTGCTGCACCAGGTAACGGTTGTCGTGGCGCAACTCGGCTACATCGGCAACGCTGCCGATGGCGACCAGGTCGCAGAACTGTTCCAGCTCAGCAGACCGACCCAGGCGGGTGTAAAGCGCAGCCAACCCCGCACAGGTTGCCGAGGGGGTGCCCGGCGGCAAGCCGCTGGGGGTTGACGACCGCCAGGGCGGGCGGCAAATTTTCGGGCAGGGTGTGGTGGTCGGTGATGATGAAATCCACCCCTTGTTGGGTGGCGTAAGCGACGGCTTGATGGGCGTCGACGCCGGTATCGCAGGTGACTACCAGTTGAACACCCCTGCCCAGGAAAGATTTGAAAGCATCCGGGGCGACCCCGTGCGATTCGCGCTGGCGCAGCGGGATGTAATAGGTAACCTCGCCGCCCGCTTGTCGCAGGGCGCTGACCAGCAGGGTGGTGGCAGTCTGACCGTCAACATCGAAATCGCCCCAGATGCCGATGCGCTCGTTATTGCGCAGGGCGGATCGAAGGCGCTCGACCGCCTTCTCCAGGTCGGGCAGATGCTCCGGCGCGCTGGGGCGGTAGTATTGCAGGGGATCGAGGAATGCTTGCGCCGCGATTGGCGTGGTTATGCCGCGGCGCACCAGCGCTTCACCCAGCAGGCGGTTGCCGCCGGTCACTGTCTCCAATTCGACGGGCACATCGACCGGAAGCGGGTCGATCCACTCAAGACCAGCCGGGCTCAAAAGGCAATTTCTCCGATCTGATCGAAGTCGATCTCGATTGGGGTTTCCGAAGCCTCAAAATCCGCGCTTTCGCTGCTCGTCCAATCGCCGGCGATCACACCCCGCTCACACAGGGAACGATAGGTGCAGAATTTGCACAGGGCTTCGTCAGCAGTGAGGGGGAAACTGCCCAATGACAGGTTGTCAATTTGTTGGATGAGGGATTGAAGCCACAGACGATCGTTTTCGAATTGATCCGAACTGTAGTGCAACCGTTCCGGCTGGTGGGGGCGTTCGGGGAACCAGTAGATCATCTCTACCTGATTGGGGAGGAATGGTTCACCGCGGTTGAGATGCGCCCCGCCTTCGCATAGCAAAAAAGGATACAAGCGTGACTGGACGCGCCTTTTTAAGTAAGCTGATGGCAAGCGATGGCGGGTTGTTTTCCAATCCACGATGACCACTCGCTCCCCGGTTTGGACCGCCAGCAGATCATATTGGGCGACCAGACGATGCCCTTCGACGGGGGCTGAAAGCTGGTATTCAGGATAACGGGTTTCGGGCAGCGCCGCCAACGGATTTGCTTGAATATAGTTATGCCACCAACGCAGCAGATCAGGATCGGCGAGCTGGGAAGCAAGCCGATCTTCGGGAATGCCGATCTGGTGCTGGTGTACCAGTTGGTGGAAGTGATATCCCAGCAGCAGGTGACGTTCCTGTTCGAGCGCCGGCTGGCTGTGGAGGGCGGGCCATTTCTGCTTCAGCAGGTAACGCAGTTCAAAGCGCCGCCGACAATCCAGGTAATCTTGCAGGCTGCTCTGGCTGAAGTGAAAATCAGGACTCAGTGGCATCGCGGTTCTGCTCCAGGTAGGTTTGTAACGCCATCAGCGGAAGCGCCTGAACACTCTCTCCCTGCCTGCCGCTGTTCCAGGTGATGATCAGCTCTTTGCGGGCGCGGGTGATCCCAACGTAGAGCAATCGCAAGCGTTCGGCGGCGTAGTCCAGGCGCGATTCCACCGTAGCGACGCCCTCCTCCGCATATAAACCGGTGAGATCACCAGCAACCAGCGCCTTAAGGCGGCTGAGGCACTCCGCCTGCAGGTTGAGGCGATCGCGCACGAACCATTTTTCAGAGATGAAAGTGTCGATCTCATCGGCGGATGGGAAATCGTAATTGTTGACCGACATCAAGTAAACCCGATCCCATTCAAGTCCCTTTGCCTTGTGAACGGTTGCAACGACCACCTTGCCGCAGTGACGGTCGGGGTCAAAACCGGTGTCGTCATCGCTGAAACCGATCAACTTGCGGCGGTTGTGGGCCACGCTTTCAAGCTCGTGGCTGAATTCGAACAGGCGCCAGTCGGGGTGCAGGCGCTCTGCCCGTTCCAAAATCAGGGCAAGCTTGTGCGCCAGCGCCAGATCAGCCGGTTGGGTGAATATTTCCTGGCTTATGGTCAGGATGAGCTGATCGATGGGCAGCAGGGTGGCTTCCTGCCAGCGTACCACTTGCTGGCGCAGCCAGCGCAGTTCATCCAACACCTCCGGCTGGCAGTCTTCAGCTTCCAGATTGGAGAGCCAGTCGCGCCCGGGGCGCGGGTAGAGGTAATCCTCGATCTGGGTGCAACGACGTAGCAGGTCATGGCAGGCAGCAACTCGAGTTTTATGCGCTTCCTGCTGCTGGCGCAACTGATGGTAAACTGTAGCCAGGCGCGGCGCTGAGATTGGGTCAGCCAGGGTGTGCAGGATGGCAGCCAGAGTCCCCGCCACGGTGCGGGTGGCAAGGGTGGAGCGCAGCAATTCGACCACCTCAAGACCACTATTTTTGAGTTCGTTCACCAAGCGGGCGCCGCGTTCGTTGCGAGGCACCAGCACCGCGACCGTTTGCTGCGGGTTGTGGGGAAACCAGCCCTTGAGTGAGCGCACAACCGCTTTTACTTCCTGATCTGGCGTCAGCTTCTTGGTGGAAATGAACACGCCATCGGGTTGATCGACCGGATTGGGCTGGGGATCACCCGCTGGCACTGGTTCGATGAGGGAAGGTTGAGGGCGTGGCGCAGCGCCGGGTTGGGGTGCCGGGTGCGCGTCCAGTCTGTCAGGTAATTTGCAAGGCGGATGATGGTGTGCGATGAGCGTCCCGAGTTGGGCAGCGTGCGACTGATCACGCCTTTTTCTTGCATGAAATCGAGCAGATAGGCGGGGTTGGCGGTGGTGAAGGTTTCGAAAATCGCCTGATTGGGATCGCCCACCCGCACCCAGTTGCCGTTTTCGCCCACCAACAGACGTAGGATCTCCTCCTGCAAACGGCTGCTGTCCTGGGCTTCGTCTTCGAGGATGTAGCGCCAGCGGTGGCGCAAGCGAGCCAGAAAATCGGGGTCGCAACGCAACGCCTGCAACGCCAGGCGGATCAAATCATCGAAATCGACTGCGCCGCGATAATTGAGGGCGCGCTGGTAATCGTGGTAGATCTCCAATCCCATCTGGAGCAGTGGGTGGGGGTTTTTGATTGCCGTCAGGTGTTCTTCGATAGCAGTCGGGCTCATTTGCAGATCCTTCGCCTGCCGGATAAAGCTGCTGGCGATATCGATCACCAGCGACTGCCAATCACGCTGCAAACGGCTGTCTTGAAAGGGATCGAGATCTTCTCGGGTGAAGGCTTCCATAAAATCGGGGTGCGAGCGCAACCAGGTGAGGGCGGCTGATTCGAGCAGCTCACCCGATTCGCGCTCGTCGACAATTTGAAAGCGATCCGAAAGCCCAACCAGATCGGGTCGCTCGCGCACGATGTCGTGCGCCAGTCCGTGCAGTGTGCGCACGCGGTAGCCCATGCCGGGCAGAATGCCATATTGGCGGATGAAGCTTTGCACGCGGTAGGTGAAATTATCCACCGCCGAGTTGACCAGGGTGACGATCAGCACTTCCTGATCTTCTTCCAGCATGGGTTCGCTGATCAGCAGCGATGCCAGATAGGAAAGGGTGTGGGTTTTGCCGCTTCCCGGAACGGCGGAGACGCCCATCCTGCCCTGTCGGTAAGTCAGAACCTGTGCCTGCATCGGGCGCGGTTTAAACATCATGGCCCTCCAGCTTCGCCGGCAGGCGCCGCAACAGCACCTGGATCGCCTGCAACAGGACGCCGCGAGGTTCGTCGCCCTGTTCGTTCGTGCCGTTGATGCACAGGATAACCTGCTGGCGGCAGCGGGCAATCAGTCCACGCGTCAGGCGTGAGAGCGTCTCCTGATTGCTGGCGTATTCGTGCTTGTCTGTCCATAAGGCAGCGGGCTGCCAGTGGCGTGAGAGCACGTAAGGATGGGTCAAGGGCTGGTAGAGACGCTCCCACCAACCGTTGCTGCCCACATCCAGCCAGAACTGATAGGAGACAGGGCGGTTTGCCATCAGGAAGGTGTAGGCAGGCGAGAGCAGCACCGCGTTTCCGCTCATCTCTTCCCATGCTGGCAGGGATTGGGCGGCAACCACGCCCGCCGCTACCATTTGAAGGTACTCTCTGCCAATGGGTATTCTTTCTGCCAACGATATTTCATCGGTGACCCAACGAAACTTTTGAACCGATTCGATCAAACGGGCAGCCACACTGGCGTAATCAAAGCGGGTGTGAAAGCCAAAGCCGGGTTGCGAAAGCACCTCGCCGAAAATACGGCTGAAGAAAACATCCAACACCTCATCGCCGGATTGCCGGTAGTCTTCGATCCAGGTGCGGAGGGTTTCGAACCGCGCCCCCAGGGTGTGGCTGATGCGCTCCTGCATTTCGGGGCGGATAAGATCGAAGGAACCCAAGCCAGCCTGGGGTATGTTCTCGTTGTAGGTAATCCGTGCCAGCAGATCCGCCCGCACCAGATCGATGCCCTGGATGGCGGACATCAAGGCATAGCGCAGATCCTGACGGGAGACGGGTAGCTTCCAGGCGGGATGTGCCAGGCGCGCCAGCGTCATCAGGCAGAGAGCGGCGGGTTCATCGCGCAGGCTACGGGAGGGACGGTGTGAATGCACTGCTACCCCCAGCGCTTCGAGGCGGTTGATGAGTGAAAAACGAAGCGAATCGCTGAGGTAGGGGGTCAGGATAGCGATCTCGCCGGGGGCAACGCCGTTGCCATTCACCAATTCGGCGATCTGTCTGCAAACCCACTCCGTCATCTGGGGGGTGAAGCGGTGGTAGGAGAAGCGCACCGCTGGGGTGATTTGCCGGGGGGAGGTGATGGCTTGGCGGGTGATGGCTTGACTCAGGCAAAGCTGAAACTGGCGCAGGGCGGGGCTGGTAACGTGGGAAGCGTTCAGTTCAACGTTCGCATCGCAGGCGTCTTTTAACAGGTAGGCATTGCGGGGGTCTGCGCCGAGGAAGACACGAAAGCCGCCGTCGTTATCATGGATCAGCAGCGCCGAATCGAACAAAGGAAGCCACTGGCGGATGAGGTCGTGCGTCAGTGGGATGTCCTCTTCGATGTTGTCGTAGATCAAATGACGGTAACGCTGCATCAGGTAATCTTGGCAGAGTGCAGATTGCCAGAGATGGTTGGCAAAGATTTCCAGTTGCAGCGAAAAATCGAGCAGGTTGTGCTGAAGGCAATAGTTTCGAAAGCGAATGGCGCAATCCTGGGCGTCCTCGTAGATGCGGTGCTGGCTGGAATCGCCGATCCAGGCGGATTTGAGGCGCTCGCCAAAGTCGGAATGGGCAATTCCGGTGGCAGCGGCTTTGTTGAGGTTGTCGAGAATCTGGCTGTAAAGCCGGTTGGGGTCGATGCTCACGCTTGCAAAGTAGCCCTCGTCCAGCAGGGGTTCGACCAGACGTGCCATGTAGTATTGTGAGGTTTCCAGCGTCAGGAAAAGCGGTGAACGGTCGGGATGGGCAAAACCGACTTCTTTGGCAACGAGCTGCCAGAAGAGGGCGGTCATGCGCCGAGCCAACCCACCCAGGGTCATCACCGCCGCGTTGCCACCGGCAGGGAGGTCGGGACGGCGCAAGGCTTGATAATAGGGTAGTCCTAGGGCGCGCTGTGGCAGCAGCACTAAAAAGCTTTCGGCGGCAACGCCGGTGCGGATGCAATGCAGCAACCGTTGAACACCGACCGTGGTTTTGCCGCTGCCAGCGGCGCCTTCCAGGAACAGCCGCGCCTTCGGCGGATTTGCAATCAGGGCTTGTTGGTGAGGGGTGAGGGGAATATCGGCAGTCACGAGTGAGGGTTTTCCCTGAGTGAGGCGGGTTAAACGTTTACGTTTTTTGAGCTGGCGAGTTGAGCCCGATCTTCTTTTCGGCGATGGCGTGCAGGACAGCGCGCGCCAGCAAAGCGTCATCGACAGCACGGTGGCTGTTGGGCAAAGGGATTCCCAGTTGCCTGCCGGCGTCTTCCAGGCTGTGAAAGCGAAAAGCACTCCGCTGGCGGTTGCTTTCTCCACGGAATTCGGCGTAGAGCTTCATAATGCAGTGATGGGTAATCCGTTCGCGCCATGGCTGGCGGTAGCGGCTGTGAGATTGTTGCATCATTCGCAGGTCAAATTCGGCGTTATAGACTGCCACCAGCCGGTTGTTCAGAAGTGGTCGCAGGCTTTGCCAGACGATAATCCAGGGTGGGGCGGCGCGTACCATTTCGTCGTTTATGCCGTGGATGCGCATCGCCTCAGGAGGGATCGGTTGGGTGGGTCTGACCAGCGATTGAAACAACGGGCTGCCGTCCGAATCGAGGACGGCGATCTCAACGATCTCCGCACTCTGATCTAAGCCGGTGGTCTCGGTGTCCAGATAGAGCGGGCGCATTTCCAGTATTTGGCGCGCCAATCGCATTGCCGGATGTGTTGGTGGCTTCGAGGACAGAGTCATTTCGACGTTGGACCTTCACCCTTGCCGCTTCAGGGGAGATTCCAATAAGCGATCTCGTCCATATCGACGGTAAGGTTGCCGGAAAAACCGCCGATGAAACCTCCGTAAGCGCCGGCTTCGGTGAGGGTAGTGTCCTCCAGATCCTGAACCAGCTTACCATTGATGTAGAGTTTTATATTGCTGCCCTTGACCATGGCACCGATGCGGTTGGTCTGGCTGGCGCCGGTGTTGATGGCGTCGGTGGAGGTGAGGGTAATCACGGCGCGCGTGCCGCTAGCAGACCAACTGGTAAGGGTGTAACGTCCGTCGCAGGTGATGCCGAAATAGTAGCCGCGACCGTCCTCGAATTTGGGATCGGGTGCCCGGAAGACGATGCCGTAAACGTCCGCCCCGCCGCAACTCACCACGTTATACTTGGCTTCAAGGTAGAAATCCTGAATTGCGGGCGGGCGCAGGCGCCAGCCGCGCCAGCCGGTGGTGCTCGAACTGCTGAAGCGCAGGGCGCCGCTGACAAGGTTGATTTTGGTGACGCCGTCGTCGTAACCTGAGTCGCCAATTCCGAACCCGCTGCCGCTGTCGAGCGGGTCACGGTGGGCGGGGTTGCCTAGCCAGGTGAGCGGATCTTCGGCTGAAACGGTGGCGGTCGGCGTTTGGCTGGGCGTGGGCGAGGGTTCGATCGCTTCGACCGGAGTCTCGCTGGGGAAGGGGGTGGCGGTCTCTTCGAAGAGCGGCTGGGCGGTCAGCGTTTCGGCAACCGCGGTGGCGAGCGCATCCGGCGTGGGGGTTTGCGGTGGTTGGGGAAAATTACAGGCAGAAAGAAGAAGGGCGAGAACCAACAGGAAAACGGGTATGGTACGTTTCATAACTCACCATCCGGGTCAATTGGCAGCTGGTGGCTGAATCACAAGCCAGCGCAGCCGTTTCTATTGTCAAATAGAACCTCTTTGTTTCATTATAGTCGAAGTCGAAAAGTTTCGGAATATCTGCACTGGCGGGCTATTGTATAATTTGCTGTAGTTGCTGATGAAAACGTATGTGATCCGACTGGAAGAAAATGACGACGCCATCTCCGCTCGCGACAAGATGTCCTGGAGCAAAGCGGGACGGATTTTGTTGTGGTTGCCCAAACGAACGGGAGCATTTTCGCGGCGAATCGATCTGGTGTTGTTGCAGCGTCACGGGCAGCACTTGGGTGCCCAGGTCGCTCTGGTCACCCGCAATCCTGAGGTGACCGCCATTGCCACCCTGCTGGGCATTCCGGTCTTCGCGACGGCAGATGAAGCCCAGGCAAAATCGTGGCGGCGCAGGCGACAGCTTTCACCGGCTGCCTTGGCTGCCAGGCGCGAACGGCGTCAGCATTTCGAAACGCTTCATGAGTACATGGTCTCTGAGCGGCGCCGAAAGCCCTTGCCGGTGGGGACACGCCTGGCGATCTTTGGGGTGGCGGTGGCGGTGGTGCTGACACTGGGTTTGTTCCTTCTGCCGCAAGCCAGGATCAGCCTCACCATGGCGCAGCGCGATCAACACCTCTCGCTGGAGGTGTGGGCAAACCCGGGGATCGTGACGGCAAACGTCTCGGGCGGTTTGCCGGCGCAGCGAATCAGCGTGGTCGTCGAAGGGCAGGAGCAAACTGCTGCCAGTGGCGTGCTGCTCGTTCCGCAACAAAGGGCGGTGGGCTGGGTGCGCCTGACCAACCTGACCACCGAGGAGGTGCCGCTACCGCGCGGTATGGTAGTGCGTGTCCCCGGCGAAGATGGAGCACGCTTTGAAACCGGCGAGGCGGTCATTGTCCCGGCGGGACCTGGCACGTTCAGCGAGATAGCGGTGCACGCGTTGCAGCTTGGAGAAGTCGGCAACGTCGCCGCCGGGCAGATCACAGCCATCGAGGGCATCATCGGGACGCGACTAACCGTCACCAATCCTGAAGCCACGATGGGTGGCGCTGATCAGGTGCTGCGTGCCCCGACCGAACAGGATTACGCCCGCCTCAGGGCACAAATGATTGATAACCTTTCCGAAACTGCTTTGGTGGAATTGAGTGCGCTGGTGCAACCGGGGCAAATTTTGATCCCTGACAGCCTGACTTATAAAGGTACCCTGTTCGAGCAGCGCGATCCCAAGACAAGGGAGGCGGCTGAACGCCTGACGTTGACCCTGCGGCTCGAATTCGAAGCCTGGGTGGTCGAAGAAGATGATCTGGAAGGGGTGGTGATTGCTGCCCTGGATGCCGCTTTACCACCTAGTTACCTGCCACTGCCGGAGACGATTAACGTGGTTGCGACGAGCGACCCTGTGGTGCAGGGAGGCAGCGCCCGCTGGCGCATCCAGGCTACTCGCCGTTTGCAGGCGGAGTTGCGGCGCGAGGCGGTGATCGCCAGCGTTTTGGGCAGTGAGGTGAAGGCGGCGGTGGAGATGTTACAGGCGCAGTTCAATCTACAATCACCACCACAGATTGCCGTCACGCCGGCGTGGTGGGGCAGGTTGCCTGTACTGCCTTATCGCATCGAGGTGCTGACGCAATGAGCAAAGGTCGAATTGTGGCGGTCGACCCTGGCGATAAACGCATCGGGGTGGCGGTCAGTGATCTCAGCGGGACGATTGCCAACCCGTTGACCGTTGTCAACCACGTACAGCGGTTGGTGGACGCGGCAGAAATCGCCCGGCTGGCGGAGTCACAGGGGGCAAATTGCATTGTGGTGGGTCAGGCGCTGGATGAAGAGGGAAAGCCCGGCGCCCAGGCTCGTAAGGCTGCCCGCTTGGCTGAAGCCATCCGCAGTCAGACCGCCCTGCCGGTGGTTCTGTGGGATGAAAGTGGCAGCACACAGGAGGCGCGGGCTTCGCGGCTGGCGCTGGGAGCGCGCCGTTCTCGCCGCAAAGGTCATTTGGATGCGCTGGCAGCCACGGCCATTTTGCAATCGTACCTGGATGCACTAGATTCCAGCGCCAGCGCTGCCTCATCCGGAGACAATGAATGAGTAGAAAACGGAAATCCTGGCTGAGCCGAATTGTGGCGGTGCTGTTGTTTCTGGCGCTGTGCACCCTGGTATTGGGGATGATTTGGGTGGCGAATGCACTGCCGCAACTGGCGCAACGGGAATTCGGACCTGCCAATCCGGCGCTCACACCCCTGCAGCGTCTAACGATTTCTGCGCAGTTGTTTCTGTACCGCTCTGATCTGATTCAGCCGCTGGACCCCGCCGGCACAGAGAGACCTTTTTCGATAGCTCTGGGTGAATCGATCAATTCGATCGCTTTCAGGCTCGAACGGGAAGGGATCATCCGCGAGGCGATGTCCTTCCGCCTCTATTTGATCTATTCAGGGGCGGATACCTTGATCCAGGCGGGTGAATTCAAACTCAGTCCGGCGCTCAATGCCCTGGAGGTTGCCTTGGCGCTTCAGGATGCTACTCCCCAGGAGGTGAAATTCAGGATATTAGCCGGGTGGCGGTTGGAGGAGGTCGCCTCCGCCCTGCCGACTTCCGGATTGCAGATCACCGCAGAGGAGTTTATACAACTGGCGCGGAACCCGGGCGGGTTTCATCTGCCGGAAGGAATAACTGAAGTTGCCACCTTGGAAGGATTGCTCATGCCCGCTGAATATATCCTGGATCGGGAAACAAGCGCCGCACAGATGATCCAGATCATGCTGGAGCGTTTTGCGGAGAGCATTACGCCAGAGCTGCGGACTGCCGTGGAGCGGCAGGGTCTTGATCTAAATGAAGCGCTCATCCTGGCTTCGATTGTCGAACGCGAAGCTGTGGTGGCAGGGGAACAGGCGCTAATCGCTTCGGTTTTCCATAACCGCTTGCAAACGGGGATGAAACTGGACGCCGACCCCACTGTACAATATGCGGTCGGTTATAACCCCGATCACCAGACCTGGTGGACCAACCCGCTGTCGCGGAGCGATCTGGCGTTCGATTCACCCTACAACACCTATATTTATAACGGACTGCCACCGACGCCGATTTGCAACCCAAGCCCGGGCGCGCTCGAAGCGGTGGCATTTCCGGCGCAGACGCCTTACTATTATTTCCGCGCCGCCTGCGATGGATCGGGTCGGCACGTTTTCGCCACGACATACGAGGAGCACCAGCAGAACGCCTGTCCTTGAGGCGTTTTGCCAGACAAAATAATGGGAGAAATCAAATGAATGGGCTGGGGATTGATATTGGGGGATCTGCGGTAAAAGGGGCGCTGGTCGATACCGAGACGGGGTTATTGACCAGTGAGCGGATACGGCTGGCATGCCCTGAACTGCCAAAGCCGAAAGATATCGCCGAACGGGTGGCAAAAATCGCCGCAAAATTTGCCTATCGGGGTGTGATCGGAGCCGGCTTTCCGGCGGTGGTGCGCGACGGTGTGGCATACAGTGCTGCCAATGTTCACTCGTCTTTTATCAACCTCGATGTAGCCAACCTGTTGCGGGAAAGCACCGCTTGTCCGGTGGCGGTTGTCAACGACGCCGATGCAGCCGGTATCGCCGAAATGCGGTTTGGTGGCGGTAAAGGCGAGCAAGGGATGGTTTTGATTCTCACGCTGGGCACCGGGATCGGTTCATCGATTTTCATCAACGGCGTCTTGCTGCCCAATACCGAGCTTGGACATCTTAAAATACGCGGCAAGGATGCCGAGAAACGCGCCTCGGCAGCAGTGCGCGATAAGAAGGGCTATTCCTGGAAAGTGTGGTCGCGCCGCCTGCAAGAAGTGCTGACCCATCTGGAGACCATCTTTACTCCTGATTTGATCATCATCGGGGGCGGGATCAGCAAGCAGTTCGACATGTTTGCGCCCCACCTGAAAACGCGGGCAAAAATTGTACCAGCCCGGTTTTTCAACCAGGCTGGCATTATTGGTGCTGCTTGTTATGCTGCTTCTGCCAATCTGGGCGATCTCGCCGCGGGTTAGTCCGCGCTAGCCGATCGCTTCATTTGTTCAGGGCGTCGTAGCCGGGTCCCTTGGTGAAGAATTCGGCATTGACGGGGATATCGGGAGTCAGATCCACCGTTTCACCAACCGCCAGTGTTTTTGTGGCTGTGAGGTGAACCGCTTCACCGGCGTGATCGGTACCATCGTAGACTTCGTTGAAACCGGGGGTACCCACCGGTTGTGAGAGACGCTCTCCGCCCTTTGCCTTGTAAGCCTTTGGAACTTCGTCCTCGGGGAAAATGGCGTCAAACGGACATTCGGGTACGCAGGCGCCGCAGTCGATGCAGGTGTCCGGGTCGATATAATACCACGGCCACTCTTCTACCGGTTTGCCAGGCACGATGCATTCAACCGGGCAAACGGTGGCACATCCGCCATCCCGCAGGCACAAACTGGTGATCACATAGGTCATGGCTCCTCCATCAAAAATAAACTGGTTGTTGGATTCAGGCGCTCATTTCAAAACGCCGTTCAGCTTCCTCCCAGTTTACCACGTCCCACCAATTGGTGAGATATTCTGCGCGACGGTTTTGGTACTTGAGATAATAGGCGTGTTCCCACACGTCCACCCCCAAAATTGGGAAAAGTCCGTCTGCCAAGGGGGTGTCCTGATTGGGGGTGGAATGGATGACGAGCGTCCCGTCCGGTCTTTTACTCAACCATGCCCATCCGCTGCCAAATCGCGTCATGCCGGCTTTCTCTAGCTGCTCCTTGAAGCTAGCAAAGTCGGTGAAAGCTTTGTGGATGGCTTCCGCCAGTTTTCCTTTGGGTTCGCCGCCCACCTTGCCGCCCATGATCGACCAGTAGACGTTATGGTTGAAAAGTCCCCCGCCGTTATTGCGAACTGCGGTGCGGATTTCCTCGGGAACCTGGTTGAGATCCTTCAAGATGTCCTCGATCGACAGGTTGAAGAATTTCGGATGCTTCTCAAAGGCCGCATTGAGATTGGTAAGATACGCTTGGTGATGCTTGGTATAATGAATTTCTACGGTCCTGGCGTCGATAGACGGTTCCAGGGCATCGAAACTGTAGGGTAGTGGTGGTAGTTGGAATGTCATTCGTGCCTCCTGATTGTGTACGGTGATATTTTGATTTTTCGATAGCCAGTACAAGTCTGACGATTTGTATCATTATTGTACATATTAAGACCTTAATTGTCAAGTTAAACAAAGATGCGATTGTACAAACCTTTATCTTTGCCGCCGCTAGCCGTGCTTTTCTTGGGGGTGCTGGCGGTCTCGACCGCGGCTTTGTTCATTCGGCTGGGGCAACAGCATGCCTCTTCGCTGGTCGTGGCGACCTATCGCCTGGGATTTGCCACCCTGGTGTTGCTCCCCTTTGCTTTGACCCGCCAGCGAGGGGAGATTAGCCGCTTGGATGCGGGCAGGTTCTTATGGTTGTTGCTGGTGGGGTTTCTGCTTGCCATGCATTTCGTAAGCTGGTTCACCTCTTTGGAATACACATCGGTTGCCAGCTCGGTGGTGCTGGTGACAACCACGCCGCTGTGGGTGGCACTGCTCTCACCGCTGGTGCTGGGTGAGCAGCCGCCGCCGGCGGTGTGGATCGGGCTGGTGATAGCGCTGGCTGGTGGTGCCATGGTGGGGGCGGCCGAAGGCTGTTCAATCGGCGCAAACGGCTTGAATTGCAGCGAGTTTTCGAATTTCCTTCACGGGCGGGCGCTGAGCGGTAACCTGCTGGCGTTGGTAGGGGCATGGTTCGCTGCCGGCTACCTCCTGGCAGGCAGACGCTTGCGGGCGTCGCTTTCGTTAGGGACGTATGTTTTTCTGGTTTACGGAGCGGCGGCGGTCTTCTTGTTGGTGGCGGTGGCGGTGCGCGGCGAGAAGCTCATCGGTTACCCCCCACAGGCTTACGGGTGGCTGATTGCGCTGGCGTTGTTACCGCAACTGGTGGGGCATACCTCGCTCAACTGGGTGTTGCGGCATGTCAGCGCCGCTTACGTTTCGGTGGCATTGCTGGGTGAACCGATTGGGTCTGCGGTGCTGGCGTTAATTTTTTTGCGCGAGACGCCAGCCTCCTTTGAACTGCTGGGCGGCGCCCTCATTTTGGTTGGGATTTATCTGGTCTCGCTGGGTGAGCGCCGCAACGCCAGCCAGGCAACCGCAGCCGCTGGCAGCAGGGGGCAATCTTGAAATTCGATCTTGCCTCAGCTTATCGGTTCAGGGCTTGGGCGGCTTGGGTTTTGCGGATCGTCCGTAAAGGGTGTTAATTTCCAAAATCCTCTCTGTCAGAGGCGGGGTGAGGGCGATGGCTTCGAAGCGCCAGCTCCAGTTACCGCTGGCTCTTGCCGGGACGTTCATACGCGCTTCGCTGCCCAGTTCCAGAAAGTCTTGCAGGGGTGCCACGGCAAAGATCGCCACCGAAGACCACACCGCCCGAATCATATCCCATGAGATGTTCTCGCCGGAACGCGCCAGGTAGCGCCGGCAAAAATCACGCTCATTTTCCGGAGCGTTCTGGTACCAGCCGAGAGCGGTATCGTTGTCGTGCGTGCCGGTGTACGCCACGCAGTTGACCGGGTAATTGTGTGGTAGAAAAGGGTCGTCAGCGTCGCTGGAAAAAGCAAACTGAAAAATTTTCATCCCTGGCAGGTTGTAATGGTCGCGCAGTTCGATCACATCGGGGGTAATCTCGCCCAGATCCTCGGCGATGATCGGCAGCCCATGCAAGCCTTGCTGGAATGCCTGCAGGATGGCGTGTGCGGGTCCCTTCACCCAGCGACCGACCTCGGCGGTGGGCATTCCGGCGGGCACCTCCCAGTATCCGGCGAAACCGCGGAAATGGTCGAGGCGGATCAGGTCGACCATTTCCAGCGCGGCTTGCATGCGTTCAACCCACCACTCGAATCTGCTCTTGGCATGCACCTCCCAACGGTAGAGTGGATTGCCCCAAAGCTGCCCGGTTGGAGAAAAGTAATCTGGCGGGACGCCGGCGACAAAAGCTGGCATTCGTTGCGCATCCAGGTGAAATAATTCGGGGTTCGCCCAGGCATCGGAGCTGTCAAAGGCGGCGAAAATGGGGGCATCGCCAATGATGCGGATTCCATTCTGGACGGCGTGCTGGCGCAGCGCCTGCCATTGCCGGAAGAAGAGGAACTGGTAGAATTTTTGGCGGCGAATGTGATCTTCTTTTTCGAGGCGAAACGATGTCAGGGCTTTAGGCTGGCGCATGCGTAGCGGCATTTCCCACTCGCCCCAAGAGGCACCGCCGTGTACCTCTTTGATTGCCATAAACAGAGCAAAATCTTCCAACCAGTGGGCGTGCAATTGGCAGTATTCCTCAAATTCCGTCACCAGTTCGGCGGGCGGGGATTGGTTGAAGCACCTGAAGGCTCGGTTGAGGATGGTCAACTTCCAGGGGATGATGTCGCCGTAGACAACCGTATGCCCGGGGAATTCGGGTCGGTCTGCCAGATCGGCGCGGGTAAGCAGCCCGTCTTCGTAGAGCAGGGTTGGGCTGATCAAATAGGGATTGCCGGCAAAGGCTGAAAAGCATTGATAGGGAGAATCTCCGTACCCGGTGGGTCCCAGCGGTAGCACTTGCCAGAGATTGCACCCACTTTCGGCAAGAAAAGAAATCCATCGGTACGCTTCTGGACCCAGATCTCCAATGCCGTCCGGCGAGGGGAGACTGGTGGGATGCAGAAGGATTCCGGCTGAGCGTTTTTCGCTGATCATGCAACCTCCGCCTCAGAATTACGCTCCGCAAGCAGTTTGCGATAAAGGGCTGCATATGCCTGCGCAGAACGGCGCCAGGAAAAGTCCTGACGCATGCCGTTGATTTGGATGAGGGGCCAAATGGCGCTTTTGGAGTAGAGTGCCATTGCCCGACGCAGAGCGGAGACCAGATCTTTCACATCTGGCTCTTTGAAGAGGATGCCGGTGCTGTGGGTCGGATTTGGGTCGTCGATGATGGTGTCTTTAAGCCCGCCGGTGGCGCGTCCAACCGGAACGCAACCGTAGCGCATGGCAATCATCTGCGCCAAGCCACACGGCTCGTAGCGTGAGGGCATCATCAAGATATCTGCGCCGGCGTAAATGCGACGGGCGAGGTGGGTGTCAAAAGTCAGCACGGTGCGAATTCTGCCTGGGATTTCCTGTTCGAGCTGGCGCAGGGCTTGTTCGATCAACTTATCACCGGTGCCCAGCAAAACGGCTTGCCAGCGCTGTTCTGCGAGCTGCCGCAACGCTTCGACTACCAGATCGACCCCTTTTTGTGGGTCGAGACGGCTGACCAGCCCCAAGAGTGGTACATCGGCTTCCGTCGCCAATCCTAGCTGATGTTGCAGGGCTTGCTTGTTTGCGGCTCGCTCCTCGAGGTTGACAAAGTTGTAACGCACTTCGAGCGCCGGGTCGGTTCTAGGGTTCCAGGATTGGATGTCCAAGCCGTTGAGAATGCCGCTGATCCTTGCTGAACGAGTTTTGAGGAAATCTTGCAGCCCGCAGCCAAAGGCAGGGGTGAGAATTTCAGCAGCGTAGGTTGGTGAGACGGCAATGATCTGATCTGCGCCCAGCAAGCCGAGCGGCAACGGTAGCCGACGCGCCCATTCCGGCAGATGCGGGTCGCTTGCCGTT
>JBBIKU010000024.1:0-2497 GCA_037445245.1 Anaerolineaceae bacterium
CCTTCTTCCAGCATGCGTTGGATGCCGCGCAGGTGTCCTTCGGCGGTTTTAAGGCGACGGATGGCATTGCGGTGATCGTGATCGGTCATATTTGGTATCTCCGATCCCCCCCCCGGCAGGGTGGGGAATAATTATATATAATATACCAGATTTATCCGTTTATGTCAATCTTAAAATTTCACTCCCTGCTTGACATCGATGATCGATTTTGCTATAGTAATTGTGACATCACTATGTCATACATCCTGACATCTTATTTGTATCTGATGTCCTTTCTTTTTACCCCCTTATCGGTATCCATGTTTTCGTAAAGCAAGCCGGAAAGGTTACATTTACCACCGGGCGGCTTTTTTTACGATCTACGTCCGAGATCATATGAAAGGCGCGATTTGCAGTTAGCCATGATCGATGACCATCGAGTGATTGCACCCAGCTTAGAGAGACCCCGACATATAACGCTCACCACGGCTACAGCCAACACACTCATCGATGCCATCCAGGAGGGCAAGTTCCCGGTTGGCAGCCAACTGCCGCCCGAAATGGAATTGATGCAAATGCTGGCTGTTTCGCGCACGACACTGCGCGAGGCGCTGCGTATGCTCGAAGAGCAAGGCTTGATCGTGCGGCGGCGCGGTTTGGGTACTTACGTCTCCAAGCGCATGATGGTCAACGACATCAGTAACAATTTTGGCATTACCCAGATGATCACGCAAGCCGGGTTGCAGCCCGGTACGTTGAGCGCCGATTTTCGAATCGAAGAAGCCTCGTCCTCCACCGCCAAAGCGCTCGAATTGGAAGAATGCGCCCTCGTGGTGGTCATGGAACGGGTGCGTACCGCAGATGATGTGCCGGTTGTGTGGTCTTTTGACATGGTGCCGGCTGAGATCTTTGGCAACCGGGAGCCAACGCCGGAAGAATTCCAGGAACAATCCCTGTATACCTACCTCTTAAAAAACCACAATCTCCGGGTGACACACGGAAATGCGAAAATTCACCCGATCATCGCCGGTAAAGAGCACGCGGACAAACTAAAGATTCACCAACACACGCCCCTGCTGCTCTTTGTGCAAACCGATTACGATATTCGCAACCGCCCGTTAATCCATGCGGTGGAATATCATCTTGCCGACAAGATCACCTTCATCATCCATCGTAAGGGGCCGAATTACTGATTCAGAGGTGTAGGCAGAAAGCAGATTGGGGTTTTACAGCGACGTATGTGGAAAATTCAGGGTGGTTTGAGGAACACGAGTAGACGAATCACCGCCGCCCAAACAGGAAGGAGGTGTTGGAAGCGGATTATTGATTAAGTATGATCTTAATGTCGGTAACCTGATTATCCAGCTAGCAAATTTTGAAATAGGAGGAGATTGGTAATGAAGCGAACAACTGTGTTTCTGATTAACCTGTTGATAATTGCCGCGTTGGCGTTGACGGCGTGTGCGCCTGCCGCACCGGCAGAACCCCCGGCAGCGCCAGTCGAACCGGGAGAACCGGGTGAGTGGACGCTGGCATCGGCGGCAGCGCCCTGGAAAGGCGAGACGCTCCGGGTGATCGGTGAGGCGCTCCCGCCGCTCGAGGCGCTGGAGGAACTCAAATCGGAATTTGAGGCAATTACCGGCACGACCGTTATCGTCGAAGGACTGGGTCACGAGGAAGCCGTTGAGAAGGTGACCCTCGATTTCGCCGGGCAGACCGGTGTCTACGACGTTGTGTTGCAACCGCACCGGGCGATGGGCAAGCTGGTCGAAAACGACTGGCTGCTGCCGATTGGCAATTTCTACAACGATCCGGCGCTGCGCGATCCGAATTTCAGCTTCGAAGACGATCTGCTCTCAGAAGAGTGGTTCCGCGAGACCTGCACCTATCGCGGCGAAATCTACGGCTTGCCGTTCCACTTCATCAGCATGTACCTGTGGTACCGCTACGACTGGTTCGATCATCCCGACGAGCAGGCGGCATTCCTCGAGGAATACGGCTACGAATTGCCCAATCCCCCGGTGACCTGGGATGAGTATCGCGACGCAGCGGAATTCTTCACCCGCTCGGCTGGTGAAACGCTTGCAGGCGAGACGCTCGGATTCGATGTTTATGGTCATGCCTGGGGTGGCGCTCGCCACGTGACCGCCTGGTACGATTTCATCAACGTGCTGTACTCCTTTGGCGGGCGCGAGATCGCCTTACCCGACAACCGCGGCGATTCCTACGGCGCGGTGACGGTGAACTCACCTGAAGGTCTGCAAGCGCTCGAGACGATCATTGACATGCTGCAATTCGCTCCTCCTGGCGTGCTCAGCTACACCTGGGACGAAAAACAGGCTGCCCAGCAATCGGGGCTGGTGGCGATGGCAATCCAGTGGGACGACGCCGCCTTCGCAGTGGCCTGCGCGGTGCCGATCGACGCCAGGGGGCTCACCCTCGTCGCCCGCCCCGCCGGCCGGCCCGGCGAATCGGCGGCCAGGTTCAGCGCCAGGTTCGGCCAGTCCACCGCGGTGTG
>JBBIKU010000024.1:2507-3211 GCA_037445245.1 Anaerolineaceae bacterium
CAGATCGAGGGTTGGAATTACCTGATCCCCAAGGGCTCCAAGAAACCCGAACTGGCATGGCTGTTCGTGCAGTGGGCAATGGGCGCCGACGTTCAGATCGCCCAGATGAAACTGGGTGGTCAATCTGCCCTGCGCACCACTTACGACGATGCAGGCGTGGTTGCTATTCCCTATGTGCCCACCTCGGTATATCTCAAGACCGGCGGTGATTGGGTGTTATCGGTGCGCAATATAGGCGACCCCAGCGGTGTCGGTGTTCCTCAACGCTACATCGATGCTGTGAACCCGGCGACCGGGGACACCTCGGTAACCATCGTTTCCAAGCCCACCGTCCCTGAAGAAGAGCGGCTGACAGAAACGATCATCCTGTGGGTCAATCGCGCCGTCTCCGGTGAGGTGACGCCATCGGAGGCTCTGGCTTCCATGGCAGCCGAGATGGAAAAAATCCTCCCTTAAGCAGGTAGGTCTTATTGGTAGACCAAAGGCGGGCAAGGCCAGGGACACATTATCTCGCCCTGTCTTGCCCGCCAAACTTGATTGCCAACAAAATACACTGCACATCGAAGCACACAGGACTCATATTTTTTGATGCGATCTTTTAAGGATCGAAGGAGAAGGCAATGAATGCAGGTGATAAGATCACTTGGGCTTACCGGTCGCTTTTCATCCTCATGCTGATCTGGCTGCGCTTCATCGAAGCTCAC
>JBBIKU010000024.1:3224-18061 GCA_037445245.1 Anaerolineaceae bacterium
TGGGTGGTCTGGGCGGTGATCGTGTTCTTTTTGTTCTTCCAGCCATTCAAGAAGGATTCAAAGCGTGAGAACCATGAGCTCAACAATCACTGAGGTTGGAAGGGAGAACCACTAACATGACCACGCTTGTGCTAAAGAATATTTGGAAGGTCTATGAAGGTGGTGTTGATGCCGTCATAGACCTGAGTCTGACGTGTAATGAAGGAGAATTTTTTGCCTTGCTGGGTCCTTCCGGATGCGGAAAATCGTCCACTCTGCGCATGATTGCCGGTCTGGAAAAGATCAGCAAAGGTGAAATGTGGTTTGACGATGTTCTGGTAAACGACCTTGAGCCGCGCGAACGGAATATAGCGATGGTTTTCGAGTCTTATGCGCTTTATCCCTTTTTGAGCGTTTACGACAACATCGCTTTTCCGTTACGAATTCGTGGCTTCAGCAAGGCGGCTGTTGACGTGAAAGTGCGTTGGGCGGCTGATTTTCTGGGCATCACCGATTTGCTGCCGTTGCGGGTGAAAGGCCTCAGCGGCGGGCAGATGCAGAGTGTTGGCATCGGGCGGGCGATCGTGCGCGAACCGTCCATCTTGCTGATGGACGAGCCGATCTCGCACCTCGAAGCCCGGAAACGGGCGCGCATGCGCGAAGAACTGGTCAAACTGCACGATCGACTTCAAACGACCACCATTTATGTCACCCACGATCAAGTTGAAGCGATGACGATGGCTGACCGTATTGCCGTGATGAACCTCGGAGTCCTTCAGCAGGTCGGCACCCCCAAAGAAGTTTACGAGAAGCCGCGCACCGAATTTGTCGGCGGCTTCATCGGTGAACCACCGATGAATTTTGCCGATTGCGAACTGGTAACCGAGAATGGAAAAACATTTCTGGTATCGCCGTCCTTCAAGTTACCTCTGTCATCCGAACTGGTAAAGAAAATTGAGTCCCAGTACAGCGGTCCTCCCACTTTTCGGCTCGGAATTCGCCCCGAAAGCATCGGTGTCAGCATGAAGCCGATCAAAAATGGGGTTAATGGCACAATTTTTGTGCTCGAACCCCAGGGCGAGCGGACGTTGGTGTGCATAAAACTGGCGAAGGGTGAGTTGTTCCTGGTGGAAGTGCCGCCCGATTTTCACGCCGATCCGGATACGCCGGTTTACCTGGAATTTCGAGAGCCGATCCATCTGTTTGAGCCAAAAGAAGGTTTGAATGTTTTGGTATAACGTCACTCCGGGTCTTTATTTTCTACCTGATAGAGGTGATCATGGCTAAGATTACTCTGAAAAATTTAAGCAAGCAATACAAAGGCGGTCATGTCCAGGCACTCCGGGATCTTTCGTTAGAATGTGCGGATGGAAAATTTTTCTGTCTGCTGGGCCCGGCTGGTGCAGGTAAAACCACGACCATCAAATTGATCGCCGGCAACGAAGCGGTTGATCATGGTTCCATATTTTTGGATGATAAGGATGTGACCAATCTGGAGCCCAAAGATCGCGACATCGCCGTTGCCTACGAAACGTATGCTCTTTACCCGCAGATTACGGTTCGCGAGAACCTGCGCTTCCCACTGGATGCGCCACTGCGCAAGAATGAATACACCAATGAAGCCAAAAACGCCCGGGTGGTGGAGATTGCCAACATGCTGGGAATCGGTGAGCTCCTGGAGCGTCTGCCGCGCCAGCTTTCGGGAGGTCAACGGCAACGGGTTGCGCTGGGGCGGGCGTTGGTGCGCAAACCCAAGGCATATCTGCTGGATGAACCGATCGCGCACCTGGACGCCAAACTGCGCCACCGCATGCGCGGTGAATTGAAGCGCATCCAGATGGACCTGGGGATCACAACCCTTTACACGACCCCCGATCAGCTCGAAGCGCTCTCGTTGGCGGATTATATGGCGGTGATCAACAACGGTTCCATCGAGCAGTTGGGCACGCCGGACGAGATCTACAACCAGCCAGCAAATGTATTCGTTGCCCGCTTTGTCGGTGACCCGCCGATGAACATGTTCGAATCACAATTGGATGGTGATGACCTGGTTATTGCCGGCTTGCTGCGATATAAGATCCCCGCCAACCTGAAAAACCTGCTTGCCAGTCGCTCAAACGGCAGTGGCGTTACGGTCGGAATTCGTCCCAAAGACCTTGAGCTTGCCACAACAATTATGGATGCTCCGGTCTTCGAAGCAAGTGTGGAGCATGTTCAGGTGTTGGGCGAGACCTCGGTGGTTTCGATGGTCATGGATTCGATCGAATTGCGAATGAAGCTGGCCACCCAACAGGCACCTGGCAAGGGCGAAAATGTCGGTTTGACCTTCGACATTAAAAAGTGCCACTTTTTCGATATTCAGACAGAGCGCCGCATCGATACCGCCTGACCTTCCGGGTGGAATTTCGAGGATTTCCGTAACGAGGAGTGAAACGGTATGAACAGTAAAAAGTATATTGTGTGGTGGGTGCTCCCGGCAGCTTTGCTGTTTCTGATCATAATTTTGATCCCATTCATCACAGCCCTCACCTACAGTTTTCGGGCGTTCAGTTTTACCGACTCAACCGCCTACGGGCAATATATCGGGGTCGCCAATTTCCGCAGGCTGGTTTTCGACAAAGATTTCTACTATAGTTTTAGAGTCACCTTCACCTACATGATTCCGGCGATCTTGATTCAAGGATTGCTGGGTATGGTCATGGCGTTGGTGATCGCCTCGGCGGTCAAGCGGGCGAGGGTACTGATCCCGATCATGCTCTTGCCAACCCTGCTGACACCGGTGGTGATCGGCTTGATCGGGGTGTTAACCCTCAATCCGGATTTTGGTGTGATCGGTATCTGGCTCAGGAAAGCCGGATTGGTGCGCGAAGCGGTGCTGGGCAGCAGCACCTGGGCGCTTCCGGCGATCATCGGCGTGGATACCTATCAATGGACGCCGTTTGTGGCGGTCATTCTCACCGCCGGTTTGCTTGGACTTCCCAAAGAGCCGTACGAAGCTGCTCAGGTGGACGGCGCCAATCCCTTTCAGACCTTCTGGCGGGTGACGATGCCATTGCTCTGGCCCTACCTCGTGGTGGCGCTGCTGATTCGGGTCATTGACGCCTTCCGTATCTTTGACATTATCTGGGTGATGACACGCGGCGGTCCTGGGACGGTGACGGAAACGGTGGGCGTGTATGCCTACCGGCACGTCTTCCGTTACTGGGATCTGGGTTACGGCTCGGCGATGATCATCGTGTTGTTCGTGTTTATATCGATTCTTGTGGAATACCTCTATAAAGTCCTGCAAAAATGGCAGGGCGAGTAAGAGCCTGGGTGAGGAGGAATATCTTATGAGTGAAACAGTTGAAGCCGGAGCGCTTGCACAAGCGATCGCAATCAAGCAACCATTTTTCACCACCCAGCGGTTGCTGCGCTGGACATCTTATTTGTTGACGGCGGTACTCGTGATCCTGTTCCTGTTTCCCTGGTTGTGGGTGTTCAGCCTGGGATTCAAAACCCGCACCGAGATCATGAGCCCGAACATCGTGTGGATATGGACACCCACCCTGGATAATTTCATAACCGTGTTGATCACCAAAGGGTACTGGCGGTTGATCCTAAACTCGTTGATCGTGGCAGTCTCAGCGGTTTCGTTGTGCATCGTCATCGGCGTGCCAACGGCTTACGCTTTCTCGCGTTTTCCCATCCCCGGTAAGGAAAGCTGGTTCTATATGATCCTGACCTTCCGGATGGCGCCGGCGGTTGTGTTGGCACTACCGTTGTACTTGATCTTCTCGCGAACGCAGTTACTGGGCACTTATCTCGCGCCGATTCTGGCGCACTGCACCTTTACACTGCCGTTCGTGATCTGGTTGTTACGGAGCTTCTTTAACGATATACCCCGCGAAATTGACGACGCGGCGATGTCGGATGGCTATTCGCGAACTGGTGCTTTCTTTCACGCGGTGTTACCGCTGGTGAAATCTGGTGTGGTGGCAGTGGCGCTTTTCTCGATGATCTTCTCGTGGAATGAGTTTCTGTACGGTCTGATTCTGACCAGCGACGTAACCCGCCCGGTGGCGTCCCAGATTCCGGCGCTGATCCGCCCTCACGGTACCCTGTGGGGTGAAGTGTGCGCTTTAGCGACGACCGCCTCGATCCCAGTAGCGGCGCTCATTTTTGCGCTCCAACGTCATCTGGTGCGCGGCTTGTCCTTTGGCGCTGTAAAAGGTTAGAAAGCCCCTCCGGCAGGACGTGACTCGAACCTGCCGTTATTAAACGCGACTGTTAAAAAATTGTCGAAGGGAGAATGTTGATGAAACCAGAATTAGTCGTAATGCTTACCCACCACGATCAAACCGTGCAGAATGCACTCGAGATGTTCGAGGAGATGAAAAGCACCCCGGTGCAACATTGGGGCTTCAAGGATGTGGGATTGCCGCCGGAAGAAATGAAGAACCTTGTTATGCATATGAAGGACGCCGGTAAAACCACTTACCTTGAAGTTGTCAGCCTGTCGGAGGAAGAAGGGCTGGTGGGCGCCCGCCTGGCGGTCGAGTCGGGATTCGATTACCTGATGGGAACGGTCTACTTTGATTCGATCCATGAATACCTCAAAGACAAGCCCATCCGCTATTTTCCCTTCCCCGGACACGTGCACAGCCATCCCTCTGTTCTAGACGGAACCATCGAAGATATTGTCGCCGATGCCCGCCGGTTGGAAGCAAAAGGTGTGCATGGGTTGGATTTGCTGGCTTACCGTTTTGTTGGCAACGCCGAGGACCTGTTGCGCGAGGTGGTCACTGCAGTAAATGTGCCTGTTGTAGCGGCGGGGTCGATCGGTTCGTATGACCGCATCGCCCGGGTGTGGGAGACGCAAGCCTGGGGCTTCACCATCGGCAGCGCTTTCTTCGAGAAAAAATTTGTGCCTCAGGGCAGCTTTCACGACAACATGATGCTGGTCTGGGATTGGTTGGAGACGACCTTTACCGGTGGCGTAGATTGCGAGCGCCATGCGATTCAACCGGGAGCGACGGGAACGTCCTGCGACACTTACCTGCAGGAAGTTTTCACCGCAAATGCGTTCCTTCGCTCTCGAAGCGGTTCGGATAAGACGCTTCTCGAATGAATAACGGGTGTCCTGCAAGTTAGATCAAAGAGGTTTCATTGTGATGGAATATGTCATTGGGTGCGACGTTGGTTCACAGGCAGTCAAGGTGATTCTGGTTGGCGCTGATGGTAAGATCGTTGGCGAAGCCGGCTCAGATTACTCCATCAACTACCCCAAACCCGCCTGGGCAGAACAACCCGCCGAGAACTGGGCGGAGGCGATCGTTTCTGCGATCGTTGCCCTGGTCAAGAAAACCGGAGTCCGCTCCGATCAGGTGCGGGCGATCGGTTTGGATGGGCAGGTGGATGGGTTCGTCCCGATCGACCGCCACGGAAAGCCGATCCGCCCTGCCATCATCTGGATGGACCGCCGCGCCGTGCCCCAGGTGGAGAGGATCGCTGAAACCTGTGATGCCAGGCGCTTGTTCCAAATCTCTGGTTTGAACCTCGATCCTTATCATGTGGCACCCAAAATTCGCTGGTTCGCCGAATCGGAGCCCGATCTGTTCGAACAGAGCAGCCATTTTTTGCTGCCGGGAAGTTATGCGGCGTATTTCTTGACCGGCGAATTGGGTGTGGATTACTCGAACGCCTCATCGACTCTGCTGATGGACGTGACCGACCGCATCTGGTCGTCCGAGCTGTGCGACTGTTTCCAGATTGCGCAAGACTCGATGGCGCCGATCTGTCCTGCCACCCGGGTGCTGGGGACGTTGCGGCAGGAAGTGGCTGAACGCACGGGGCTGCGCCCTGAAACGCAGGTGATCCTTGGCTGCGGCGACGAACACGCCGCCTGCCTTGGAGCAGGCGTGGTCAGACCCGGATTGGTGTGCGATATCGGAGGCACGGCGGAGCCAGTGTGCGCAGCCAGCCCGGAGCCGTTGTTCGACGAGAGCGGTCTGGTCGAAACGCACTGCCACGCTGATCCTGAATTGTGGCTGCTCGAAAACCCCGGTTTTGTATCGGGAGGAAATTATCGCTGGTTCCGCGACCATTTCGCGCCGGAGGAGGTGCAAAAAGCGGCGGCGCAAGGCAAGGACGTTTATGACCTTCTCAACCAGGCGGCTGAGAAAGTGCCGCCCGGGAGCGAAGGGCTGATCATGACGCCCACCCTCATGGGCGCGGTGACGCCCACCTGGAATGCGCTGGCGCGAGGCGTTTTCTTTGGCTTCACCCTCACACATCGGCGGGAGCATTTTGTGCGCGCCCTGCTCGAGGGTTCTGCGTATGCGCTACGAGACATTACCGACCGCATGCAGGCGATCGGGCTGGCAATCACAGAGATCAGGGCGGTGGGCGGCGGAGCGCGTAGCTCCCTGTGGCGACAGATCAAGGCGGACGTGACCGGTTTGCCGGTGGCGCTGCCGCAGACGGTTGAGACCACCGCTCTGGGCGCAGCCATGCTGGCACTGGCGGGGTCGGGGATGACGGGCACGCTTTGCGAGGCGGTGGACGCCTGTGTTCAGATTGTGGAGACCCGCGATCCGGATCCGATAACCCGCAAACGCTACGAAGATTATTATCAGCTTTACCGGGCAACCTATTTCGCGCTGTTGCCCGTTTTCGAACAGGCAGCGAGGATCGATCATGACGCCTGACCGCCTGGCGCGTGTGCGCTGCTTTTTACTGGACATGGATGGAACGTTCTACCTTGGCGAGCGATTGATCGATGGGGCTTTGGAGTTCATCGCTACCCTGCGAGCACAAAACAAGGATTTTGTCTTCCTCACCAACAATTCCTCGAAACACCGCCGCCAGTACGCCGATAAGATCACCCGCCTGGGTTTACCCATCCCGGATGAGAAAGTTTTTACGTCCGGGGAGGCAACGGCTCTGCATTTGCTGGAAAAGTATCCGCGGGCGCGCCTCTTTGTGGCGGGGACGCCGGCGCTTGAACAGGAATTCAAAGCCCGTGGGTTTGAACTTGTAGAGGAAGATGCGCAGGTGGTCGTTCTGGGTTTTGATACCACGTTGACTTACGATAAATTGTGGAAGCTGTGCGATTATGTCCGCGCCGGGTTGCCCTACATTGCCACCCACCCGGATTTTAATTGCCCCATCGAGGGCGGATTCATGCCCGATATAGGCGCCATGATCGCATTTATCCAAGCTTCTACGAACCGGCAACCTGACCTTGTGGTTGGCAAACCCAACCGCATGATCTTGGATGTCTTGGCGCAGAAAACCGGCGTGCCGGTTGCCGAGATGGCAATGGTGGGCGACCGGCTGTACACTGACATAGCTTTGGGGAAGACCTCCGGCGTTGCTACGGTATTGGTTTTAAGCGGCGAAACCCAGCCGGATGATCTGGTTGATTCTCCACACCAACCCGATTATATTTTTGATAATCTCAAGGCGCTATCGGATTGGCTTGTGGATAATGGGAAAACGCGAGTTTAGAAGTAATGAGAAAATGCACGGCAAGATGCCCCGTGGCTGATTGCCGCATTATCAATAGAGGAGCATATTGATGAAGTTCACTTACGATCCCGGTGACCTGCATTTCTGGGAAGAGATCAGCAAAATTTCCGGATATCCGAGAGATGAAGAAATTCGGTTACGGCAGATGATCTTCGAATCCAACGCTGTTTTCCGGGTTGGCGAAAGCCTGCGGAATTGCGGGGCAGATGCGGCTGCGCCGGTGTTGGTGGTGATGGATGGAACACCGATGCGCCGCGGCGAAGACAGCCTCAAACCGATGATCCTCTCGCAGCTTGAAAAAGAAGGCTGGATCCCAGAACCACTTGTGGTGCCGCCGGACGACAGCGGTCAGGTGCACGCCGGTATGCACAGTATTGGTGTGGTCAGGGAGAAAATTCGTCCCGGAATTTCGGTTCTCTCGGTTGGTTCAGGCAACATCACCGATATTACCAAGCACGCCTGTTATTTATGCGAGCAAGAAACAGGGCAGGCATTGCCGTTGGTGGCATATCAAACCGCCAACAGCGTCACCGCTTTCACCTCGGAGATGGTGGTTCTGTTCGTAGGCGGGGTCAAACGCACGTTGCCTTCACGCTATCCGGATGCACTTGTTTGTGACCTGGAAACCCTGCGCGACGCCCCCTACGCGATGACTGTCGGCGGCGTCGGTGATCTGCTGGCGGGTTATGTCAGCTTCGCTGACTGGTACCTTGCCTACCGTTTTGGTGTTGATCCGACCTATAATGAACTGACTCTTCACCTTTTGGGTCCTTTAGATGAGATTTTACTGTGTGAGGCGGAAGGCATCCGCAACGGGTCGTTGGCGTCGGCAGCAATTCTGGCAAAGGGGATCGCCCTGGCGGGTATCGCCATGTCGCTTAGTCACGCCACAACGCCGCTCTCCGGGTTCGAGCACGTGATCTCACATGTGCTGGATATGCAAGCCGAAGCGCACAATCAGCCGTTGGCGCAGCACGGCGCGCAGGTCGCGCTGGCGTGTTTGATGGGGGTCGAGGTCTACCGCCATTTTATCGAAGCGTTCGACCCGGCGCAGGTCGATCTGGATCAATCGTATCCGGAAGAAGACGCCATGCGGGCGGTGATCAAGGATGCCTTTGCTCCTTTGGATCCTTCCGGTAAGGTTGCGGCGGAATGCTTTTCAGATTACCGTCAGAAGCTGCGCGCCTGGCGCGCCAACCGCACCTTGCACGAGGAAGCCTTGAAGGATTGGGATACCATCCGCGAACGAATTTTACGCGACACCCGCCCGTTTGACCGCCTGGTCGAGATTTTACAGGCGGTGGATTCGCCCTTGACCTGGTCGCAGTTAAACCCGCCGATTTCCGAATCTCAGGTGAAGTTTGCTTTTATGAACGCTCCCCTGATGCGCAAACGTCTGACGATCGGTGATATGCTGATCTTCTTCAATTGGGATCGAGAAAAATTGTGGCAGCAGGTCTGGGAACGCACCCAGAGCCTCGTTCGTGCGTGAGATTCTGATTTTCTGACTGAGAACACGAAGATAGCTCTGGTAGGGATAATTGCCTTATTGAGATTAGAGGAACACAGGATGAAGAAAGATTACGACATAGTTATCATTGGCGGCGGCGTGGTCGGCTGCATGGTGGCGCGCTTCCTGTCGCGATACCGGTTGAAGCTGTTGTTGATCGAAAAAGAAGCCGATATTGGAATGGGAGCCAGTTCGGCGAATTCTGCCATCGTTCACGCCGGTTACGATCCCCCTCCCGGCAGCCTGAAGGCGATTATGAATGTTGCCGCCAACCCAATGTGGGATGCGCTTTCTGGCGAGCTGGGCTTTGCCTTCGAGCGCCGCGGCGATTACGTGGTTGCGATCGGTGCGGATGAACTCCCCAAGCTTGAGTTCTTGCTGGCGCAGGGCAAGCGCAATGGTGTGCCGGGCATGTACCTCATTTCTGCCGACGAGATGCGCCGCCGCGAGCCAAACATTAATCCTGAGGTCAGTGGGGCGTTGTGGGCGCCGACTGGCGGTATCTGCGACCCGTTCGCGGTTACCGTGGCGGCGGGTGAGAACGCGGTGCAGAACGGCGCCGATGTAATGCTCGAAACCGCCTGCGAGGGTTTTGTGATCGAAGACGGTCGCATTGTGGCGGTGAAGACCAACCGCGGCGAATTCGGTTGCCGCTGGGTGGTAAACGCCGCCGGATTGTATGCCGACGATGTGATGCACGCCGCCGGCGTTCGTCTCGATTTCCTCATCCGTCCCCGCCGCGGAGAATATTGCATCCTGGACCGGGCAGAGATCACCATCAACAACGTGATGTTCCCGGTTCCCAGTGAGGTCAGTAAGGGGATTCTGGTCACCGCCAGCCTTCACGGCAATACCATCATTGGACCGAATGCAGCATTGATCGACGACAAGGAAGACAAGGCGATAACGCCCGAGGGTTTGGACGAGGTGTGGCAGGGGGCGCAAAAGTTGATCCCGGCGCTGGATTGGCGGCATGTGATTGCCGTCTTCGCCGGGCTGCGCGCCCACGGCAACGCCCGCAGCGCCAGTCCGGCGTTGGATTACGGCAATGACTTTCTTATCGAAACTTCAGAAGAGATCAAAGGTTTGATCAACCTGGGTGGGATCGAGTCTCCGGGGTTGACGGCGGCGCCGGCGATTGCCTTGCGGGTGATCGAACTGCTGAAGGACGGCGGAGAGGTCTTGGAAGAGAAACCGGAGTGGCAGCCCGTCCGCCCACCGCGCCCGGTTTTTCGCCACCTGGACCGAGCCGGGCAGGCGCGTTTGGTGGCGAGTAATCCACATTATGGGCGGGTGGTGTGCCGCTGCGAAATGGTCACCGCGGGAGAAATTCTGGCGGAAATGAAAGCGCCCATCCCGGCGTTGACCTACGACGCCATCAAACGGCGTACCTGGCTCGGCACCGGACGCTGCCTGGGGGCGTTCGATATGCCGCGGGTGGTGGAACTGTTAGCGCAGGAACAGGGAGTGCCGCCTCTGGCAGTCAGCAAGAAAGGCGGCGGATCTGAATTCCTGATGCGCACCACCAAAGAGGAGGCTCACTGACATGGCGCTTAAAGATCGATACGATGTTGTCGTCATTGGCAGCGGGCCGGGCGGGCTGGCAGCCGCCGTTTCAGCCAAGAAGAACGGCGCCGAGGACGTGCTGGTCATCGAGCGCGATGTGGAACTGGGCGGCATTCTGCTGCAATGCATTCACAATGGCTTTGGAGTCGAAATCTTTAAGGAAGACCTGCCCGGGCCAAGCTACGCCCAGCGCCACATCGATGAGGCACTCGGGTTGGGGGTCGAGGTGCTGCTGGACGCGATGGTGTTAGAGATCACGCCGCAGCGACGCATCTACGCCACCAGCCGTTACGCCGGTCTGGTGGATATCGAGGCGAGGGCGGTGGTGCTGGCGATGGGCTGCCGCGAGCGCACCCGAGCCCAGATCCGCCTTCCCGGATCACGCCCGGCGGGGGTCTTCACCGCCGGCACGGCGCAGCGCTGGGTCAATGTGGAGGGTTACATGCCCGGCAAGCGTTTTGTCATCCTCGGTTCGGGTGACATCGGTATGATCATGGCGCGGCGTCTGACCCTGGAAGGCGCCCAGGTGGAACAGGTTTTGGAAGTGATGCCGTACCTGAGCGGGTTGACCCGTAATTACGTGCAATGCCTCCTGGATTACGATATTCCGCTCAAGCTGCAACACACCGTGAGCCGCATCATCGGCAACAAACGGGTGGAGGCGGTCGAATCGGTGCAGGTTGACGATGCCTGGAACCCGCTCCGCGGCAGCGAGCAGGTCATCCCCTGCGATACGTTGTTGCTCTCGGTGGGCTTGATCCCCGAAAATGAGCTTTCGCGACAGATGGGCGTGCGACTGGACGCGGTGACCGGCGGTCCTTTTGTGGATGATTCATTTCAGACCAAAGTGCCGGGGGTGTTTGCCGCCGGGAATGTGGTGCACGTGTACGATCTGGTGGACTGGGTGACCGAAGCCGGGATCACTGCCGGCGCCGGGGCAGCCAGGTACGCCGCCGAGCTGCGTCGGGGCGAACTGCGTAATATCCCGCTGCGGGCGGGCGAGAACATCCGTTACGTGGTGCCGCACGAGCTCTGCAAAGACAGCCTGGCTGAAACAGAGGTTCGTCTTCAAATGCGGGTGGCGCGCCCGATGGAATATCCTGTTTGGGTCGAAGTGCGTTCCGGCAACAATCTGGTTACTCGCAAATCCGAACGGTATGTGCGCCCGGGTGAGATGTTGACAATCGTATTGCGTCCCAGCCACTACGACGAAGTTGAGAAATCCGAGGGCTTGACGGTTGCGGTCGTCAAGCGATAGGAGATTAATGGCGTGCCAGAAGAATCCGAATTAATTTGCGTCAGTTGTCCTAAGGGCTGTATGCTGGAGGTGACCCACGATGGGGTCAAGGTGCTGAAGGTTCTGAATGCCAGTTGCAAGCGCGGCGATGATTACGCCCGCGAAGAATTGAGCGACCCACGCCGGATGGTGGCGACAACCGTGCGCATCGAGGGCGGTATTCATCCCCTGTTGCCGGTTGCCACCCGGACGCCTTTCCCCAAGCCGCGCATTCGCGATCTGCTGGCGCAATTGCGTTCGGTGCGATTGACCGCGCCGGTGAAAATGGGTGAGGTGGTGCTGCAAGACGCGCTGGGCACCGGGGTGGATGTGATCGCCAGCCGCGACATCACCCGAATGTAAATATTGGCGCAAGTTCATTCTTTTTTAACTTGCCTCGTTTGAGTTTATCCCCTAAAATCGAATGAAGTTGCTGTCCTAGTCCCTGGCGGCAAATAAATCTCATCCAGGAGTCCATCGTGGAGCAATTCTTCGCTCGTGACTTCGCCGGAGCGCCCTTTAAGCTGTTTGGTACGGCTCACCTGGTTTTCATTATTTTGGTCAATATGCTGATCGTCTCCCAACGCAATAAATTGGGGGAGACAACCCGCCGGCGTCTGCGCTACGGCATTGTGGGTGTACTGTTGGTGGTCGAAACATCCTGGCATGTGTGGAACGCTGTCACCGGGCAGTGGACGATCCAGACCATGTTGCCACTGCATTTGTGCAGCCTGATGATCTGGTTGAGCATTTACATGCTGCTTGTGAAGAGCTACCCGGTTTACGAATTTGCGTACCTGCTGGGGATTGCCGGCGCAACCCAGGCGCTGCTGACCCCCGACGCCGGCGCTTACGGGTTTCCACATTTCCGCTTCTTCCAGGCGATGCTGTCGCACGGCGCGCTGGTGACGGCGGCGATCTATATGGCTGTGGTGGAGGGATTTCGCCCGCTGCCGCGCTCGCTGGTTCGGGTTTTTCTGATCAGCAATGCGTACATGCTGGGGGTGGGTTTGGTCAACTGGCTGATCGGCAGCAATTATCTCTTCATTGCCCGCAAACCGGAAACCGCCAGCCTGTTGGATGTGCTGCCAGCCTGGCCGTGGTACATCCTGTACATTGAAGCGTTGGGAATGGTGATGATGTTGTTGCTGTACGCTCCGTTCGCTGTTCGCGATTGGCGCACCAAGGCAGCCGCGGGACTTGCATCAAGCGAAATGTGAAGCCGACTTCGAAGGGGGCGTCATTCGCTCAATTCGAGATAGATTCGCTTGTTGATCTTGCCCTTGGATTTGTAATCCGTTACCCGGACGGCGCCGACTTCGCTGGTGTTGTGAACGTGAGTACCGCCATCCGCTTGCAGATCCAACCCGACGATCTCGACTGTGCGCACCTCCTTAATCTCGGGGGGCAGCAGGTTGATCTTGGTTCGGATCAGGTCGGGAATCTCGAAGGCTTGCTTGCGGGGCAGGATGGCAGTGCGCACCTCGCGGGCGTTGTCAACTTCGCGGTTGACGGCGTCTTCGATCACCTGCACCAGGTCTTTGTGCAGCGATTCGAATTCGAAATCCATGCGTCCTTTCAGCGGTTCCATGTCGCCGCCGGTGACCAGGGCGCTGTAGTCTCGAAAAACCACACCGCACAAGATGTGCAGGCTGGAGTGGGTGCGCATCAGGCGGTAACGGCGTTCCCAATCCAGTTCGCCGCTGACCGGGGCGCCGGCAGGCGGCAGGGCTGAATCGGGATGGATGAAATGCCACACGCCTTCAGCCGCCTTGCGGGCTCGCACCACTGTAAGGCGTTCTGCTTCGAAGGTGAGCGTGCCGGTGTCGCAAGGCTGCCCGCCGCCGCCGGGGTAGAACGCGCTGCGGTCGAGTAACACGGAGTGGTTCTCAGCATCGAGCGCCTGAACGGTGGCGTCGAAGGTGCGCAGGTAGCTGTCGGTCTGGTAGAGAAGATCGGTAATGAGATTGCTCCATCGGCTGGGTCTGAACGATGAATGAATTATACCGGATCGAGTCCGCTGACGCCCCCGGTGCATTACAGCCCGGAAAGCCGGGTTAATGGATTTGTTAGGGGTTCACTGTGAGCCATGCGGTATAATCTTTGTGACCTGCGGCACTTTGGCACCGGTTTTCCAGCAGATAGTCTGAAAGAGGATCACGGCAGGTATTTCATCCACAAGAGGACGAATACCATTCTTTCTTCATTACGAAAATTAATCCCGGTCGGGTTGGGTCGCCAGGCAGTGTTTGTTGTGATTGGCGATGGTATTAATTTTGCCACGGTCCTGGCGTGTTCGATGGTCGTGGCGAGATTGATTCCCGTGACGGATATGGGTACCTACCGCCAGATCCTTTATTTGGGAGCGTTGGCGGTTATTCTGGTTGAAATAGGGGTTAAAAGCTCGATCTTTCGGTTTTGGTCGATCTATGACGAGTCCGAGAGAAATCGTTTTCTAAAGATGGTGGTGGTCATCTCTGTGGTTCTGGGTCTGGCGGGATCGATCGGACTGGCAGCGCTGGCGGTTCCTCTATCGGTTGCCTTCAACAATCCGGATTTGAAACTCGCTCTCCTGATCGCCTCGCCCTATCCGTTGGCTGAGCTTCCCTTGATGGTCATAAGACCGGTTCTGATCTGTAAAGGCTACTCTTTACGCGCTACTTTCTATGAACTCGCATTTTCCCTGGTGCGGGTGCTGTCCATCGCGATCCCGCTTGCGTTTGGGAAAGGATTGCTCGAGGCGTTATTTTTATGGACCGCGATCACATTGCTGCGTCTGGTCCTCGTGCCGATACTACTGCGCTCTCATCTCTCCGGTCGGAAGGATTACTGGGACAGAACGATTTTTATCGATTTGTGGTGTTACGTCTGGCCGATCCAGGTGAGTCGCATACCCGGTCAGGCAATCGCTTACATCGACAAATTTGCCACTTCTTTGATTTTATCAACGAGGGCTTTTGCCATTTACAGTATGGGCGCACGCGAAATCCCCTT
>JBBIKU010000024.1:18082-20128 GCA_037445245.1 Anaerolineaceae bacterium
GGCAAGTGTTTTGATTCCGCAAATGGTGCGCGATGTCGAACAGGGGGATTATGCTGCCGTGTGCAGGCGGTGGCGGGTTGCCTGTGAAATGAACGCCATGCTGATCTACCCCATCACTGCCTTTTGCATCGTCTTTGCGGTACCGGTGATCCAGTTCTTGTTTTCGTCAAGTTACGTCGAGTCTGCCATTCCTTATCAGATTGGAGTCGGGTGATCGGCATGCCTGGCAGAATGAGTGAACGTAACAATCCCGGAGTGTCGTCATGAAGGTCTTGTCCATCAGTGATTACCATCCCACCTTGCGCGCCTGGGTGGAATCGGGGGGAGAAACGCAGGGTTTTCCCTCGCTGACCTTTCTACCGAAACATCTCGTTGAGAATGGTCACCAGTTCTACTGGTTGATCTTCGATAGTGTGCACAGGCGCTGGGAGATGAATGATTTCAGCAACGGCGAGAAACCGAATTATGCTTATCCCCAGCAGGATCTGGTTGACCCATTGCCTGAAGTAGAAATTCGGAAAGAAATCCGCGGAATCAAGGTTATACTCCAGCGTTTGCCGCTACAGCCGTTGTTCAAGTTCATCTTGGTGACACCGCTTAAGTATCTCAAGATTTACGGGCTTTTGTATGCCGTTTTGGCTGCCGTGAAATCGCTCAAGCTTGCCAGAGAGCTGAATCCGGATCTGATCTACGGGCAGAGTCCCTTTGTTTCAGCACTCCTGGCTGTTTTGTTGAAAAAGCCCTTCATCATTCGCATCTATGGTACGTTTCTTTACCCATTTTTATTCCCACGCTATAAACGAATCAAACGGTTGGGAAGCTTTCTGGTGTTCAAGCTGCCAAGTGATTGTTTCATCATTACCAATGATGGCACCAGAGGCGATGCTGTTGCGCAGGAGATGGGTGTGCCCGAGGCGCGATATCGATTCTGGATCAACGGCATCGATAAATCGTGGATGAGAAAATTAACCCCAAAGGAAAATCGCACCCTGAGAGCTTCGCATAGTCTTGGGCTAAAAGACAAGCTGATCCTTTCAGTGTGTCGCCTGGAAGACTTCAAGCGGGTAGATCGGATCATTTCCGCCTTCCCCAGCTTACTCTCGGATTGTCCAAACGCAAAGCTGATCATCGTGGGTGACGGGGCTCAGAGAGCCGTACTCGAACGGATGGTGGAGTCGTTGGGTATTGGCGATCATGTCCGGTTTACCGGAAGAACTCCCCACAGCCAGGTTCGAGAATACATGCAAATTGCAGACGTCCTGGTGTCGATGAATGATTTGACCAATCTTGTCAACCCGGTGCTGGAAGCGATGATCTGTGGAAAATGCTTTGTTACAATTGATGATGGGAGCCTCAAGGGCATCATTTCGAATGCTGAATCCGGAATATTTATTGCCAAACCTGACCTGCCTGACTTGCTGCCCCGGCGCGTTGCGGAGCTGCTCAACGATGATGAAAAGCGAAATCGCCTTGGAAGGCAGGCGCAACAATTCGCCGCAGATCATCTGTGGAATTGGGAAGAACGATTAAATGCAGAGCTGCGCCTGTTGGAGTCGCTGGCAAGCGGACAACATGGTGTGTAAACTGAAGGCACACATTTTGGTTGGACGATGAAAAGCGTATATCTTGTAGGTATGCTCCACTTGAATCGAATACAAGGCAGCACCATTCATTTTTGCGAAATTGCGCAGGCACTGCATGGAATGGGGCATGAGATCAATTTGTTAGTCTGCGCGGATTCAAACCCTTCTGTCCCGGACTATTACAGGAAATTGGTTCGCGTTCCGGTATTATCGAATCGCTTTCTATTTCAATTGACCTGGAATCTGATCGGCACGTTGCTGCTGTGCTATTATATATTCATCGATAAAATTGATGTTATATACAAAAGAATCATTGCAGCAACTGGCTTCCGAGTTGGAACTGAACGAGAAAGTGATGTTCCTGGGGAATCGATCGGATGTGGAGAAATTGCTGCGGGTGGTAGATTTTTTGGTGCTGCCCTCACGGTACGAAGGTCTGCCAATGATACTGCTCGAAGCGATG
>JBBIKU010000025.1:0-8287 GCA_037445245.1 Anaerolineaceae bacterium
CCGGGATTCTGGTGGGAATATTGGACATCGGCAAAGGGTGGGCAGCGATACACTTAAGCCAGACTATCGAGCTCGACTCTTTTCAAACATTCATAGTCGGGCTGGCGGCGATCATCGGTCACAACTGGTCGATCTGGCTGCGCTTCGATGGCGGTCAAGGCATGGCGACCACGCTGGGCGTCTTTTTGGGATTGATGCCGTTGGTGACGCTGGTTGCAATGTTTCTTATCGTGATAATGCTCTGGTTGCGCCGGAACTGGGAGTTTGCCTGTGGGGTTGGGCTTGCCTGGGTGCCGCTTGGGGCTGCAGTATGGGAAAAGGATAGCGCCCTGGCGCTCTACGCCGTTATTGTTTTGCCGTTAATCTGGCTGCGCAAGCAGATCGTCACCGCACTTCGCCGGCGAGCGCTGATGGATAAATCCTGAGCTATTATTTCCCTTTTTCGAAGGGTATAATCACCCCCTAAATTCCTGTTTCTGGGAAAACCGGTCGTGTCCAAAAGGAAACTTCACCCTTCTTCCAATACTCTGCGCCGGAAAGAGAGGCAGGCGCGCCACAAACGCCGCCGCATGTTTGTGCTGGGGATATCCGCCGCTATGCTGGTACTGGCGCTGGTAGGTGTGGTGATCTGGCAGAACAACTCGCTCAAAGCGGTTGCTGCTGCCCAGGCTGAAACGCCGGCGCAGGTTGCGCCAGCCGCCGCGACATCGCATCCGCTCGAATTAACGGT
This sequence comes from Anaerolineaceae bacterium, assembly GCA_037445245.1. Classification (GTDB taxonomy): domain Bacteria; phylum Chloroflexota; class Anaerolineae; order Anaerolineales; family Anaerolineaceae; genus JBBIKU01. Next base: position 731 of record JBBIKU010000025.1, read on the forward strand.
GGAAGAGGCGTTCGAACGTTATCAAGATGGGGCTTTATTATTGGATGTGCGCACGCAGCAAGAATGGGACGCCAGTCATGTACCGGGTAGTGTTCACATTCCCCTGCAGGAGCTCCCCAGTCGCTTGGACGAGCTTTCTAGAAATGAGGAAATTGTCGTGATTTGCCGCGCTGGAAATCGCAGCCAGGAAGGGCGAGACATTTTGCGGCGGGCGGGGTTCGAGAAGGTGTCGCACGTACGTGGCGGCGTGGTGGAATGGTTCAGAAATAATTACCCCTTTGAAGGCGGAGCACCGATTCCCAGACCTTGATCCTCATCGACCTAGCATGGCGTGGTGGATCAATCCGCAAATTGCGCCACCGCCTATCAACCACAGTGTGTCCAGTTTAAAACGCAATAACAACAAAAGCCCTAAAATGAACAGAGTCGCCGTCCAGATGTCGATGATGGCGGAGGGCGCCAACTGAATGTTTACGGACAGGATCAGCGCCACCACGGCGGCATTGACGCCGCCCAGGAATGCCTGTACGCGGGGGATGCGTCGCCAGCGGGGAATCCAGCGGCCGATCAGCGCAATGATCAGAAACGAGGGCAAGAATATGCCGATGGTCGATACCAGTGCGCCACCGATACCGCTGACCTGGTAACCGATAAAAGTGGCTGAGGTCATCACCGGTCCGGGCGTCATCTGCCCAACGGCGATGGCATCCAGGAGCTGTTGTTGTGAGAGCCAGCCGAATCCCATCACCACATCGCGCTGGATGAATGCGTAGAGCACCATGCCCGACCCAAACAATAGTGCACCGACGCGAATGAAAAAGAGGGTCAATTGCACCAGGTGGTCATTGAGCCATTGTTCCAACTGGTTGACCATCTGCGAAAAAGCTGCCAGTCCTGACGTCAGAAAAGCTGCCACGGCTGTCGTTTGAGAGGCAGATGAGAGGACCCCCAGCCCGCCGGCTGCCAGGATAATGATAACTTCATGCACCCCTAATAGTGAGGCGATCAAACAGGCAATCGCTAAAACCGCTGCCGGCGGGGTGCGGAGGGCGGATTTTCCCAATCGCAATGTGGCAGTAGCAATCACTGCCAGCACCACCGGGTTGATACCCAGAAAGATTGCTTGAACCTGAGGAATGATCCCATAGCGGTGGTAGAGCACGCTCAACACCAGGGTAATGGCAAACGCCGGCAGGATGAAAGCGATGCCCCCTGCCAGGAATCCCGCCCAGCCAGCGCATGATAGTCCAGTCAGAAGCGCCATCTCGACTGCATTGGCGCCGGGAATCAGGTTGGTAGAAGCCAGATATTCCATGAACCGCTGGCGGGTGAGCCATCCCCGCCGCTGCACGATTTCTTGGTCCATCAACGCAATCGATGCAGCGGGACCGCCAAAGGAGATACAACCCAGCTTGAAAAACAAAGCGGCGATTGGACACAATGGCGTTTTAAGGCGTGGCTCGTGTTGAGATTCCAGTTGGTCGTTCATTCTTCAGAGCGGTAAAGAATTGGGTGGGATTTAATGACGAGGGACATTAAAAATGCCACATCAGGGGGATCAGTAAGGTTGCGACAATCCAGAAAATAATATTTAATGGGGTGCCTATCTTCAAAAAATCGGCGTAGCGGTATTGACCCAGTCCATAGATCATGCTGTTGGTCTGATAGCCGATCGGCGTCATCTAGCTGTTTGAGGCGGCAAACGTGACCGCCATCAGAAATGGGTCTTGCTCGACGTTCATGGCACCGGTGCGAAACAGCGCCGCACTGAGGATGAACATTGCCCCGACGGTAACGGTGGCAGTGTTGCTGAAGCCGGAAATACCCTCTTCCGGGGTGACGATACCGGTGATCATCAACGCCACCATCACCAGCACGGCGACGTAATCAATGGGCAGTTTTTCGGTGGCAAACAGGACGATCGAAATTAAGATAATCGTCAGCGTAATGAGAATTTCAGGTGTCATTGCGTATTCTTTTTTGCAGGCTTTACGCTGGCGACCTTCTTTTTGATCACCCTGATCAGGCGATCTTTCTTCTCGATGGGGGGCAGTTGATCGCCGAGCATATCTTCGACGTACAGCATGCGTACAATCACAATCAAAACTGCCATCAGCGGGGTGGCGATGACCAGACCCACTGCTCCCAGAATCAATGTAAGCAGAACCTGGGCGATGATGGTGAGCGCTGGCGGCAGATGAATGGTACGTTGCTGGATGATGGGGGTGATGAGGTAGCTCTCGATCTGCTGGATAATGATATAAAGGAGGATGACGTAGAGTGCCTTAATCGGCGACTGACCGAGGGCGATCAGAATGGCGGGGAGGGTCGCCAACAACGGTCCGATGTTGGGAATGAAATCCAAAATGGCGGCGAGGAATCCGAGCGCCAGTGCCAGTGGAATGCCCAGGATGCCCAGCCCGATAGAGATCATGATGCCGACCGAAGCCATCGCAATGGCTCTGCCGAGCAGCCACCACTTGAGGGTCAGCCCGCACTCTGAGATCACTTCCTGAATTCGCTTGCGGTTATGCAACGGCACCAGGCTTAGCAGACCATTGATGTACAGGTCGGGTTGCAGGGCGAAATAAAAACTGACGAACAAGACGATGGCGAAACTGATGATCGCCCCCACCGTGCTGGAGAAAATGCCGGTGACCCCCTCCACGACTACAGAGCGCTCTCGCAGCAAGTCATCCAAGGTGACAGTTTGTTCCAGCATGCGCTGTCCCCATTCATATTGTCTCAGTTCCCTTTGCAGAGTCAGCCAGGAATTAGGGAGTGTTTCAGCAAGCTGTCTAAACTGAACCTCGAGCTGCGGATAGAGTAATACCATCCCACCCACCAGCACCAAGAGCAAGATCACGCTGACCAATCCCAGCGCGCATCCATGCGGGAGGCGGGAGGCATTCTGCAGGGGCTCACTGAGGCTGCGCAAGAAAGTTGCCAACAGGATGCCGCTAAAAATGAGGGTCAAGATTTCGAGCGCATTCCAGGTGAACCAGAGCAGAATCACCACCAGAGCAACGATGCCGACGATGATGAGGGTGCGGCGCGCTAACTGGCTGATCTTATGGGGTTGATATGCCTGCGCTTGGGATTTTTCGGGCGGGGTGGTTTGCTGGTCGGTTCTCTCGTCCATGGTTGCTCTTGATAATTATGTGCCGGATTCTACTACTTGTAACTGCTTGAAATAGCGACTCAGCCAGTGATTGTTCCAACCCAGCAGGGTTGTTTCGCGGACGATGCGTTTTACCTCGCGACGAGTCATTTTTACCTCGCCGATCAATACGCCTACATTGTGACGACTGATTGCCAGAGTGCGAACGGCAAACAGGATGGGCCACATGCACGCTAGGCGCAGGGTGTGCAGCCAGGGCGGAAGCGACTTGATGTACACCAGCGCCGCAGCCAGGTGTCTTTCCGCTTTGTTCGCCAGCAGATCGACCACCTGTAACGCCTGAATTTGATATTCGGGTTTAAAAAAGTCGGCGCGCTGAAGGTTTACGGCAGCGCAAAAACTTTCCGGAATATAGATCCAGCCGCGCTCGTAATCTTTGCGCAAGCCGCGTATGATATTGACGGTTTGCAGCGCCAGCCCGGTTTCGCGAGCCAGCGGCATGAGAAGATCGAGCCGCTGGCGGACGAAGCGAGAGTACCAAGCAAAAATATCCGTTGTGAGGTAACCCACCCTGCCGGCAACTTCGTGCATGTAATCGTCCAGGTCCTCTTCGGTCAATATCTGAGGACCTTTCTCGACCCAGCGAGCCATGCCGCGGGTCGAATCGCGGATGTGAATCAACATTTGGGTTTGCAGGACACAGGGTAGCTGGCGCAATTTTTCGAGGATCTGATCGGCTTGCTGCGCCACATGGGCGTCGGGATCTTTTTCTGGATCCACATCTTTCAATTCTTTAACCAGGGTGCTGGCAGCTTCCTCCCCGGCGATTATTCGATCCCATAACAATAACAGGCGCACTTTTTCTTGCGGCGGCATGAATTCGTTGTCTTCTAAAAAATCCGAGACGCGCAGCATCAAGTACGCCAGACACATGGCTTCGCCTACCGTACCCGGTAATTGCTGGATAGACAGAAAAAATGTCCGGCTTGTGGCGCGCAGCAGTTCCCAGTGGTTAATGGTCATGGGGCAGACTTTGTAGGGGATATCGAGTGTTCGGCGCTTCTTTCATGGTCGATAATGTTTCCTTGTCTATTTACTTTTGTCTCCAATATCCACAAGCGTCCCTATTTTAACACAAACTTGAAGTTAATCTGACACTTAACATTGATTAATTCTGGCTGTGCGCTTCCGATAACAACTTACCCACATCGCGGCAGGAAACTGAAAGGATTCTTATTTGACAAAGTTCATCTCCTATATTATCTTAGTAGACATGGATATTTTCAAGCGAACCTTCACGCGTCGAGATTTTCTCAAGAGGGGCGTTTATGGCGTTGGAGCCAGCATGCTGCGCCCGTGGTTGCATTGGAACGAAGTCGTACAAGCCAACTCAGGTTCAGAGCGGTTGGGGCGAGTGACGGTGGGCAAGATCAGCATGTGGTCGCGCCCTTCAGCGAACAGCACCGAGGTGGGCGTACTTTACGAGGATGCGATTATTCCCTGGCTGCGCGAGGTGATTGGCGAGGCGCCGGGGTTGACCTTGAACCGGCGTTGGGTTGAAACGCCGGGTGGATATGTGTATGCACCACGCATCCAGCCGGTGCGGAATGACATCAACACGCCCGTCACGACTCTACCGGAGACTGCCTTGGGGAGGGGGATGTGGGCGGAGGTGAGCGTTCCCTATGTTCCGATCACGCTGCACAACCCGCCTGCTCGGGGCGCCTGGTTGCGCGAAGCACGCACCCCGCGTTTGTATTACAGTCAGTTGTTCTGGATCGATGACATCCGCACCACAGAGAGCGGGCAGGTGGAGTACCGGGTGACCCAGAAATGGGGCTGGGGAGATATCCTGTGGGCACCGGCAGAAGGTTTTCGCCCTTTGACGGAAGAAGAACTACAACCTATCAGCCCCAGTGTTGAGGATAAGAAAGTGCTGATCCGGTTGAATCCGCAGATGATGTCCTGTTACGAAGGTAACAGTGAGGTGTATGCGTGCCGCATTTCCTCAGGGACAAAATACGACGCCGAAGGCAATCCCACCGACAAGTGGTCGACCCCACCGGGGGCACGGCGATTGTGGCGCAAACTGATCTCGCACCACATGAGCGGTGGCGCTATTGGTTATGGCTGGGACCTCCCCGGCATCGCCTGGACGGTTCTGTTCGCGGGTACTGGTGAAGCCATTCATTCGACTTTTTGGCACAACGATTTTGGGACGCCGCGCTCGCGCGGCTGTGTCAACGCCACCCCCGAAGATGCCAAATGGGTCTTTCGCTGGACGGAGCCATTTGTTGCCTACGATGTTGCAGATATCACCGTCCCTTATCCCGGGGGCACGGTGGTTGAAGTTGTCGAATAATTCGTAATTTCCACGCAGAATTTCACTGGAGGTCGTCGGCTTGATTTGCCGGTCCAAGATAGGGGCGCAGCTTGCCGAAGCGGTGCTGGTTTAGCGCCACCAGGCTGGCGATGGTGGTGGTGATCGGCGCCGCCAGGATCAATCCCATCGATCCCACCAGTGTACGCACCACTTCCTCCGCCACAAATTCCAGATTCAAGAGTTCTCCGAAGTTGCCCTGCGACAGGGTAAACAATAGCAACATCGGCAGGGCAGCGCCGGCATATGCCAGGAAGAGCGTGTTGACCGTAGCTGCAACATGATCCTGACCGATGCGCATACCGCGCCGGATGATCACCGGAAGTGAGAGATTCGGGTCGGTGTCTTTCAATTCGAAGACGACCGACGCCTGGGTGATGATCAAATCGTCGAGGATGCCGAGTGCTCCAATGAGAATGCTTGCCAAGACCAACCCCTGCGGGTTGATAGCTTTGCCGGTTTGTTGAATGATGATCAGCACTTCTGTGTTCGCCAAACCGGTTAGGCGGGTCAGATTGGTGAAAATATTGGCAAGGGTGATGGTAATAATCAACGTTACCAGAATGCTCAATACCGCTGAGTGGGTTTTCAGCGTCCAACCATAAATAAGGTATTGTGTGACCATCAGCAACACGAAAGATCCCAGCACGGTGACGACGAGCGGGTCTTTGCCGTCCAGTATCTCGGGCAGAATGAAGGCAAGGATGATCACGAATGAAAAACCAAGCCCGATCAAACCGCGAAAGCCCTTCCAGCCGGATACGCCAATGTTGAGCACAATGAAGACAGCCAGCACCACCAACAGATAGGGTGTGCGGATGAAATCGATAAAATGGATCACACGGACATTGTCGGGTCGATCGAAGATGTCGATCAATATCTGGTCGCCAACGGCAGGCGTCACATTCTCAACTCGATACTGGTATTTCCCGTAGTCCACCTCATAAATCTCTCCTTGCATGCCGCCTTCCAGAACTTGAACGCGGTAGACCGGATATTGACGCATTTCGCCTTCGATCATGACTTCTTCCTGGCGGAGCAGCTCCAGCACCTCGGCGCGCACCGCTGAGGTGGGGTACCCCACCCGCCAACCCTCATCGATAGGTGTGAACTGCCTGTTTTCTAACGAGGTGATCAGCACTGCCAGAACAACGCTGAAAACGATAATCACTGCCGCAGCAGCGATGATAAAAAGACGATTGTTGGGACTCATGAAGCGCAACTCCTTTATCCTCAGCCGGTGAAAACGGTGACCGTTAAAAATTTCTACCAATGATAAGCGTATTGCCGGTTTGTGCACAAGCCAACCCAAGGCAACCATTATACACGGTCAAATGCGTTATAATCGTCATCGTTTCTGGTTGGTTGGAATTAACTGGAAGAAGCCTTTGGTGTGACCTTGAATAAGGGTAGCGATCAATTTGGGATGTTCGTGCGAGCGGTCAAGCGGCTACCGATCCTTTTAATCATATTTATCTCAGCTTTCATCCCATCCGGGGTCAGGGCAGATGACACGCAGCCCGCTGCGCCAATCTACATTGTGCGTCAGGGCGATACGCTTTCCACCATCTCGGTCGCTTTTGGTGTACCGATGGCGGAATTGATGGCAGCCAATGCGATTTCCAATCCGAATCTGCTAAACATTGGAGATGAACTGATCATTCCGGGGTTGGAAGGCGTGGAGGGTGTGCTGGTCGGACAAACCGTGCCGCTGGGTGAGACGTATACCAGCTTCAGCCGGCGATATAGGGTGCCGCCAGCGCTGATCAACCGCCTCAATCGTGTCACAAGTCCGGGAGAACTTTATGTTGGAGCGGAATTGATCGTGCCGCGTCGGGAAGCGGCAGAAATCCGAATCCTTGCAGACTCGCAGCAGACTCTGTTAGAACTGGCAGCAGTCTATGACACCAGCCCGTGGATTATAGCCGACCTGAATCACCTTGCCGGGAGCTGGGATATCTATCCCTCGGATATTCTATACCTTCCGCAGGGATCGGAGGGAGCTCAATCCGCCAGTTTGGTCCCCGGCATTGCGGCGTTGGAAATGGAGCCTCTG
>JBBIKU010000025.1:8307-12570 GCA_037445245.1 Anaerolineaceae bacterium
ACAACGGTGATCAAGGTAGCTACCCAAAACGAAATCACCTTGAGCGGATCTCTGGACGGACGCGAATTGTCTTTCTTTCCATTGGAGGGTAACATCCAGGTAGCCATTCAGGGCATTCACACCATGGCTGAGCCGGGAATTACAACGTTTCGTTTGAACTCCACCTTTGCCAACGGCGAAGTTTATTCTCTTGATCAAATGATCATCCTTCGCGAAGGAAATTATGGCAGGGATGCCCCGTTGGCGGTAAAAGAGGAATATGTCGACCCGGCGGTAACCGAGCCTGAGAATGAACTGGTGTTCGGCATCACCGCGCCAGTGGTAGCTGAACGGTACTGGTCGGATATTTTCACGCCGCCCTCTCCATACTCGGATTGCGTCACCTCATCCTTTGGCGGGCGCCGTTCGTATAACAACAGCGATTGGATCTATTTTCACACCGGCATCGATTTCTGCGGAGGCACGGGTGTTGAGATCTATGCGGCCGCGCCCGGCAGGGTGGTATTTGCCGGCGAATTAAAGGTCCGGGGTAATGCGACCATTCTCTCGCATGGCTGGGGTGTTTACACCGGTTACTGGCATCAGTCAGAGATCCAGGTGCGAGAAGGTGAGATGGTGGAAGCCGGACAGGTGATCGGCTTGGTGGGTAATACCGGGCGCAGCACCGGGGCACACTTGCACTGGGAGATCTGGGCGGGGGGAGTGCAGGTCAATCCCAGCGACTGGCTGGCACGTACATACCCTTAGCGAGCAAAGCAATCACCTGAATAGACAAAACTCTTGTATAATTTTTATAACCAATGGGATCAGGAGCGGATGTGGAAGCGGCTATCCCTCGACAGAATATTCCTGAAGCAATGGCGCCAAGAGCCCATTGCCCGGTTTGTAACACGCTGGCGCTGGAGGTTGTTCGCTCAGAGAGCAGCAACGATCAACTACGTTGCAAACGGTGCAGCGTAGTTTTTGATGTGGAACAGGCTTCCTCGCCGCGCCTTCGCTTGGTGGTGGTGCCAAAACCGTTGCCACCCACCCTGGGCGGATACTGGCTGACAGCGGCAGAAATCCGGGCGGCGGTGCGGGAATTTATCCAACGCAAGTCAGCCATGGTTGCCAGGCCGGCGGAGATAGCGCAACCCAGAAAAATTGAAACACCCGCCACAGAAGCCGCCAGATCATCTGCTCCGCTTGAAGCTGAAACCGCCCCCTTGGTCCAAAGCGGTGGGCGGCTGCTCAAACCCTCCAAACCGACTGCCTCGGGTTTAGAGGCAGACAGACGGGCGCATGAGCTCTACCGATTGGGCAATGCCATTCCTGCCATCCGGGCAATACTCGAAAAAGGCGGCAATTACACAGCCGAAGAGATCGAAGCTGCTCTGGCGGAAATTTCAGCCCTCGAGCAGAAAAAACAGGCGCGGGCGCGGCGTTGGATCATGGCAGTAGGGATTTTTTTGCTCGTTTGTCTGGCTTTGATGAGCATTGGCTACCTGATTTCTACTTATCAGCAAACTGATGAAGAAATACCGGCAGAAGTTCCAGGGGTCGTACCATCCTCGACTTTGGCTCTCGAAGAATTTGGTGGCGCTTTGCTGCCAGCAACACAATCTGTAAATATTCTTTGTCCGCAAGAGCATTCGAACGCGGCTGAAATAATTGGTGGAGTGGCGAAAGCCTGAATGGAAGATAGCGTGTGCCCACTACGTGGGTATGTGCCAGGCGGATGGTATCTGCTGGTGGAGGCCCCATCGTTGTCGATCAGTTGCGCATAGAGGTTAGCTTAAATCGCATAGACCCGATTGCGTCCAGCTTGCTTGGCTTGATACATCGCCCGATCGGCTTTGTCAACCAGTGCCACCAGATCCGCGATATCATCGGTGAGCTTGGCAACGCCGACACTGACGGTGATGTTGAGATGAACCGTATCGGTGGTCACCGGTTCGGCTTCGATGCTCTGCCGTAATCGCTCGGCTACCAGGCTGGCTTCGGAAAGTTCGGTTTCGGGCAACAGAATGGCGTATTCTTCACCGCCGTATCGACTGCTTAAATCGATGATACGCAGGTTTTTGTCAAAACGCCTGGCGATTTCTTTCAACGCCTGATCGCCGGTGATATGCCCGAAATTGTCGTTCACCTCCTTGAAGTGGTCGATATCTACAAAGAGCAAGGTAAGCGGATGATTAAAGCGCCGGGCGCGCTCGATTTCTCGCGCCCCTAATTCCAAAAAGCCGCGCCGGTTATAGAGGTTGGTCAGATCATCGGTGATCGCCATCTGCTGCACCTGGGCGTACAGGCGGGCGTTTTCGATGGCAATGGCAGCTTGGTGAGCAAAAACCATTAAGCGTTGGGCATGCGCCTGAGAAAAGAAACCGGGTGTTGTGCTATCGAGGTTGATAAAGCCAAGGGTTTCATTTTTAATGCGGATTGGAGCGCCGGCAAATGAACGCAACCATTCAAGGCCCGGGAATTTGACCCAGTCGGGCGATTGGTAAGTGTCCGGTATTGCCAGTGGCATGCCTGTGTTTGCCATTTGTTGCAGGTTGGCGATTTCGTGGATCGAGAAGCGAAACGCTTTCACATAATCATCTAACCCGCGCTCATGATAGCTGTATTGGCGCACAATGCGAGCTGCCCCCTCTTCGATTAACATCAGGGTCGAAGCATCGTGAGGTACCACTTTGCCGGCATTGATCAGGATACGGTCCAGCACGGTATCCAAATCCAATGTGCTGTTTAGAGCTTCGGCAGTATCGCGCAATGCTTCTGCCAACGAGCGCTGGTCTCGTTCTTGATTCTGGATGGTTTTGAGATCGGTAATATCGAAAATTGAAACAATGACCTTGGCGTAAGATCTCTCGCAGCTGGGGACGACGATCCAGCGCACCCGTTGATAGTGGGGAATACCGTCGATATAGTCGTTGATGCCCTCCCATTCGAAGTGGGTCTGGTTTTTTGCTATGGCAACAAATTGTTCCATGAGGCACTCTGAGGGACCACGGCGCATGAATGAAATCCACGAGTCAACGAGTTGGGTTTTGTTTTGAGCATTCACAAGCTGGACGCTGGCTTGATTGAGATCATTGATGACAACCAAGCTTTTGCACTGTTCCAGTTGATCCGGGTTTTCGATGAAGAATTCACGTATATCGGTAATGCCATTTTCGCGCAGGGAGTCCAGATAGGTTTTGACCTGAGAGAAGTCTTCCTCCCAAAGAGATATGGGGGCATCTTCGAACAGACTACGATAGCGCAATTCACTTTGCTGCAGGGCATCCTGTTTCTGTTGAATGGTGCTGAGCATTTGCCGGTAGCTTTGAAAAAGATCGTTGAGTTCTTTAAAGGCTTGGAGCTCCTTAAGCGGCAAAGTGCTCTGTTCGAGGCTTCCATCTGTAAGCGCTTGAATAGATTGACGAAAGCTGGAGAGCGGATTAATCACTTGATATTTCAAACGCAGGCGGAGATTGATCACCATCAGCAGCCAGATCAGCGGGTAGATGATGGCCACGATCAACACGGGCAGGGTCAATACCCCCACGGTCAGGTTGAGCGGCGCCTGCACAACAACAACCCATCCGGTCGGCTGTACCGGCGTGGCAGAAATCAGGCTGGGGAGATTGGTTAACGACAGCCTGAGGGGCAAATACCAGAAAGTGATGGGCTTTGTGATGGTGGGGTTGTTGAGAAAAAGGTGCCCCACATTGACCCGCTGTGCTACCCATTGCAATTGGGGATGCGCCAGCAAGGTTCCGTATTGATCCAGGATAAAAGTCTGTACCTGCTCTGGCTGGTCCTCGTAGCCACGGCTAGCGCGTTGGAGTTCGTCCAGGTTCAACTCACCTACAATCCACCCGCCATCCGGTAAAGGGCGGGCGATGGGAATGACCGGTCTGCCGGTATCGTGTGAGATATAGGTAGATGCAATGGCGTCATCAGCAAATTGGTCAAGATAGGGCTGGTTGGAAAAGTCGATGCCGGTGTAGCGCGGATCTGACGGCAGATGATAGCGGATCGTGGCGTTGTTGTCCAATCGATAAAGCGAGTCAAAATAGCCTGAAACGCGGTAAGTTGTTTCGATGGCAAAGTCCAGCTCTTGCTCAGAAAGATGGGATGCGGTCTGCGAGAGCTTTTCAATGGAGTGGATTGCCCGGTTTAAATAATCTTCGATGCTGACTGCCAGAATGCCGGTCAGATGCAATTGCTGAATACGAAAGTTCTGGCTGCCGACGTGGGCAGCAACTGCCAGCGTGGAGAGAATCAGCGCCAGGGTCG
>JBBIKU010000025.1:12597-20058 GCA_037445245.1 Anaerolineaceae bacterium
AGACAACCCAGTGCAACGAACGGTCGGGATGTTTTTTCATTTACCCCGATGAATGTAAAACAAATTGATTCTTATAAAGAATCGATGGATACGATTTCGCCTCCCTGGCGATACAGCCGCACTACCCGTGGCAGCAATGCGGTTGTGACTTCGTAATTGATGGTTTGCGCTTTTTGGGCAATTTCTTCGGCAGGAATCCACGCCTGCCCCTGCCTGCCGATCAAGACCACCTCGTCTTCGATTTTTACGTCATGAATGTGACTTACGTCCACGACAATCTGATCCATGCACACCCGACCCAGAATGGCGGCTCTTTGACCGTGGATGAGCACCGAACCCTGATTGGAGAGGATGCGATGGTAGCCATCTCCGTAGCCTGCTGGCACCAGCGCCACTGTTGTTTGCGGTTTTTGGGTGATAAAGGTTCGACTGTAACTGATGGCGGCGCCGGCAGGTAACTGGCTCAAACGACAAACTCGGCTTTTCAGGGTAAGAGCTGGTTTAATATCAAACACAGGCTGCCACTGGTCGGAGGGGTTCAGCCCGTATAGCGCGATGCCAGGGCGAATGGCGTTGAAATGGGATTCAGGCAGTGACATGGCTGCGGCGCTGTTGGCGGCGTGCACAAGCGGAAAATCGACACCGATCTGGTGGCAGGCGGTGAGCACATCCTGAAATACCGCCAGTTGTTGCCGGGCGTGAGTCTGATCCTGCCAGTCAGCGGTTGCCATGTGGGTGAAGATTCCATCCAATAGAATGCCTGGCAGGGCTCGAACGGCTTCGATGAAGGGAATCACTTCTGAGGGGTATAGACCAAAACGGTTCATGCCGGTATCGATCTGGAGATGAACCGGTACGGTTACACCAGCAGCGACCGCTTTTGCCGAAAGCGCTCGGGCAAATTCTAGAGTGGTCAGGGCGGGCGTCAATCGCCACGTCACCACCGTTTCTGCATCAGCAGCGGGAGTGTACCCCATTATCAGGATGGGCGCTTCGATGGCTGCCCGGCGCAGTTGGACGGCTTCGAGCGTGCGATGCACTGCCAGGCGGGCGGCGCCCGCATCGAGCGCGGCGCGCCCCACAGCTATCGTCCCATGTCCATACCCGTTTGCCTTAACGACTGCAAATATTTCGACATTATCCCCCACGTGCCGCCTGAAGGCGCGCACATTGAATGCAATCGCATCTAGATCGATTTCCGCCCAAGTGAGCAATGTATCCAGCATAATGGGTTGCCAGGCGAAACCACAAAATTCGCACCAATGCCAATAATGGTTTGGTTCAGGTTAGTTTTGTCTCTCGGATGTCGATGATCTTCTCGACCAAAGGCTCCAGAGTTTTCTTCAAGGTTTCTAGGTCGACATGCTCGATCTTGAAGGTGAGCGTGTTATTTTCGCTGGTTTCTCCCAGAAAAGTACTCAATGCCACGATATTACCATTAACTTTGTAAATGGCATTGGTCAACTCACATAATTTGCCGGGGACGTTTTTAACCAAGAGCGAGACGCGCACGCCGGCGTGTCGGGCGCCCAGCAATTCCAGAAACACCTTGAACAGGTCGGTTTCGGTGATGATGCCAACCACGCCGCCGTCACGCACAACCGGTAAACCACCGATCTTATTATCTGCCATGATGCGGGCGGCATCTTCAATGAGCGTATCCTCGGTGACGGTGATCAGCTTTTTTGCCATCACCTTCTCTACGGTGATTTTACTGAGCAAGTAGTTGATTTCCCACACACTCAAAGAGGTTGCCTGGGATGGCGAGGCGTTGTGGAGATCGGTATCCGAAACGATCCCTACCAGCTTACCGCGTTTATCCACGACAGGCAAGCGACGGATGCTCTCTTTGCGCATTAATGCCAGGGCTTCCTGTACGGGCGTGTCTGGTGTAATGGTGATGACCGGCTTGGACATTCGGGCTCCGACCAGCATGATGTTCGCTCCTTTCCTAACGATCTATTTTATTTCGTTTAGTTTATCTTTATTATCGATTTTACACGATTCTGATGCAAATTCAACTTCTGACTTTCCTTAAAATCTTGACCGCTTTTTCGACCACCTCCAGATGGGCTTGAATGCCCATGTGCCCGAGACGGAATACCTTGCCTTGCAGCGGACCGTAACTGCCACCGACTACCACGCCTTCCATTCTCAGACGGGCGTCAAAATCTTTCCAGGTGGTAGCATCAGGAACGTTGACGGCGGTTACGGTTGGCGCTGGGATGGCGTCAGCGGCGGGGAAAAGCGTGTAGCCGGCTTCGACGAGATGGCGACGACAGTACTCGGCTACTTCCTGGTGGCGGGCAAAGCACTGGGTGAGTCCTTCGTTTAGGAGATAGCGCGTTCCGGCTTGCATTGCGGCTAGTCCATGCCAGTAAGGGGTATATGGAAATCCCCCCACACTGGGGGTGTTGCGAAAGGGTTTCAGGGCATCATAACCGACGTAATTGACCCGGTCGATGATTTCCCAAGCGGTTGGACTGACACTCAGGAAAGCCATCGCCGGTGGCAGCGAGAGGCATTTTTGAGTGCCGCCGAGGCACAGGTCGATGTGCCATTCATCGGTTAATACCACTGTGCCGCCGAGGCTGGCGACCGCATCGACGTAAAGCAGGGGCACGTCATATTTCTTCTTGAGCGCCCCCACTTCGGCGATCGGGTTGAGGGTGCCAGATGGTGTTTCGCAGTGAACAGCAGTGATCATCTTCGGCTTGAATTGGGCGATCGCTTTTTCCACTGCGCTCCAGTTATGAATGGTCTGGTTGTAGGGGAAATCGACCGTTTTTACCCGGGCGCCGATGGCTTTTGCCATGTCGGCGATGCCAAAGCCGAAAACACCGGTGGCGATCGACAGCACGCGATCGCCGGGTTTGAGGCAGCTTTTCAGCGCGCTCCAGAGCGCCAGCATGCCCTCGCCGGTCATGATGACGATGGGGTTGCGGGTGGCGAGGATGGTTTGCAAATCTCTGCTCACGCTTCGATACAGGTTGACGTATTCCGGCTCGATATCCGCTGAGCCGTAATCCTTGTCATAAGCCTCCAACACTTCTGGCGACACGCTGGTTGGTCCCGGCACCATGGGGACTGGATATGTTTCCATAAATTCACCTGTTTAATCCGAGCTTGGTTTTAGATTGAATTGGGTGCAATGCTGTTCGCAAATAAATCATATCATACTTAATGGTTATGCATTGCGGACAGGCAATGTTTTGTAGCCACGGATGACGTAAGACGGACGTCGCTCAGGTCTGGCTTGCACCGGCTGCAGATGGGGCATCCGGCGCAACAGAGCAGAGACGGCGATCTGAATCTCCAGGCGGGCAAGTGGCGCGCCCAGACAGTAATGTATGCCGGAACCAAAAGACAGGTGGGGGTTGTCTTTGCGGGTGATATCCAACTGGTTGGGGTTGGCGAAACGGTTTGGATCGCGGTTGGCTGCGCCGTAAAGAAAAGCTAGCTGCTCGCCTGGCTTGAAGTGGCTCCCTTTGTACTCCATATCCACCAGGACCCAGCGTTTGAAAAGTTGCAAGGGGCTGTCGTAGCGCAGCATTTCATCCACGGCGGTCTTGATCAATCCCAAATCGTCCTTAAGTTTTTGCATTTGTTGGGGATGGTTCATCAGCGCCCACATGCCGTTGCCGATAGCGTTAACGGTGGCTTCGTGACCGGCGTTGAACAGCAAAATACAGGTGGCGATCAGTTCATCGGAGCTGAGGCGGTCGCCGCTTTCTTCGACTGCCGCCAGTTCGCTGATCAGGTCAGCTCGCGGATGACGACGGCGCGCTTCGACCAGCGATTGTAAATATTTGGTGAATTCTGTGACTGCCTGATTGGCACGCTGTGCCTGCTGGGGGGTGTAATTCAGTTCATACATGGCGACGATGTCGTGCGACCAGGGGCGCAGCAGATGGCGGTCGGATTCTGGAGCGCCCAGCAGTTCAGCAATGACGATCACCGGGAGCGGGGTGGCAAAATCTTCCAGCAAATCGAACTGTGCGTCGGATGGCAGCGCCTCCAGCAGCCGCTCGCTGATCTGCTGGATATTGCCGCGCAGGTTTTCAACCGTGCGCGGAGTGAAGACTTTGGCAACCAGCGATTTTAGGCGGGTGTGGTCGGGCGGCTCTTTTTCCATCAGCATGTTGGCGTGCAGACGGTTGAAGGGGGTGTCTTCCAGCGGCGGTAGTCCCAGTTATTGGCGGCTTACGACGTGATCAATCGACCTCCCCAGGCGTTTATCGCGCAGCAGATTATTAATGCCTCATAGGTGGTGAAAAACCACAGTTTGAGATCTTTCTCATAGTGGATCGGTTCGTTTTCTCGAAGCTGATCGTATAGCGGGTAAGGATTTCCGATGAATTCCGGAGCATGAAAATCGATTTTCATGACGTTGTTCCTTCTATTTCAATAAAGAAGATCATATATGGTATTTTACCCAGCCCTAAAAAGTGAGGCAAATTTCTGCATCGTTTGTTCATGTGCCCTTCATAACTTCTTCACAGATACGAACTATGATGGATGCAGTTTGATTTGCAGGTAGATGCTGCAAGCGAAAATTGGAAAGGAGTTGAACCCATGAAAAGAACCTTATTGATCGTGTCGTTAATCATGGCGCTGGGTCTTGCTGCTTTTGGCAGCAGCTCAGCCTATGCCCAGACGCCCGAACTGGATCAAACGCAGGAGCAGCAAAACACGCCGCGCTTTGGCGGTGGTTTTCGCCGCGGTTTCGAAGCCGGTCAGCGGGGCAACATGAGGGCTGAGGGTGGCATCCTGCGGGAAGCTATGCTGGAAGCCATCGCCGAGGTGCTGGATCTCCCGGTCGAGCAGATTCGGATGCGGGTGGAATCCGGTGAGCGGCTATCCAGCATCCTGTCTGAAGCCGGTTTGAGTTTCGATGAATTTCGAGAACTGATGACAGATGCCCGCGCCAAAGCGATTGAGAGGGCGCTGGCGGATGGCTTGATTACGGGCGAGCAAGCAGAGTGGCTGTCGCAGCGCATGGGCGGATTGCGTCGCAACCAGGCGTTTGGCGCTCCCAGCGACTGCCCGAACTGGGCAACGACACAACCCTAGTGGATCGCTGCCAACAGCACCATGAATCACTGGTAACCGGGATCGCCGATCCCGGTTACATTATTTAAGCTTGGATTGTAATGGCTCACGGGCTGTAGCCGATCAGCACCTCGATGGCGCGGTGCTGTTGGGCGGGGGTCAGGCTGTTATGAAAGGGCAAGCGCAGCAAGCGCTCGCTAACAGACTCGGTCACCGGACAATCGCCGGTTTTACCGCCCAAAGATCGTCCCATATCTGAAAGGTGCAAGGGTTGGTAGTGGAATACACTGAGGATTCCATGCTGTTTTAGATGGTCGATCAGCGCCTGGCGCGTGTCCAGGTCGGGCAGCAGCAAATAAAACATGTGGTAAGACTGCTGGCAATGTTGTGGAATGTGGGGAAGACTGACCTGATTGGTTTTCGCCCATGCTTGCAGATTGTGATAATAAACCTGCCAAAGTTGCTGGCGTTTGGTTTGAATCTGCTGCCAGACTTCCAACTGTGCCAGCAGAATTGCCGCTAGGATATCCGAGGGCAAGTAGCTTGAACCGACATCAACCCAGGTGTATTTGTCTACCATGCCGCGGAAGAAGCGGCTGCGATTGGTGCCTTTTTCGCGTATGATCTCTGCCCGATCAATCAAGCCGGGGTCGTTGATCAGCAGCGCCCCGCCCTCACCGCAGGTGATGTTCTTGGTCTCATGGAAAGATTGCACAGCCAGGCAGCCAAATGTTCCCAATGGTTTGCCTTTGTATTTTCCGAATAAGCCGTGAGCGTTGTCCTCGACGACCGCCAGTCCATTCTTGTAGGCGACCTTGCCGATGGCGTCCATTTCGCAGGCAACGCCGGCGTAATGCACCGGCACGATTGCGCGGGTACGGCTGGTAATGAACGGTTCGAGTAGCTTTTCATCCAGGTTTAGGGTGTCGGGGCGGATGTCAATGAAGACCGGACGCGCCCCGCGTAACACAAAGGCGTTGACGGTAGAAACAAAGGTGAAGGCGGGAATAATGACCTCGTCCCCGGGTTTGATATCGAGCAATAGCGCCGCCATTTCCAAAGCGTGAGTGCCCGAAGTGGTCAGCAGCGCTTTCGGAACGCCGAGCGTTTTCTCAAGCAGTTGCTGACAGGCTTTCGAGAACGGTCCGTCACCGGAAATGTGAGCGTTCTCGAAAGCTTTGCGGATGTATTCCATTTCCTTGCCGGCGAGGGTCGGGATGTTGAAATCGATCATGTGCTTTTCCATGTGCGCCTCGTGTGCGTCGGTGGCTCATCCATTTTTGCGAACCAGCAGTGTGAAGTCATATAAATCGTAATCGTGCAGCAGCGCCACGTTTTTTGCGAAACGTGTTTTGCAGTAATCGAAAAACAGGCACGGGTCGGCGTAATACAGGTCGGGGCGCATACGATCGGGGTCGGAGTATTTGGTCAGAAAGTTGACCGAAAACCCCAAGGTAGTTTTCTGGTCGATCTGGTGCAAGCAACTGATCACAAATTCGGTCCATTGGTCGTGGGGCGTTTCTTGCTTCATGTTGAACACACCGCAAGAGACGCTGTATTCGACCAGCGGCACCTCGTTATAATGGTTTGTGAATACTATTCGATCATCGTTGGGGTGCTGCTGTTTGCCTTCCTCAACCATGCCAGCCGCGATATCGTAACCGATGTAGTGTGTTAACCCGAAACCTCTTGCCAGCAAATAGTCGGCAAAGGCGCCGTAACCGCTGCCGTAGTCCAGCAAGGTGAAAGTTTTTTTGGTGGGGAGAATTTTGGCGAGCTGGTCAAACCGCAGGGCGCGCGCTTCCTCGGAATTCCAATCCACGCCCTTGGCGCTGGCGCCGTATGTTTTGAGGGTGTTTTCGAAATAGGAGCGTATTTTTTGATGGTGCTGCTCAGGCTGCATGTTTACCTCTCTGAGGCGGTGGTGGGGGGTTGGAGGATATAGTTAAGGGCATCGCCTCCGGTCATGAACATCAGGTCGATGATCGATACCTGCGGGTCGTAGGGTGGGTAAAGCTGGGGATATTCGGGGTAATCGTATTTCATATATTCGAGGCGAATGCCGGCTTGCTCGAAACGATCGGGTTCGAGGTAAGCGCGGGCGGCAGGTCCCGAGAGATACTCGCTGGCGCCCAGATGGGTGAGGATATTGATCAGACGCTCTGTTTTGTGCCCGGCGGGGATGTTGAGTTCCGATGAACGCACAAAGCGGGTGTGGCGGTTGCCCAGGCAATCGGCAAGGAAAATTGTCAGCTCGATCGTGAAATCCGCCAGCAATTTCGGTTTGGTTTGATAGAACGGCTGCAAACG
Organism: Anaerolineaceae bacterium; assembly: GCA_037445245.1. Classification (GTDB taxonomy): domain Bacteria; phylum Chloroflexota; class Anaerolineae; order Anaerolineales; family Anaerolineaceae; genus JBBIKU01. The sequence goes on from JBBIKU010000025.1 coordinate 19,960, forward strand.
TGGGGCAAGTTCAGCGAAAAAGGGGGCGCGGGCGTAGACGGTGGTCAGCGTGTACCAGTGTTTTTTGATCCAATCCTGGCTCCAATCGGTTGCTGGACA
>JBBIKU010000026.1:0-20030 GCA_037445245.1 Anaerolineaceae bacterium
TGTTGGGCAGGCGCTTTTCGATATCTTGCTCGATGATATCACAGATTTCGTGTGCTTCCTCTATAGTAACTGATTTGGGAAAAACGAGATGGAGGTCAATGAAGCGCTGGTAGCCTGCCTTGCGTGTCCTGAGGGCGTGGAAGCTGACAGTCTCACCGGTGTGAGAGGAGATAATGGTATTGATGGCTTTAAGCTCGTGCTTGGGCAGGCGGACATCAAGCAGAGGCCGGAACGACTTGCGCGTGATTCCCCAGGCGGCCTTAACGATGAGGAAAGCCACACCGATAGCGATGAACGGGTCAAGGATGTGCCAGCCGGTGAGCCAGACCGCTGTCAGACCAACCATAACACCGGCGGAGGTATAGACATCGGTGGTGAGGTGCCAGGCATCAGCCTCGAGCGCTACGGAATCAGTTCGTTTGGCCACTCTGTGCAGGTGTCTCGAAACGAAAAGATTGACTAGTGCTGATACAGCCATAACCGCAATGCCCAGACCGAGTAATTCAATCTCAACGCCGGTAATAACCTTCTTGATAGCCTCATAACCGCACACCACACCCTTGATCAGGGAGATGTTCGGGTTGAGAGCCGGAGCGTGATCAAAAAAGGTCTCCAAATCGCTGCCCTGTTCAATTTGTTGCTGCACTCCCGCCTGATCATAACCGGTCAACCAGGTGATGATTTGATCAACCTCTTCCCAGGTGCGATTCTTCCGCTCAGCCTTTTTCACATAAAGGGGATAGACATCCGCAAATTTCATCCGAAAAATTCGATGCGACACTTCATTCTTCCTTCATAAAAAGCTCCACCTGATTAATAAAGGTGCAAATCCCAACTTACAACGGCTGCGTGCTCTTTTGAGCAAGCACAGGCAAGTTTAGCATATTTTTCAAAGATGTGTCGTCCTTTCTCCCCCGTCATAAATCATGATCCTTTTTTCTATCTACACGAAGTTTTCAAGGAAATTTTGTACCGTTCTCCTCAACAGCAACCCGGGCACCTTCTCTGGCGTAGAATTGCGCACTCGCTCTCCCAATGCCAGAAGCTGCACCGGTGACCAGAGCGACTTTACCCGTAAATTCTTTCATGGTTTATACCTCCACATATTTTCAGAACGAAGGCTCGCGCTTTCATCAACAACACCCATTTCAGGGCGGGTAATGCCTTCAGGGCGCTGCCTTGTTCGCCATCCCGCCAGGTAGCGCCATGGCGTAAACTTGGAGCAAGCGCTCGACCAGCACCCTGCTACACCCAGAATCCACTCCAAAGCTACCATCAACACCCTGACAACAATCAGCGCTCCTGCAAATTGTTGTACGGGCAATGTTCCATCTAAACTATTTATACTATTATAGTCTATTATATCATATATAATCGCAAAGTAGTTTGCGGGGCAATGAAATTGTCCCCCCTAGCAAAGCTCCGCCCAAGCAACCCAATTTTAGGATGCTGGATCATCGATCAAAGTGAGCACACCTGATCACAAGAGCACACTTTCAAAAATTTGCATTGTGGATTATACTCACTGAGTGAGTATATCCATGACCAAACCTCGCCATGCTTTGGGCGGAGTATGATGCCAAAATCCGGTTTTCTGCATCCGAAGGCGGGAGGATGGCAAATCCTGGCATTGCCGTTGATTTTATTCATCCTCTTGCCAATCCTTGCCATTTTCTTCGAGTTATCCTCGTTTGATTTTTTTGCCAGCCTGCAACAAAGGCAGGCACTCGAGGCTATCCGCTTGAGCATGGTTACATCATTAACCACCGTAGCGATCACGCTCATCTTTGGGACGCCGGTTGCCTACTTGCTCATTTTCCAGAAAAGCAGGTTCAGCCACGTCCTGGACACCTTGATTGACCTTCCCACCATTCTGCCGCCTGCCGTGGCAGGTATTGCGCTGTTGATCGTGTTCGGCAGGCAGGGATTGGCCGGGCAGATCTTCAACGTTTTCGGCATCAGCATTCCATTTACGAGCGCGGCAGTTGTCATGGCGCAGACCTTCATCGCTGCTCCCCTCTATATCAAAGCTGCCGCCATTGGTTTTTCTAACATTGAAGGCGAGCTGCTAAAATCCGCCGCCCTGGATGGCGCAGACTCCTGGCAGATGTTCCGATATTTGATTCTGCCCATTTCGTGGACCGCCATCTTGAGCGGCAGCATCATGACCTGGGCAAGGGCATTGGGCGAGTTCGGGGCAACGATTATATTTGCCGGCAACTTGCCCGGGCGCACGCAGACCATGCCGCTTGCAATCTATATTGGGTTCGAAGTAGATATGAAGGTTGCCTTAACCCTTTCCGCCATTTTGATCCTGATATCTTTCCTTGTCCTGGTTTCAATTAAATTTGCATTGCGAAAGTCGACATGAAAATTCGCCTCTATCCCCTCATTCTCTTGATCGTCCTGCTGCTAGTCGCCACGAGCAGTAGCCACCCGAAAGAAACCCCGGCGGCAAAAAATCGTACTGCCCCTTCGAGCAAGCAGGAACCCGTTGCAGCAAAAACCCTGACGATCTTTGCCGCCGCTTCATTGACCGAACCCTTCAATGAACTCGGGTATATTTTCGAAACGCAATATCCCCCTATCAAAATCAATTTTAGCTTTGCCAATTCCAATATCCTTTCGCAGCAGATCCTGCAAGGTGCACCGGCGGATGTATTTGCAAGCGCTGCCGATCATTTCATGGCTTTGGCGGTGGAAAGGGGGCGTATCGATGAGGCTGGCGTGCAAACATTTGCCTACAATCATCTGACTGTCATTTTTCCAATAAACAATCCGGCAAATATCCATGCCCTGCATGATCTTGCCAAGCCGGGGCTAAAACTGGTCATTGGAGCAAAAGATGGTCCACAAGGATTCTATATCGAGAGCATGCTGACCAAAGCTTCGAAATCAGAGGGTTTCGATCCCTGGTTTAAAGATCGGGTATATCAAAACGTGGTTTCGTATGAAAACTCAGCCAGGGGGGTGGTCACAAAGGTGCGGCTGGGTGAAGCGGATGTCGGCATTGCATACCAGAGCGATGCCAGTGGGTTTGCGGCGCAGGAATTGGGTGTTTTGACCATCCCTGCAGAATTAAATAGTCGGGTTTCCTACACCATTGCGCCCCTCAAAGACAACCCAAGGGCGGAATTGGCAAATGCGTTTGCAGAGCTGGTTCTTTCTCCTGCCGGGCAAGCCGTGCTGACAAAATACGGCTTCCTGCTGCCTAACCAGGCACCTTAAGAAATACAGCCAACCGATTTCTAACCCAGACTCTCACCCGAGCAGCCCAGCGGCTCAAACGTCATTGTTTTCCATTTTTTAGAATTTTGACCGTAACCCGGGTACCTCTGCCGGGCGAGGTGACAATCTGCAACTGTGCACCGAGCTCTTCAGCGCGTTCTTTCAATCCCAGCAAGCCATAGTGCCCTTGGCGGGCAAATGCCGCCGCCCGCGGTTCACTAAAACCTTTTCCATCGTCGGCAACCTCCAGGCGGATGCCCTCAGCCCGGTATTCCAGAGTCAGCCGCACCAGATCGGCTTCTGCATGCCGCACGGCATTGGTAAGAGCTTCCTGCGCCATGCGATAAAGCCCCAGTTCAACCGTCTGATCCAGGCGGCGCTCATTACCGCATTTCTTGAATCGAACGGTGGTGTTGTGCATCTCCCCCATTTCCTGCGTCAGGTTTTCCAGCGCCGCTGCCAGCCCCAGGTCTTCCAGATAGAGCGGGCGCAACCCCCGCAACGTGCGCCTCAAATCATCGATCGTTGTGCCGATCAGGTTTTCCAACTCAGCGAGCGGCGCTTCAAGCTGGCTGCCTTGCGCCTTGCTCTGCGCCATCCGGATGCGTTGCTGCAAAGCGATCAAACCCTGCAAGGTATCATCATGCAATTCGCGCCCCAGCTTGAGCCGCTCGTGTTCCGCCCCCGCTGAAATGGCGCCGATGTAACCACGCAGACTGGACTGGGCTTGTTCGAGACGCTGCGCCATCTCAGCCAGGCATGCCTGCAGGCTGCGCACCTCGCCGATGCCACCGACCACCTCATTTACAGCAGAAAAATCGCCTTCGCCCAGACGGCGCGCCTGCATTTCGAGCGTCTGAAGCGGCTTGACGATTCGGTTAATCCCGAACCAGATCGCCATCAACGCCAGAATCAGCAGCGGAACAAGCACCAGCGGCGCGATCTGAGTGCCCAGCAGCAAGGGGCTGGCAATTTCCTCCCAGGATTCTTGCAGGATCAAACCCCAGCCAGCCAATTTGACCGGGGCATAAGCCGTCACCCACTCTCCCGCTTCTTCGGTCACAATTTCCACCCCGCTCAGCCCGGCAAGCACGTTTCGAACCACGGCGTGATCGGAGCGCTCTGCAGCCGGAAAGTGATTCGAGCTGGCATAAAGCACCTGCAGGCTGCCATCCACCACCACTACCCCGCTGCGTTGTTCGTCGATCACCCCTCGCAGCGCTGCGCTGACCAGTTCTTCAGGCAAGAACGCGCCAGCCAGCCGGTATCCCTGCGGCGTGGGGCTGACCATGAGCGCCCACGCTTCTTTGCTGGCGGCTGGCTTGAAAACTTCAGAGAAATCCACTCCAATCTGCGAAGGCGATAGAGCGGCAATTCTCCGAATGCCTTCCCGTCGATACTGCTGCCAAAAGTGTCCGTCCGGGTCGCTCCACAGAACGGTGCCTGCCGCATCCAGCAAGGCAACACCGCCTTCAAAATCCTGCCGCGTCATATTGAGCATCTGTGTCGAAAATGGCTGCGCATAATCCCCAAAATCCTGCCAAGCCAGCACCTGGATGAGATCTGCCCGCTTTTGCAGTTGTCCGTCCACGTTTCCGGCAGCGGCGCGAGCCGCCTGGGCATCGCGCTCGCCCACCAGCGTGCGCATGGCGCGGTGATGCAGGCTGACGCTGCCAAAAGCCACCAGTAACAAAAGCGTCGCAAGCGGCAGGATGGTTGTGAGGATCATCTGCACTGCCAAGCCGCGCCAGCCAAAATGCAATCGACCGCCGGCTGTGCCCACGGCAGGCACTTTACGCTTTCTCATCGTCGATCGCCCCCAGCGTGGGCGGTAGCCAACCGGCGGTGACCGCCCGCATCACGGCTTCAGTGCGGCTGGATGCCTGCAGCTTTCGAAAAATGTTCGCCAGGTGGTTCTGCACGGTTCGCGGGCTGATCTTCAAGCGGGCGGCGATGGCTTTGTTGGTCAAGCCACGCCCCGCTAATTGCAGGATCTTAAGCTCACGCTCAGTCAAGGCTTCGATCAGATCAGAATCCTGCCGCCCGCCGAGCCGCTCAACAATGGTCTGGGTGATGGTGGGGTCAAGGTAGGCGCCGCCCTGATGCACCTGGCGCACCGCTCTGACGATCTCTGCCGGTTCAGCTGTCTTCAGGATGAAGCCGTTGGCGCCCGCCCGCAGTGACGCCCGCAGATAGGGCTCGTCATCGTAGGCCGTCAAGATCACGATCTTCAGAGCAGGGTAACTTTGATGTAAATTGTGCGCGGTTTCGATCCCGGTCATGCCGGGCATTTGAATATCCAACAGCGCTACTGCCGGTTCATGCTGCGCGACCAGGCGAGAAGCTTCAAAGCCATCGCTGGCTTCAGCAATCACCCGGATATCATCGACGCTCTCCAGGATTTGTCGGATGCCAGCGCGCACCACAGCGTGATCATCCGCTAGCAACACCCGGATGACCGATTTGTCCGCTTCCATGCTTTGATTATACAAAAAGTTGCCGTCAGGTGGCAGTTTGAAGTGCCGGCATCACGGTACCCAATCGGATAAGACCTTCAATTCCAATTCGGGATTATCGGGATCGTTTGTCTTCAGGTGAACCCGAAAATCATGAAAACCGCCCATTCCTTCGGGCATGGTGAACTCTAATTGCAAGAAAGTGCGCTCGCCGGCTTTTAATACCATCGAACCGATGGCTGGGATGGGCGGTCAACAACCCTCCTGCACTGTGATGGAAGGCGCTTCGCGAATGCGCAGGGCTTGCTCGCCGGCATTGCTCAGTTCAAAGCGCGCCACCACCCGTTCTCCATAGCGGCGCTCTCCCAAATCAATTTCCTCCTGGTCGACGACCAGACGCGGGCTGGTAGCCGCTGCAGATTGCCGGGCAAGCTGAACGGCAAACAGGGCTGCGATACCCACCAGCAGCAATGCAGCAACGCCTATCCACAATCCTGTTCTGCCCGATGACCGGTTCATCTTACTGCTGTGGCTGGATCTCATGATCTTCCTCCGCAAAACTGTTATTTTGACTCTATCTTTTATTCTAGCCGCCCAGTCCCCCCCGGGAATGGGCTTAGTGGCTGCTTCCGATATGAGCCATTTTGCCTATTAGCTCACCCGCCAATGAGCGGCTGACCACAGCCACAAGACAGAGTAGGATCACAGTGATAAAGCAGACCATTGACTGCTTTTGGAGAATAGGATGAATAAATTTTGGATCGGTTTACTTGTCGGTGTTGCAGCCGTGATCGTACTGCTGTTTGGGGCAGCATTCGTGGTTGGCGGCAGCCGCCTGCGCGGCGCAACGCAATGGGGTTGGGGAATGCCAATGTGGGGCAGTGGTTGCTTGGGGCGCTACCAGCCCGATTGGCGCAATCAGCCACAAAGGTTTTCATGGATGCCAGGGATGGGAATGATGGGTCGATATTCGACGCGCCGGACACCCGGGCTTTCCCCCGACCGGTTCACAGGCGAACGCATTTCAATCCAAGAAGCATTGGAACTAGCACAAAGCTTCGCCGCCAATTATGGCGATGATCTAGCCGTTGCCGAGGTGATGGAATTCAACGCCCATTTCTACGCCGTGATCACCGAGGAAAACGGCAAGGCAGCCTTTGAGATTCTCATCGATCCCTACCGCGGCAGGATCACACCCGAACCGGGTCCTAATATGATGTGGAACCTTAAATATGGTCACATGGCACTGCCAGGTGAGGCGCGCCGCGACAATCCCATTCTCATGGATGAGGCGCAACGGATCGCGCAAGATTACCTCGACCAATGGCAGCCATCAGCAACGGTGAGTGACCACGGCTTCGATTTCTACGGTTACTACACCTTTGATTATGAAGTGGCAGGCAAGGTTGCCGGAATGTTGAGCGTCAACGGCTTCGACGGGTCGGTTTGGGTGCACACCTGGCACGATGAATTTATCCAGGAGCTCGAGGTGGAAGAATGAAATGGTTGCTCGGCACCGCCCTGCTGGCGGTTGCTTTGACGCTGGTAGCCTGCCAACCGCAAACGGGATCGAGCGTGGATTCAGCCCTTGAAGAAGGATCACTGCAGAGCACACCCACGCCCGCCCGCATGCAGGCAGAAGACCCGGAAGCCGCACACATGATGCAGCCCATCAGCGGCGAGAACGTCCAACCAGCCACGGTTGACAAAGGCGGTCAGGAACTTCCCTATCGTCTGGAGGATGGTGTCAAGGTTTTTGAACTCACCGCCAAAGCGGTGCGCTGGCGCATCCTGGATGACGTCGAAATCATCGCCTGGACCTACAATGGCAGCCTGCCGGGCCCGCTTATCCGCGTTACGGAAGGTGACGCGGTGCGAATTATATTAAAGAACGAGCTGCCCGAACCGACGACCATCCACTGGCACGGCATCGAAGTGCCAAATGAGATGGACGGCGTTCCCGAAATGACCCAGAATCCGGTTGCGCCGGGCGACACCTTCGTCTATGAATTCATCGCCAGACCGGCAGGTACTTTCATGTACCACTCGCATTTCGAAGCCGATATCCAGGTGCCGGCTGGATTGTACGCCCCCTTTATCATCGACCCACTCGAAGAGGAAAGCGATCCGCCAGATGTGGACGTTATGCTGATGATCTCGGAGGTGTTGGTGCGCGACGGGCTGACCTACGCCGCCATGCCGATGAGCGGGATGGAGCCCAATTATTTCACCATTAACGGCAAGGCATTCCCTGCCACCGAAACTATCCGGGTTCGGCGAGGACAGCGGGTGCGGCTACGCATTGCTGCCATCGGGCAATTCACTCATCCCATGCACCTGCATGGGGTGCCCTTCCAGATCGTGGCGACCGATGGTCACCCCCTCCCGCAAGCCGCCAGGCTGACCAAGGACACGGTCAATGTCGCCCCAGGCGAACGCTATGACATTGAATTCGTAGCCAGTGAGCCGGGCATGTGGATGCTGCACTGCCACATCCCTCATCATACTACCAACGACAATCGTGATCCCGGCGGCTTGATGATGGTGGTCGAAGTTTATGAATGAGCAAAACCGTTGTGGAGGTTTAAAATGCGTACAGCAATGTTTATCGGTAGTGTTTTCTTGCTGTCAATTGTCCTGGCAGCCTGTGGCGCAACATCGCCTGCTTCCGCTCCGCAAAGCAATCCGGCGTTGGAAATTGAACTTTCGACCCAGCCCGACCCGCCGCGGATGGACGACGTGGAACTGCTGGTAACGCTCACCCAGGACGGACAGCCGTTAGCAGGTGCCGAGGTCGAAGTGATGATGGATCATAGCGATATGACTGGCATGACCATGAGCGGCACCGCCAGCGAACAGGGCAACGGCAGGTATGCCCTGGTTGCCAACTTCAGCATGAGCGGAAGCTGGAAAGGGGTTGTCATCGCTAGAGCAAACGGAGAAGAAGTAACCCGAGATTTTCGGCTGGTCATCCAACCCTAACCAGGGATCGCCGGAGGAGCAGCCGGGATATCTGAAGGATCATCAAGAAAGGCTTCAACGAACCATGAACCACAGCCATAGTCACAACCATCATCAGCACCACCATCATGGTCAAAGTAGCCCACAGGCTGCTCACCCACGCCAGACCGAAACACATGCCGCACATGTCGACCACAGCGGTCATGAGGCGATGTTCCGCAAGCGCTTCTGGGTCTCCCTGGCGCTTTCTATCCCGGTGCTGTTATACAGCCGCGCAATTCAGCAGTGGCTGGGATTTGCCATGCCCGAGTTTCCGGGCAGCCAGTGGGTCACGCCGGGTATTTCGACGATCGTCTACTTCTACGGCGGACTGCCTTTCCTGCAAATAGCTGTGCCGGAGTTGCGCAACCGTCAGCCAGGGATGATGATGCTCATCTCCCTGGCGATCACGGTCGCTTACGGTTACAGCCTGGCAGCTTTTTTCATCATCGCCGGGGAGACCTTTTTCTGGGAACTGGTTACGCTGATCACCATCATGTTGCTGGGACACTGGTTAGAAATGCGCAGCATCCGACAGGCTTCCGGCGCCCTGCAAGCGCTGGCAAAACTAATGCCCGATACCGCCGAACGCTTCCAGCCGGATGGGAGCATTGAAACAGTGGGCGCCGAAAAGTTGCAGCCAGGCGACCTGGTGCTGGTTAGACCGGGAGCAAGCATTCCGGCAGACGGTGAAGTGGCGCTCGGCGACTCGGATGTCAACGAAGCCATGCTCACCGGAGAATCCATGCCGGTCAAAAAGCGACCGGGAGAGCGGGTGATCGCCGGCGCCATCAATGGCAGCGGCAGCCTGCGGGTGCGCATCACCGCCACCGGCGATGAAACTGCCCTGGCGGGGATTATGCGCCTGGTAGAACAGGCTCAGTTAAGCAAATCGCGCACACAAATCCTGGCGGACAAGGCTGCCGGCTGGCTGTTCTACATCGCCCTGAGCGTGGCTGCGCTCACCGCCATCGTCTGGACGATCGCTATCGGTTTTAATGTGGAGACGCTCGCCCGAGTGGCAACCGTGTTGGTGATCGCCTGCCCCCACGCTCTGGGACTTGCCATCCCCCTGGTGGTCGCCATCACCACCGCCATGGGCGCCAACAACGGCATCTTGGTGCGCGACCGCCTGGCACTCGAAAAAGCGCGGCTGATTGACACGGTCATCTTTGACAAAACCGGCACATTGACCTTGGGCGAAATGGGGGTGGTGGGTATCGTCACTGGCGACGGTGTCGATGAAAATGAAGCGCTGGCATTGGCGGCTGCAGTTGAGGGCGATTCGGAGCACATGATCGCCCGCGCCATCAACCGCACTGCTGAAGAGCGCCAGCTCTCACTGCCGGCGGTTTCCAACTTCGAGGCGATCAAAGGGCGAGGGGTGCGGGCAAATGTAAACGGGAAAACGGTCTATGTGGGCGGACCGCGTTTGCTCGAGATGTTGAATATCGAGCTGCCGGCTAACATTGCCCGTTTCGAACAAGAAGCAGGTAACAAAGGACAAAGTCTGATCAATTTGGCGCGGGAAGGCGCGGTTGTGGCGGGATTTGCGCTTGCAGATGTGATCCGCCCCGAAAGTCGCGCCGCGGTGGAGAAACTGCACCAGATGGGCATGGAAGTCGCCATGCTGACCGGCGACAGCGAGGCAGTTGCCCGCGCCGTGGCGACTGAATTGGGCATTCAGTCGATTGGGCATCGACCAGTATTTTGCGCAGGTACTGCCCGAACACAAAGATCAAAAGGTCAGCGCGCTGCAACGTGAGGGCAAACGAGTGGCGATGGTGGGCGATGGTGTCAATGATGCCCCAGCATTGACCCGCGCTGACGTTGGCATTGCCATCGGCAGCGGCACCGACGTGGCGGTCGAAGCGGCAGGCATTATTTTGGTCAAAAGCAATCCCCTAGACGTGGTCAAGATATTCGATCTGAGCCGAGCGAGCTACCGCAAGATGATCCAGAATTTGATCTGGGCGACCGGGTACAACGTATTCGCCCTGCCGTTGGCTGCCGGCGTTCTGGCGCCGGTGGGCATTCTGCTCAGCCCAGCGGTGGGCGCGGTATTGATGTCTCTGAGCACAATTGTGGTTGCAATCAACGCCCAGTTACTACGCCGGCACAAACTCGCCGCATAAATACCCAAAAAGGAGCTTCTGTGAACAATCGAACATGGATATTTTCTGGGCTGGTGTTTGCTTTGCTGATTGGCTTAGCATTATTCTTTGGGACGAGGCAGGTTGAATTTCAGAACGACATTGTAGCCTCAGATGAAATCACCTATATCTTTTTCAGCGCTGGATGCACCGACTGTTGGCCTTACGTACAGCAGGAGTTGATCCCGGAATTGCAGCGGCACGGTTTAGCAATGCAGCCTGAAATCCACGATTTTACGATTCCGGCTGAACGGGCACGGTTGGTGGAGATCGCCGGCAAGATCGATCTTCCGACCTCGATCGCAGATTCGCTGTACGCGTTCGTGCCGACTCCCCAAGGCACGCTGGTGTTGCTCGGTCACGTACCGCCAGATCTGATCACAGCCGCCCTATCCTCGCACAGCTTGCCCACCAAACTACTCATCTGGCAGCCAGATATGCACGGTACCCCGCGCGAATATCGCCTGTGGGCTTGGTCAGGCGCGGTGCAGACATTCGCCATTGCCACCCCATTCTCCGCTGCCCTCGAACAAACCTTGATGGCTGGCGGTGCCCTGCCGGTGGGTTTGGCAAACCTGAGTGAACTGCTGCCCACAGTCATCGTCACCGCCCTGCTGGACTCAGTAAACCCGTGCGCCTTTGCCGTTATCCTGCTTTTGATTGCCTTTTTATCGACGTTGAGAAAATCGCGGGGGCGAATATTACATTTGGGGTTCGTCTACATCGGGATGATCTTCCTGGTCTATCTCGCCATCGGGCTGGGCTTGTTGCGGGCGGTGAGTTTTTCCGAAGAGCCGCATTTCGTCGCCCGTATCGGCTCCTGGTTACTGATCGTTCTGGGTGTGATCAACCTCGCCGAATATTTCTTTCCGCGCTTTCCTATCAAGCTGCACATGCCCAAATTCGCCGGAGAACGAACCAACCAACTCATCAAACAGGCTACGCTGCCCGCCACCGCCGGAGCGGGTTTCCTGGTGGGTTTGTGCACTTTCCCATGCTCGGGCGGCATCTACGTTTCCATCATCACCCTCTTGAACGCAAAGACAACCGCGGCGTGGGGCTTAGCCTATCTCGGTCTTTATAATGTGCTCTTCGTCCTGCCGCTGGTGGTCATTCTATTCGCTGCCGAAAACCGGTTGACCGCCAAAGCCTGGGCACGCTGGGAGCGTTCACATGCTGCCAGGTTGCGCCTTTGGTACGGCTTGGCGATGATCGTACTGGGTGTCATCATGCTGTTATGGCTGATCGAATGAGGCGAAGCGGGTAAGATGACCGGCGTCAGATCTCGTCGCCTGCTTTTTGGAATATCCCGTCACTGGATCATCCTCTTTGGCGCCCTGATGAGCTGGTACAACGGGTTGCCATTCCTGGCGCCGGTCTTTATGCAGATCGGCTGGGAGATGCCTGCCCGGGTGATCTACTTCACATACTCCTACCAGTGTCACCAGATGGCAGATCGCTCCTTTTTCTTGTTTGGTCCGCGATTAATGTATGCGATACCAGACCTTGAGGGCGTCCTTCAGGCACCCATAAACCCACAAACACTGCGTCAATTCATCGGCAATCCCCACATGGGTTGGAAGGTAGCCTGGTCTGACCGTATGGTCTTCATGTACACCAGCACATGGCTGTTTGGTTTGTTGTGGTGGCTGGTGCGCCATCACATCAAAAAGCTACCCTGGTGGGGGCTGGCGTTGTTCTTTTTGCCGATGGCGCTGGACGGCGGTACTCATTTTGTCAGCGATTTATTCGGGTTGCAGCAAGGCTTCCGCTATAGTAACGATTGGCTGGCGGCACTGACCCATCAAGCCTTCCCCGCCACTTTTTACGTCGGAAATGCGCTGGGCTCCTTCAATTCGTGGATGCGCTTGCTCGCCGGTTTGTTTTTCGGAGCTGGGGTGGTGTTGTTTGGCTTCCCATACATTGACGAATGGTTCAGGGAAATTGCGGAAAGTGGGGATTACACTGCGCCAAATAGGCATTGATTAAAAGTTTCATGCTGTTTCAACTGAATGCAGCAAACGATTCCGAACACTTGGGGTAGAATATATCCACCAGAACATTTTCAAATCTAAGTTGTTCAGGCTGCTTTGCTAGCGTATTGCACCGCGATTGAACTTCAATCACGGTCACACTCTACCGCGAGCCTCATCACCAGCATCATGCCACTTCCAATTAATGGGGCAAGCATCATCGGTGGATAGGTCCTGGCATCCACAATACAGTCCCCAGCCATGTCCACTTGCTTTCCGCAAGCAAACGCGGCGAAATCAACTTAAAGTAAAGTCAGGACAGGTTTTTTGTAAATCATGTCAAAAATCGTAATTTGTATTGAGTCCTATTCTCAATCTGCCATCAGATAGCCATGATGCGAAAGATGCCGATTCACCTTCCAGCCGTTCTCGCCCTCGGAAGCGTATCGCAGATCACTCAAGTGCTGTTCTTGCGGGAGCTATTGATGGTATTTCACGGTAGCGAGCTTTCGATTGGGGTCATCCTGGCAACCTGGTTGGTCTGGATCGGGGCAGGCAGCCGGCTCGGCGCATTTTTAGTTGAACATAGCAAGTATACGAAGTATACGGTACACCTTCTTGCGCTGAGCGCAGCGAGTATAACCCTAACAATCCCCGCCACAACAGTGTTCATGCGGGGAGTGCGAGCTTTATTCAATGTTCTCCCAGGCGCTTATCTCTCCTTGCAAGATATGACCATCGCCTCATTTCTGCTGATGATGCCAACCTGTGTGTTGCTGGGAATGCAATTTGTGCTGCTTTCAAGAGTCTGGCGTGAAAGCGATCAAAAAGAGGATACCACTGGCGCGGCAAAAACTTATGTCGGTGAGGCAAGCGGCAATATGCTTGGCGGTCTAATATTTGTCTTACTGATCGTGCGCAACCTGAATGCGATCCAATCGGCTGTATCGGTTGCGATATTGATGCCCGTCACCATTCTCCTCATCACTCGAAATTCTGTTTCCACACCCGGACGATTTCGATGGCTTCTATTAGCAATGCTGGGGCTTGCAGTTATTATTTTTCCCTTTTTGGATGATGTCGATGAATGGACACACAGAGTGCAGTGGCAGATTTTTTCTCCACAACACCATCTTATCGAAACACACCAATCCAAATATGGCACAATTTCAATCCTTCAACGCGAGAATCAATTCAGCTTCTTCCAGAGTGGGCATCTGGTTTTCAGCACCGCCGGTCCCAAAACAGCACACCCCGAATTAGAAAATCAAGATGCCATCTTGTTTGCCCATTTCTCATTGGTGCAGCATGAAACACCCAAACGAATCCTTCTCATCGGCGGCGGCTTGCGCGGTGTGCTCGATGAGATTGCCAAACACCCGGTAGAACACATTGACTATATCGAGCTTGACGAAGTGCTGACAAAAGCAGCTAAGCCATACATCTCGCCGAAAATCCTGCAAACACTTAGCGATCAACGGGTGCGCTTGATACACACCGATGGAAGGCTTTTCGTGAAAACGGCACAGATGAAATATGACATGATTGTTGTGGATGTCCCGGATCCGGCAACCGCTGTTTTAAACCGTTATTACACCAGGGAGTTCTTCCGCGAGGCAGAAGCCTTGCTGTATCCTGATGGGGTGCTGGTGATCAGCGCAACGTCCACGCCAGATTTGCGAGGTTTGGCTGTCGCGAATCGAAACACCACACTTTACCATACCCTGGCAAGTGTGTTTGAGCGGGTGGCTGTTGTAGGTGAACAATTCTTGCTTTATTTTGCCACCAACTCTTCTACACAAGTCTCGCTAGACGCGCCTACACTTCAAGCACGATATCAAGCCAGAAATATCCACAGCGAAGGATTCTCGGAACAGTATTACCACACATTGTTGCAAGAAGCGCAGCTCCGGCGGGTAAATTGGATCGTCCACTATCACGGACGTAGCAGCAGGGCACACCTCGAAGGACCAATGGCAGTTCCGCTTGTCTCTGCCGATTTAATTGAACAGGGGCGTGAAATCGCAGAACTGCCGCCGGTAAATCCTCGCTATTTCATCAACTCCGATTTCAAGCCCATCGGATACTATTACACAGCCATGTACCTGGAGGACCTTACCCGCGCCGATAATGGGGAAATGCTAAACAGGCTGTTGACCGTCCAAGCGGAGTGGCTACCTGCAATATTCTGTTTGCCCCTTTTCATTACGGCTGGGTTGCGAATAGCAACGCGGCGACAAAAGGAAAGGGGTGACACCCATTTTGCAGTGCTGTTCAGTGTGTTTATCACCGGCTTTTCAACCATGACGCTGCAAACTGCCCTGATCTTTGCTTTTCAGAGTGTATACGGTTTTGTTTACGAAATTATTGGGATAATTGCGGCTCTATTCATGCTCGGGTTAGCCATGGGCGCCTTTTTTGCCAGCAAGTATATTGCGAAGAAAGCAAACATAAACACCCTGGCAAAAATCCAACTTTTGATTGCATTGTTCGCCGGTGGAATTGGAATTGCGTTACCCGGTGCAGCCGGGGTCCAATCACCTGATATTATCTTTGCGCTTTTTTCCTTGCTTACGTTCATCGCCGGCGTAATCAATGGCGTAAATTTCCCCTTATCAGTCGCCTGCAGTATGATTCTGATCAGACGCGTCGAAAAATCCACAGGCGTTGTTTACAGCCTGGAAGTGTTTGGTGCGTGTGTTGGCGCCACGCTAGCAAGTGTGCTTATCGCACCGATATGGGGTATTTCTGCCTGCTGCTGGATTGCAAGTGCTGCGAATGGTGCCGCATTTGTTTCACTCATGGTGTCAAGGAGGTCATAAATATGTCTGAAAAGGAGGCATTTAGCGGTAGATTGAGCCGCCGGGAGTTGCTGAAAGCCGCCGCAATGGGTGTATGTTCGTTGTCCTTGAGCGTATTCTTAGGTTGTACCCCCAAGCGCGAGGTAGAACAATTGCCAACCCCGAAAGAAGAAATTCAAAAGGGATGGGTTGCCCCCGTCCCTTCCCCCTGGTTTACCCGGGCTAATCAGACAAGCCTTCGTTGTACGCTGTGCCCGAAACAGTGTGAACTGGCAGCGGGAGACAGATCACCTTGCAAAGTGCGGGAAAATAGAGACGGGAGTGGGTACACGCTGGCATACGGTAATCCTGCCCTTGTACAGGAAGACCCCATTGAGCGCAAACCTTTCTTCCACGTGATGCCGGCAAGCCGGGTGTTGTCGATTTCAACAGCCGGGTGCAATCTTGCCTGTAAATTTTGCGAAGTTTGGGACGTCGCCCTGGTAGCTCCGGAGGAAGTATATGCCTATGACATGCCTCCCGATGTGGTCATCGCACACGCTCAGGCTTCTGGCGTGCGTGCGATTAGCTATGCTTTTGGTGAACCGGTGGTTTTCTACGAATACATGGCGGACGTGGCTGCTTTGGCAAAAAAAGCAGGTTTGTTAAATCTCATCCATACTGCGGGCTACATTCAATCCAAACCGCTCGGAGCGCTCTGTAAAAAGCTGGACGCGGCAAATGTAGACTTAAAGAGTTTCGACCCGAATTTCTATAAAAATGTTGTCGGCGGAGAGTTGGAACCAGTGCTCCGGACGCTTAAATTGCTCCGGGAGGCAGGAGTGCATATCGAGATAACCAACCTCGTTATCCCAACCCTCAACGACGATATTCAAACAATCAGCAAAATGTGTGAATGGATTGTAAACGAGTTAGGAGATGATGTGCCCCTTCACTTCTCCCGATTTTATCCCCTATACAAACTCTCCTCGCTTCCTCGCACGCCTGTGTCAACCCTCGATCAGGCGCGGGCAACTGCAATGGAGGCAGGTCTCAAATACGTTTACATCGCCAAGGTGATTGGTCATGATGGTGAAAATACCATCTGCCCGGTGTGCGGAGAGACCCTGATCAAACGAGTCGGCTTTGTTGTTGACGAAGTTCAGCTAGATAACGGCAGATGCAGATTTTGCGAAACACTAATCCCTGGAAGATGGGCGTAAATCAGGGGGTTCGCAGGCGGTGAATTTCATACTGCGCCAGGGATCGCGCGTCCAAGTTTGTCAGTCCGGCTTCGTTTGCCCACGCCATCGCTTCAACAAATTCCTCCGACGTGATGGCGCGAGCGATGCGCTCATATTCGAAAGCCCGGTACTCAACCCGGTACTGGGACATGATATTGACATAAGTGTCTTTCGATAGGTTTTCAGCCACCCAGTGGACAAATTCCTGCGTGCCAGCCACGCGGTTGGGCATGACCAGATGACGCACCATCAGCCCTCGCCGAGCAACGCCATTTTCATCCGTAACCAGATCTCCCACCTGTCGATGCATTTCGATAATCGCCTCTTGAGCTCTTACCGGATAATCGAATGCGGCAGCCAGGTTATAGCGCTCCGCTTCAGCGCCGTCCATGAATTTCAAATCGGGCAAATAAATATCAACGATGCCATCTAGAAGCTCAATCATCTCAAGGCGCTCATACCCACTGGTGTTGTAACACAGCGGTAACCGCAGTCCCTTTTTCATAGCGATTCGCGTCGCGTCAAGGATGTATGGCATGACGTGAGTGGGCGTTACCAAGTTGATGTTGTGGCAACCCATCTCTTGTAGATGAAGCATCATCGACGCCAGTTCTTCATTGGCGACCTCAATTCCCCACCCCTCATGGGCAATTGGCCAGTTCTGGCAGAAAACACAGCGAAGATTGCAATTGGAAAAAAAGATGGTTCCGGAGCCGCGTTTTCCCACCAGCGGCAATTCTTCACCGAAATGGGGGTTGTAACTGTGTACCATGACCTTTTCAGGGGCACGACAAAAACCTTTCTTTCCTTTGCGCCTATTAACTCCGCAACGCCGCGGGCAGAGTTCGCATTTTTCTAGGATCGCATAAGCCTGCCTGATCCGATCTGCCAATGTTCCCCTTGCCTCCAGTTTGATGTAAGCTGGTTGCCAAGTAGATGATTCGTCTAGCTGAGTTTCCCTCGTCTGTGTGCAAGCCGTGAGAAGCACAGCTCCACTGGCAAGACACACTCTCTTAATAAAGTCACGACGTGTCACTGTCATATTGAAATCCTTTCAGTCGTTTCCAACCAACCAGTCCTGCTTATTATTATAATCCAAGCGCCGTTCCACCAGGCAAGATCACCCCTCTTCAATCAACGCATCAACCCACCAGCACAATCACCGCAAGCCATTGCGCATCAGCAAGTCTTCATCGCCCAAAATCTGGGCGGTGGCTGCATCCGCCACGATCTGTCCGTTATTCAAGATCACCGTCCGTCGGGTCAAGCGCGCCACCAGCCCCAGATCGTGGGTGGCGACCAGCAGGGTTTGCGGCAGCCCGCTCAACCATTCGATCAATTCGCGGCGGGTGCGCGGGTCCAATCCGGCAGTCGGCTCATCGAAAACCAGGATGTCAGGCTGCATCGACAGCACCGTTGCAATCGCAATGCGCTTTTTCTCGCCGTGGCTCAAATGGTGTGGATTGCGATCGGCGTGATTTTGCATTTGAACCGCTTGTAATGCCTGAACGACTCTTCGAAATACGATCTCTTTGTCCAGACCCTGATAAATCGGCCCGTAGGCGACATCCTCGAATACGGTGGGTGAAAAAAGTTGATCATCCGGGTTTTGAAAGATCATCCCCACCGCGGCGCGGATCTTCGCCAGGTTATCTCGCTTGATTTCCAATCCCTGGATGCGGATATTTCCCTTCCCACGCAATATCCCGTTCAGGTGCAGCAACAGGGTGGATTTTCCGGCTCCGTTCGCTCCCACCAGGGCGACTTTTTCACCCGCCATGACTTTAAAACTAATCTCGCGCAGCGCCTGTTTTCCATCCGGATATGAAAAAGAAAGGTCACTGATCTCGATGATCGGATGCAAGGCTCACCCTCCGCTTGCCACGCCCAAAAGCGAAAAAAATGTCAGCAACGCCACCCCCAGGGCGATCCCGATTCGATCCCTGCTCGAAAGGGGCGCGGTGTCGATGGCAACCGGCTCTCCGTTATAACCCCGGGCGAGCATGGCAGCATAGATCCGTTCGCTACGTTCCAGCGAACGCAGAAATAAACTACCCGCCATGCCGCCGGTAACGCCGGCGCGCCAGACCAAACTACCGCCGGCGCGACGTCCACCCCCTGCGGCAGCACTGCGGCTGGCGCGCCCCCGCACCATGCGCATCACTTCCTCACTGATCACGAACAGGTAACGCCACATCAATCCAATGATCGCAAGAAACAGCGACGGGATGCGCAATTGTCTCAACCCGACCAACAAGTCCGGAAAACGAGTGGTTGCAGCCAGCAAAACAGCCGCCTGTGCCGAAATCCAGGTTTTGATTGCAATGCTGGCAAACCGTTCCAGTCCGGGTGGGCTGTATGTCAGCCGGATCGCCGGCGTTAAAGACCAGGTGCTTAAAGATACCGATTCCCTGAAGATCAGGGGTAGGGCTGCCAAAACGAACGGCATCGCCACCAAAGCCCGCCTGAGCACGAACCCGACGCCCAAGCGGGAAATCAACGCCACAGACAGGCTCAACGTCAGAAACAGGATGTAAGCCGCCCAGGCGCGTTGTGGCGTCAGGCTCAGAAATAAGACGAATGCAAGGGATAAGATCAACTTGACCCTTGCATCGGCTTGGTGAACCACACTCTGATTGTGGATGTACAGATGCTGCAACCCTTTACCCTTGCGCGCTGTCCTGTGTCGCGGAGCGCTTATCGGCGCGTCCAACCCCGTACGCCACACCAAAAACGACCACCGCGCCAACGATACCGGCAGCCATCGTTGCCAGAGTCGGGTCATTGATGCTGGGCATTTCGTAATCAGGAATGAGCCAATAAAGGGCATCCCTTGCCATTTCCATAAATCCGTACTGTTCGGCAACCCATTCCAAGCCATCGGGGTGCCTGGAAGCCAGCGGCGATAGCACCACCAGTGCCAGGGTGATCAGGCTGCCGCCGATCACGACGCCTTTGTTCCCGGCGGATCGGGATTTTTGCAGTTGGAGCAGATCTTTCCGGGCAGAAAATAGAAAAACAAGAGCCCCCAACGTGATCAAGCCTTCCCCGATACCGATCAAGGTATGAATAGCACCCATCGCCGGGATGACGACGTGCGCCGGCGAGGTGCCCGATAGCGCCAGTTGCAGAGCGCAGGAGAGTGAAGCAATGAAGATCGAAGACCAGGCTGCAGCAAATCCTGCCACAAAAATGC
>JBBIKU010000027.1:0-1554 GCA_037445245.1 Anaerolineaceae bacterium
TTTTTCTGTGGTGGGTATTGCGATTGATCTGGCGCGACCACTCTCGCCAAGTAGCCTGGGCTGCCATGCTTTTTGCCGTCTACCCCGGTTTTCAGCAACAGCCGATCGCCATCCAGTACATCCTGCATTTCAGTGTCCTCAATTTATTTCTTTTATCTGTGGCGACGATGCTGCTGGCAGCAAGGAACCCCAAAGGATTCGCTGCCTGGATCGCTCTCTCTATTCTGAGCGCGACTATCGGGATTTTCACCATGGAGTATTTCGCCGGGCTTGAATTCCTGCGCCCACTGCTGCTGTGGGCGGTGCTGGGACAGCAACAGCTCGATTTGCGCCAGCGCCTCAAGCGAACCTTGTTGATCTGGCTTCCTTTTCTGCTCGTGATGGGGACGTTCATCTACTGGCGGGTGGTGATCTTTCAATTCCCGACCTACCAACCAACCCTGTTGAACGCCCTGCAGGAAAATCCCCTCACCGCCCTGACGGAGCTCGCCCGCCGCGTCTTGCTCGACCTGCGCGCCTCGGTCTACGGCGCCTGGCGGCTACTGCTGGCGACGCCGCAAAGCGGGCAGATTTTGCTGTACGCCGCCCTAGTGCTGACTGGGCTGACACTGACGGCGTTCTTCCTATCCCGTTTGGCAGAGCGAACGGAAGCGCGAGAAGGGCAGCCCTGGTGGCGGCGAGAATGGGCGCCGGCGGCGCTGCTATTCAGCCTGATCGCCCTGCTCGTGGCGGGGTTGCCGTTGTGGTTTGGCGGCGTGCGGCTGGAACTCAGTTTTCCATGGGACCGATCCACCTTGCCCTACATGCTTGGCTCCAGTGTGCTGGTGGCAGCGTTGGTGGACGGGATCGTCAAACCGCGCTTGCAGCCGCTGGTGATCGGCGCCCTGGTGGGTCTTTCGTTTGGTTTTCATTATCAGAACGCCCTGATCTACCGTCAGGAGTGGCGCAACCTGCAGGATTATTTCCAGCAGCTTACCTGGCGGGCACCCCAGTTGCAAGCCGGCACGATCGTCGCCTCCGACGATGTACAATTGTTTCGCTTTGGCGACAACGGCTTGACTCCGCTGTTGAATTGGAGCTACGCCCCACAACATCACGACGCCGATTTGCCCTACAAATATTTCGAGCTCGCACGGCGATTGGGCAGCGCCATCGCCGAAGTGGAAAAAGAGCTGCCCGTGCGTCACAGTTATCGCGGGCATAACTTTGAGAGCAGCACCTCGAAAGTGTTGATCGTTTACCAACCGCCGCGTGGCTGCCTGCGCGTCCTGCGCCCGCAAGACCGGATTCTGCCCGGTTTGACCGAACTGATCCATCAGGCGTTGCCGCTTTCCAATCCGGAGGTGATCGATCTGGAGGCTGACCCCGCTGCTCACCCCCCCGCTATGATGAAGGCACAACCCCAAAACGCGTGGTGCCGCTTCTACACCCTCGCCGAACGCGCCCGCCAGAGCGAAGATTGGCAGCAAACTGCAGCCCTCGGCGACGAAGCCTTCGCGGGCGGGTTGCAGCCCTCCGATGCGGTCGAATACCTCCCCTTCATCGAAGCCTATG
>JBBIKU010000027.1:1570-19567 GCA_037445245.1 Anaerolineaceae bacterium
AGGACGCCGGCGAGTTGACCCGCCAGATAGCCGGCGGTGAAATGAATCCGGCGTTGTGTGCCATCTGGCAGCAGGTCGAGCGCAGCCTGTCGAAAAATCCAGACGAGCAGGCAGCCATCAACGCTCTCACAGCGGAACTGGCTTGCTCGCCTTGATTTCAATATTTTTAGGAGGTACAAGAAACCCTGAAGATGATCTGCACCTATTCTCGCTGTTCCGAACAAAAACCAAGAAAGGAGGATTCAAATGCAAACATTTCTGCATGGGCGTGATCTGATCGGCGACCTGGACTTCAGCAAAGAGGAAGTCGAAACCGTTTTGGATGTAGCGTTGGACCTGAAACGCAAACGCGCCCTCAACGAGCCAACCCCTTATCTGCGCGACAAAGTGCTGGCAATGCTGTTCTTCTTCAGCAGCACCCGTACCCGGGGTTCGTTCGAAGCTGGCATGGCGCATCTGGGCGGACATGCCGCCTTCATCGAAAGCAAAACCACCCAGATCGCCCACGGCGACACCCCCAAGGAGATCGGTGAGATCTTCGGACGCTACTTCGACGGCATTGCCATCCGGCACGTCGACTGGGGCATCGGCAACGGTTACCTCAATGCGGTGGCAAAAGCTTCCCGCGTCCCGGTGCTCAACATGCAATGTGATATCTATCATCCATTTCAATGTCTCGCCGATCTGCTGACGATTGTGGAAAAGAAAGGGCGCGACCTGCGCCGCAAGAAAATGGTCGTCTCGTGGGCATACGCCGCCTCTTACCAGAAGCCAATGTCGGTGCCGCAAAGCCTGATCCTACAAATGCCGCGCTTCGGCTTGGACGTGGTGCTGGCGCACCCGCCGGAATTCAAACTGATGCCCGAGGTAATGGACATGGCGCAGGAACAGGCGCGCAAATTCGGCGCCGCTTTCGAGGTGGTGGATGACATGGAAGCCGCCTTCAAAGATGCTGATATCATCTACGCCAAATCGTGGGGCGCGATGGTGCACACCCCCGATGCCGAAGAAGGCGCCAAGATCATCAAGAAATACGAACACTGGATCACCGACGAGCGCAAGATGGCGCTCGCCAAACCGGACGCCATCTACATGCACCCGCTTCCGGCTGACCGCAATGTCGAGGTTACCGATGCGGTCATGGACGGACCGCAGTCGGTTGTGTATGACGAAGCCGAAAATCGAATGCACGTACAATCCGCCGTAATGGCGTTAACCATGGGATGAGGAAAATGACAAAAAAAGTAGCAGTAGTAGCAATTGGCGGTAACTCTCTGATTAAAGATAAGAATCGCCAGACGGTCGAAGACCAGTACCAGGCAGCAAAGGATACCTGTATCCATATTGCCGACATGATCGAGGCGGGCTGGGATGTCGCCATCGGTCACGGAAACGGACCCCAGGTGGGTTTCGTTTTGAGGCGCTCCGAAATTGCTCACAAAGTCGAGGGCATGCATGAAGTGCCTTTGGATGTGTGCGGGGCGGATACCCAGGGCGCCATCGGTTACGCCCTCCAGCAAAACCTGCAAAACGAGTTGCGCCGGCGTAAGATCAACAAAGCGGTGGCAACGGTTGTCACCCAGGTGCGCGTTGACGCCAGCGACAAAGCATTCCAAAACCCCACCAAACCCATCGGCGGTTTCATGGACCAGGCGGAAGGCGAAATGCGCGCTAAAGAACAGGGCTGGAACGTGGTCGAAGATTCCGGGCGCGGTTGGCGGCGCGTGGTTGCTTCGCCCCTTCCGGTTGAGGTTGTCGAACTCCCCTCGGTGGAAAAACTTATCGAAGCCGGTCACGTCGTTGTCACCGTCGGCGGTGGCGGCATCCCGGTCATCGACAAGGGCGACGGCAGCCTCGAAGGGGTGGCGGCAGTGATCGATAAAGATTTCGCCAGCAGCCTCCTGGCTCGCCTGATCCACGCCGACATGCTGTTGATCTCAACCGCAGTCGAGAAGGTTGCCCTCAATTTCGGCAAACCCGACGAGAAGTGGCTCGACCGCATGACCCTGGCTGAAGCCAAACAATACCTGGCAGAAGGCACGCACTTTGCCAAAGGCTCGATGGCACCAAAAATCCAGGCGATCATCTGGTTCCTGGAAGCCGGCGGCAAGCAGGCGCTGATCACCAACCCTGAAAGCATCGGCAAGGCGCTTAAGGGCGAGAGCGGCACCTGGATCGTGCCCTGAGCAGCTCAAAAGATCGGAAGGAGTAGTGCGGTCGCATCAAAAACTGGCTGCATTACTCCCTTCGGATTGATTTTTTAGGGTAAAATAATATTAAGCGTGTAAAATACCTCCCCATCTAACCGTCGCATCCACTGACGGTTACGCCACATCAAAGCGGCGGCTAACATGACTGCGATCTTACTACCTTAAAACCTGTGTTGCCTTACGGCTGATCCGACCGAAAGGAGGTGATTGCCAAGAATAACAAAAGGCTATCCCGCGATGTACAGTCGAAAAGCTCGTATCGTGTCAAACCTATCAGAAATTGGAGGAGATGATATGAACAGGAAAGTTTTATGGCAAAGTCTTGCACTGTTGCTGATCGCGGCGTTGCTGCTGGCAGCCTGCCAGCCGGGGCCAACCCCAACACCGGAAATTAAAGAGGTTATCAAAGAAGTTGAAAAAGTGGTAGAAGTCCCTGTTCCCCTCGAAAAAGTTAAGGCTTGCTTCGTATATGTCGGTCCGATTGGGGACATTGGTTGGACACATGCTCATGATGTAGGCCGTTTGTATGTAGATCAAAAATATGAATGGCTGGAAACTGCTTATGCTGAATCCGTACCCGAAGCAGACGCCGAACGTTTCATTGACCGGTTCGTCGTGGAAGAGAACTGCGATGTAGTATTTACCACATCGTTTGGCTTTATGGATGCCACTCTCGCTGCGGCTGAGAAGTATCCAGACAACTATTTCTTCCATGTATCCGGCTACAAACGAGCCCCGAATATGGGCACGATCATGGCTGATTTCTACCAGATCTACTACCTCAACGGGTTGATGGCAGGAGCATTGTCAGAGAGCGGCAAGATCGGTTATGTCGGTGCACATCCCATACCGGAAGTAGTCCGTCATATGAATGCATTT
The DNA here is from genome assembly GCA_037445245.1 of Anaerolineaceae bacterium. Classification (GTDB taxonomy): domain Bacteria; phylum Chloroflexota; class Anaerolineae; order Anaerolineales; family Anaerolineaceae; genus JBBIKU01. The sequence goes on from JBBIKU010000027.1 coordinate 4,660, forward strand.
GCAATCGGTGCCCGTGAAGTCAACCCCGACATTACAACCGACATACGATGGATTTTCGCCTGGTATGACCCAGCCAAAGCGCGTGAAGCGGCTGAAGCGCTGATCGCTGATGGTGTTGACGTTCTAAACTTCACCGAGGATACAGCCACGGTTGTTCAGGTTGCTGAAGAGTACACCACAGAGAGAAACCAGATGGTGTATTCCTTCGGTCACTACAGCCCGATGGCGCAATTCGGACCCGAATCACTTGTCAGCGGGCAGTTAGTCGACTGGGGAGTCCTCTACGAAGATGTGCTCACAAAAATCTACCTCGGCATCTACACCACAACCAATTTGGCTGATGTGGATTACTGGGGGCTGCTGAGTGGTGGTACTCAGATGGGTGCTCCCCCATCCGTGGCATTGGGTGGAGAATTTGGTGTGCCCATCAACCCGAAACACGAAGCTGCATTGAAAGCTGTTACCGTCAATGACCCTCTGTTGGGTGAGATCAGCGTTTATGATCTGGTTTTCGCCCGAATGAAGCAAATGAAGGATCCGGCGGTTCTCTTTGACCCCTTCACCGGCCCACTCAACGACAACACCGGCGCCCAAAGAGTGGCTCCCGGACAGCGTCTTACCTTCTTTGAGCTTAACTCGATCGACTGGCTCGTGGAGGGTGTGTTGGGTGAAGTCCCGCGCTAAGTGTGGGATGATTATCGGATTACCCCAATAGAGATAAGAGCAGGGGGCAGAAATGTTTGTCCCCTGCTCAAAATTGAACGGTCATGGCTAATTACGAGGATACCCTATGAACAAAGCCGTCGGCAAGCAAGAAACGGTAGTTGTAATGCGGGATATCGTAAAAAAATTTCCCGGCGTGATTGCAAATGCTGGAGTGGACCTTTCAGTGTACAAAGGGGAAATTCATGCCTTACTAGGGGAAAATGGCGCAGGTAAGACCACCCTCATGAACATTCTGTATGGCATATACCAGCAGGATGAGGGGAAGATTTGGGTTAATGGAGAATCGGTTGCAATTAAATCTCCCCAGGATGCAATTAAGCTGGGAATTGGCATGATCCATCAACACTTCCGTTTAGTTATCACCCATACCGTCGCTGAGAATGTGATTCTGGGTTTACGCGACCGCTTATTGTTCCCAGCCCGTGCTGCCGAAAAGAGAATTCGCGATCTTTCAACACGTTATGGCATCAAAGTTGATCCCAACGCCTATATTTGGCAATTATCAGCAGGCGAGCAACAAAGAGTTGAAATACTCAAGGCATTATTCCGTGGAGCACGTATCCTTATTTTAGATGAACCAACCTCCATGCTTACTCCTCAGGAAACAGAGGAACTATTAGCAACTCTCCGTCAGATGACTCAAGAGGGTTACACAATCATTTTTATTACCCATAAATTGGATGAGGTTATTGAATTCAGCGATCGTGTAACAGTCCTGCGACAAGGAAAAGTTGTATCAACTCTCGAAACCTCTCGAAGCAATCCGGGGGAGTTGGCGAAATTAATGGTGGGACGTGAAGTTATTTTCCGGGTTAAAAAGAAGGAAATGCATAGAGGGGATGTGGTTCTTGAGATAAAAAATCTCAGCACATTGGGTGACAAATTGATGCCTGCAGTAAAAAATGTATCTTTGAGTGTGTATGCCGGAGAAACCCTCGGTATTGCAGGCGTAGCAGGAAATGGACAAAGAGAACTCGTGGAAGCAGTTACCGGGCTTCGACCTGTCATTGAAGGAAGAATTATTCTGAAAGGAACGGATATAACCCGGGCATCTCCCCGCAAAAGGATTGATCTGGGTCTTGGAAGTGTGCCTGGCGAAAGAATGATCGGACTGGTTCCAAACATGACGGTTGCGGATAACCTAATATTAAAGAGTTATTTGCGCCCTGAATTTAATAAAAGCTTATTCATGGATCAAAGAAGCATTCGGGAACATGTTGATCGCCTTATTCAAGAGTATTCGATTTTAACCCCCAGTCGTGAAACACCAGTAAAACTTCTGTCCGGCGGAAACATCCAGCGCGTCCTCTTGGCTCGCGAACTTTCAGATTCACCGCCTGTATTGATTGCCACACATCCAACCAGTGGGTTGGACGTAGGCGCGATTGAGTATATTTGGGATTTACTTATAAAAGAAAGAGACGCAGGACGCGCAATTTTATTGATATCCGAAGACCTTGAGGAGATTATGGCATTGTCTGATCGGATCGCAGTTATGTTCGAAGGTGAAGTGGTGGGTATTGTCAAGCCACAAGAGACAACGCCAGAGCAAATTGGCTTATTAATGGCTGGTGGAAATCCAGGGTCTTCAGGAGATGTTCAATGAAACACTTAAGAATTCCAAAGATGCATATTCAGCGAAGGCCAAATCCCTCGAAGACAACCCAGGTCGTCGCATTGGCTTTATCGCTGGTTTTTGCGTTTATTACCATCGCCATCTTGTTTTTTGTGTTAGGCGTAGATCCATTGTTTGCATTTGTACGCATATTTAGAGGTGGATTTGGAAGCGTTTACGGCTTAACTGAAACAGTTTCGAAAGCGATTCCGTTGATGTTAGCTGGAATTGGCTTAACCATTGCATTTCGAGCCAGAGTATATAACATCGGAGCAGAAGGGCAGTTATTAATCGGTGCAATTGTTGCTACCGGAATTGCATTGGGGTTTCCGGATCTTCCATCCACAATCCTTCTTCCGGCAATGTTCATCGGGGGATTTCTCGGCGGTGCAATGTGGGGAATTGTCCCGGCTATTCTAAAAACCCGCTTGCGAGTGGACGAAGTCTTAACCAGCTTGATGATGGTATATATTGCCATCGAAGCAGTCAATTATTTAATATATGGACCATGGAAAGGTCCGGATGAATCGGGGTTCCCGTACACTTCGGCATTCTCACCTGCCGGAAGAATTCCAAGAATTGGAATAACTCGCATTCACTACCCAACCGTGATTATTGCTATCCTTTTGGCTGTTCTAATTTATTTGATCATTGAACGCACCCGAATAGGCTATGAAATCCGCGTTACGGGAGAAAATCCAGAAGCAGCAAGATTCGCCGGAATGAATTACCACAAGATCGTTCTACTGGTGATGAGCATTAGTGGAGGAATGGCTGGATTGGCAGGCGTTGGAGAGGTTGCAGGCATCCATTACCGCTTAAGATATCCCGGAGGCATATCACCCGGGTATGGATTTACCGCCATTATCGTTGCATGGCTGGCACGTTTGAATCCAATCGCCTCGCTTGTAACTGCGTTCTTGTTAGGTGGATTGTTAGTCGGAGGTGATGCAATTCAAGTGGCATTAAGATTGCCTGCAGCAATTATTCAAATATTCAACGGTATCATTTTGCTTTTTGTGATCGGCGGGGATGTTCTGACTCGGTACAAGCTCAGTGTGGAGGCATAAACCGTATGTGGGAATTTATTTTGCTTGCAATTAGTGCTGCCATACCCGCAGGTACACCTCTGCTATTCGGCACACTCGGTGAGGTTTATGCCGAACGCTCTGGTGTGCTAAACCTTGGGGTTGAAGGCATGATGATCATGGGTGCAGTTACTGGCTTCGCCGTATCCCTAACAACTGGGAATATCTTTATTGGAGTCTTGGCTGCTGGTGCAGTTGGTGGTTTATTCTCACTGATCCATGCATTTGCCAGTATTACTCTTAAAGTTAATCAGGTGGTCTCCGGTTTGGCGCTTACAATGTTGGGATTAGGTTTAAGTGGAATGATTGGCAAGCAATATGTTGGAATCCCTCTACCTGTTCGCCTCCAGTCGCTCTATATCCCAGGGTTGAGTGATTTTCCAATCTTAGGACGGTTGCTTTTCCGATATGATCCGCTTGTTTATATTGCTCTGCTTCTTGTTCCTCTTCTTTGGTTCATCCTATACCATACCCGTGGGGGTCTCACATTGAGATCTGTTGGCGAGAACCCTGCTTCAGCAGACGCGCTTGGAGTAAACGTCAACCTGGTACGGTATTTGGCAGTCTGCTTTGGAGGTTTTATGGCGGGGATAGGAGGTTCATATCTATCTGTAGCTTACTCCCCTGCATGGATCGAAGGCATGACAGCCGGTAGTGGCTGGATTGTAATCGCATTAACAATTTTCTCCACTTGGGACCCAACTCGCGCCTTGATAGGGGCGTATCTATTCGGCGGTGTGCGCGTTCTGCAATTCCGCCTGCAACCCCTTGGAATTTCACCAAACTTATTGAATATGCTCCCATTTATTCTGACAATACTGGTATTAATGATTAGCTCTGCCCAAGCCTTTCGAAAAAGAATCGGAACTCCTGCTGCTCTAATGCAAATCTATTCTCGCGAAGATCGTTAAAAAACTCTGAGGTTATAATGGAAAAAATAATCGGTTATCGCTGTTCGCTGTGTAACAAGGAATACCATCTCAACGAGGTCACCTACGTCTGTCCGCTCGATGGCGGGAATCTGGACGTGGTTCTGGATTACGAAGGCATCCGTCAAAAATTCGAGATATCAGATATCACCTCGCGCACCGACTTCTCCCTTTGGCGCTATCTGCCGCTGCTGCCGGTCGAGGATCCCGGCGGCGACGGAACGCCGTTGTGCATGGCAGGCTGGACGCCGCTGTATTCGCCCCCTCAACTTACCGCCGAACTGGGATTGAAATCGTTGTGGATCAAAGACGAAGGGCGTAACCCGACTGCCTCGTTCAAAGACCGCGCCAGCGCGGTGGTGGTAGCGCGCGCCCGGCAGATCGCCGCCGAAGTGGTGGTCGCCGCCTCAACCGGCAACGCCGGGGCAGCACTGGCGGGCATGGCGGCCGCAATCGGGCAAAAAGCGGTCATCTTCGCCCCGCGCACCGCTCCTCCCGCCAAGGTCGCCCAGTTGCTGGTTTACGGCGCCCAGGTAATCCTGGTCGACGGCAATTACGACCAAGCGTTCGACCTGACCACCCAGGCAGCGCAGGAATTCGGCTGGTATTGCCGCAACACCGGCTACAACCCTTTCACCGCCGAAGGCAAAAAAACCGCTGCTTTCGAAATCTGGGAAACCGTGCTGCTCCAAAACGCCGACATGGATTTCCCGCTGGCGGTGTTTGTGCCGGTCGGGGATGGCAACATCATCTCGGGCATCCACAAAGGTTTCAAAGATCTGCTGGCGCTAGGCTGGCTGGAACGCATGCCGCGTATTTTCGGCATCCAGTCAGAAGGCTCGGCGGCAGTTGCCAATGCCTTCTTTGCCGGCAGTGAAGAAATCAAGCCGGTTTCAGCGCAGACGATTGCCGACAGTATCTCGGTCAATCTGCCGCGCGACGGCGTGCGCGCCGTGCGGGCAGCCACCCAAACCAACGGCGCCTACCTGACCGTCCGGGATGATGAGATTATCCGCGCCATCGCCGAGCTGGGCAAGGTGGGCATTTTCGCCGAGCCGGCTGGCGCAACCGCCTACGCCGGTCTGTGCAAAGCCCAGTCCGAAGGAAGGATCGCTCCTGACGAGCCGGTATTGGTGCTGAACACCGGCAACGGCTTGAAAGATGTGCGCGCCGCCATGCAGGCAGTGCAGGAAGCGCCGATCATCGAACCCAGCATGACGGCGCTGAAGAAGCACCTGGGGATATAGCCTACAACAAAAGGCGGGGAACTTTAAGTGGCAATAAACACAGTTCATAACCAGGAAACACCACTCATCAGCGTCATCGCGCCCGTATACAACGAGCGCGATAGCCTGCCTGAACTGTTACTTCGGGTGAGCCAGGTGATGGAAACGACCAGCCAGAGCTGGGAACTGGTGCTGGTGGATGACGGCTCACAGGACGGTTCAACCGAGATCATCCGCCAGATGGCAGAAAGCGACCCGCGCCTGCGCCCGGTCATCTTTTCGCGAAATTTTGGGCACCAGATCGCCGTCACCGCCGGGCTGGATTATGCTCGCGGCCAGGCGGTCATCATCATCGACGCTGACCTGCAAGACCCGCCCGAGGTCATGCTCGAAATGCTCGAACGCTGGCGCCAGGGCTACCAAGTCGTGTATGCCGTGCGCAGCGAACGAGAGGGCGAAACCTGGTTCAAGAAGGTCACCGCCGCCCTTTTCTATCGCATCATCTTCCGCATCACCGACGTGCGCATCCCGCTCGACACCGGCGATTTTCGCCTGCTGGATCGGCAGGTGGTCAATGAATTGAACCGCATGCGCGAACGTCACCGTTTCTTGCGGGGAATGTCTGCCTGGCTGGGTTTCCGACAGATCGGTGTGCCCTACAGTCGCGCGGCGCGCTTCGCCGGCGAGACTAAATATCCCTTCCGCAAGATGCTCAAGCTGGCGCTGAACGCCGTCACCAGCTTTTCCTACTTCCCACTGCAACTGGCGAGCTACCTGGGTTTCATCGCCGTCGGCATCGGCATTCTGGCAACCCCAGCCATCCTCATTCTGCGTTGGGCCGGTCTCCAAGAATTCTTCGGGCAGGCAGCCACCCTGATTGCAGTTCTATTTCTGGGCGGCGTGCAATTGATCTTGCTCGGCATTCTGGGAGAATACATCGGCAGGATCTACGACGAAGTCAAAGGGCGTCCCTTGTACATTGTGAGTGAATCACCTCAAGACTTTCAAACCAATATCAAAGAGGAGAACAAATAAGAATGGCAAAAATCGATTTAACCGTGCACAAAGATCGACTGGAACGAGCCGTACAGCGGGCTCGAGAACGCAACATCATTATCCCCACCTTTGCCCAGCAAAAGAATCCCGAGTTGATTCCTGCCAACATCAAGGAAGAACTCAAGAAAATCGGTCTGTGGGAGGTCGCTCCGCACAACCTGTTCCGTATCACTTGGAAGAACCAAGCGGTCGCCAGCGGCGGCGGATACGGCGGTGTGAATTATATCGAACTGCCTAGCAGCCTCACCGGCGTTCCCGCCCGTGTCATTGCGCTGGTCGGCAAATGGTTTCCCACCGGCGCCCACAAGGTGGGCGCAGCATTCGGCTGCCTGGTGCCCCGCCTAGTCACCGGTCAATTTGATCCCACCACCCAGAAAGCAGTGTGGCCCTCCACCGGCAATTATTGCCGCGGCGGCGCTTACGACTCGGCACTGCTGGCGTGCCAGTCCATCGCCATTCTGCCGGAAGGGATGAGCAAGGAACGCTTCGAGTGGCTGAAAACAGTTGCCGGCGAAGTGATCGCCACCCCTGGCAGCGAGTCCAACGTCAAAGAAATCTTCGACAAGTGCTGGGAACTGCGCAATTCGGGCGAAGATTTGATGATCTTCAACCAATTTGAGGAATTCGGCAACTACCTCTGGCACTACGATGTCACCGGTCACGCCATGGAAGAGGTGCTCCAGCAGGTGCTGGGCTCTGACGGTAATTACCGCGGCGTGGCATTGACCACCGGTTCAGCCGGTACGATCGCTTGCGGCGATTACCTCAAGCAGATCTTCCCCACCAGCAAAATTGTCGCCAGCGAAGCGTTGCAGTGCCCCACCCTGCTCGAAAACGGCTTTGGCGCCCATCGCATCGAGGGCATCGGCGACAAACACGTCCCCTGGATTCACAACGTCAAAAACACCGACATGGTGGTCGCCATCGACGACAATTCGGTCGTCAACGTGATGCGCCTGTTCAATGAACCGGCTGGAAAGAAATACCTGGCGCGCAAGGGCGTCCCCGAAGCAGTCACCAAGCAGCTCGACCTGCTCGGATTTTCCGGCATTGCCAACATGCTCTCGGCGGTCAAATTCGCCAAGTACTACGAGCTGGGCGAGAAGGACGTGGTACTGACGGTTCTGACCGATTCAATGGAGCTCTACGGTACCCGTATCGACGAATACCGGCAGCAGTTTGGTGAATTCACCGATTTCGACGCCGCCGAAACCTTTGCCCGCGATCTTCACGGCGAATCCATCGACCACCTGATCGATCTGACTTACGCCGACCGACGCCGCGTGCATAACCTCAAATACTACACCTGGGTCGAGCAGCAGGGCAAAACCTACGAAGAAATTGTCGACCAGTGGTACGATCCGGACTACTGGACCGGCTTCCAGAGCCAAGTGGAAGAGTTCGACGCCCTCATCAACGAATTCAACGACCGGGTTGGGTTGCTCAAATAAAGCCCTGCGGAGACTAACCCAAGCGCAGTTTGTCGCCATAATGACATTACAGCCACGTCAGGCGCGGCGAGCATCGCAAGGATGCTTCCCAAAGCACCATCGCCGCACCCGGCGTGGTTTATAATTAATTAAAGCTTTACCTAATCGCATCAGGCGGCGGCATGAGCCCATATCCCCCGACCACTTCGCTGATTTTACTGGCGGTGATGACTTCGCCGCGTGACCTCGAGATCGCCCGCCTGTTAGGCTGGTATCGCATACCGTTGCGCTGTGCGCCTAAAGTGATCGATGTCGATTATCTCGCTTTTTATCAGACGGCGGCGTTCGGAACGCAGCACCGTTGGCGCGTCGAACACTTTGCCGCCATGAACGGTTACGAGTTGACCACCCGCGCCGAGCTTTTTCATGACCAGCCCGATCACCCTCGCGCGGCGGAGGAGTATTACAAAGTGCAGCTCGGAGCGTTGCAGAAGCTGCCGCAACCCATTCAAGCCGGTCGTTGGCGGCGGATCACCTTCCTCTACACCACCGGCGAATTACTGCACAAGGCGCGCACCGTTAATGATCTGGTCGTTCGTTCGGAGGAACGCTCCTTGCTGTGGCGTTCGCTGCGCGAACGAGCGCTGCAGGGGAGCGGCGATCAACCCGACGAACTGCCCGAATTTGAGCTGGACGCAGCGCTTTTGGCAATGCTGGGCGATGTGGGTAAGATCGCCGAAACCACAATCGATTACCCGGAGGATTGACACAACCCATGACGCCGCTCACCGCCCTGGTCGCCCTGACGCCGATTCTGACAGTTATGGTGTTCTTGGTCATTCTGCGCATGCCGGCAGTCAAAGCCATGCCGATCAGCCTGGCGATCACCGCCATCGTCTCCGTGCTGGGCTGGCAGCTACCCATACAACAGGCAGCCGCCGCCGCCATCGAAGGTGTCATCGTATCGTTCTCCATCTTGTGGATCATCTTCGGTGCCATTTTGTTGTTGAACACCCTGCGTCAAAGCGGTGCGATGAACACGATTCGAGCCGGTTTCATCAACATCACTCCCGACCGGCGGGTGCAAGTCATTCTCATTTCATGGCTTTTTGGCGCCTTCATCGAGGGCGCGGCGGGGTTCGGCACGCCGGCAGCCATCTGCGCGCCCCTGCTGGTCGCGCTCGGTTTTCCACCCCTCGCAGCGGTAGTACTCTCCCTCATCGCCAACAGCACACCGGTGTCCTTCGGTGCGGTCGGCACCCCCTACCTGATCGGTGTCACTCAGGGATTACAGGAGGGCGGCGCGGTGGCGATCAACGTCGCCGCCTACCTGGGCGAAAATCCGCTCTCGCAATTCGTGCAGTCGGTCGCCGTCCAGGCGATCACCATCGACGTACTGGTCGGCTCGCTGATCCCGCTCATCCTGGTCGTCATCCTGACCCGTTTCTTCGGCGCCAATCGTAGCTGGAAGGAAGGGTTGGAAATGTGGAAATTTGCCTTGTTCGCCGGCTTCAGTTTCACCCTGCCGGCTCTGCTGGTGGCATCCGCATTCGGGCCCGAATTTCCTTCCCTGTTAGGTAGTTTGATCGGTTTGGCAATCGTTATCCCCGCCGTACGCAGGGGCTTCTTGCAACCCAAAGCAGTCTGGGATTTTCCCGCTCAAGTCGCAGCACCCGAAATCCAAGTTAGCTTGAGCCTGCGACGCGCCTGGCTGCCGTATCTGCTGGTGGCGTTCTTATTGGTCATCACCCGGCTTGATTTCCTGCCGTTCAAATCCTGGCTCAACAGCGTCACTATCGGCTGGCAAAACATCCTCGGTAGCGCGATCAACGCTTCGCTGGCGCCGCTATACCTGCCCGGTAGCATCTTCCTGGTAGTGGTGTTGGCAACCGTCTTTCTTCACCACATGCGCCGCGAGCAGGTGCTGAACGCCTTGCGTCAGTCCAGCTCGACGCTGGGCAAGAGCACTCTTGCCCTGGGGACGGCGCTGCCGATGGTGCGCATCTTCATTAACTCTGGTGTCAACAGCGCCGGTCTGGGGAGTATGCCCCTCGAGCTGGCGACCCAGGCAGCAAATATTACCGGGCAAGCCTACCCGTTGATGGCACCCTTCATTGGGGGGCTGGGTTCTTTCCTGGCAGGCAGTGCTACCTTCAGCAACATGATGTTCTCGCTCTTCCAGTTCAGTGTGGCGCTGCAGATCGCAGCGCTGCCGCGGGTGGTGGTGGCGCTGCAGGGTATCGGCGCCAACGCCGGCAACATGATCTGCGTGCTAAACGTGGTAGCCGCCTCCACGGTGGTGGGATTTAGCGGGCAGGAAGGGCGCATCATCCACCTGACACTCCTGCCCATGATCTATTACGCCCTGGCGTCCGGCGCGCTCGGGTGGCTGCTGCTTGCCCTGCTGGCAGCTTGAGCATTCTTTTGGCGCCGCGAGAAAGCAGATGCCAAATCCTTGCTGAAGATCACCTTGGCGGCAGCATTTCATTAATCCTCCCAAAACTGGTATAATTGTGGCATTCCTGTCAGCATCACTTAACCCTGCAGACACACCCGAGTTATCTTCCATGATAAGGAGTGATCCCGTGACCCCTTTATTAATAAAATCCGGAACGTTGGTCACCGCTTCCGATACCTTCGAAGCCGATATCCTGATCGAAGGTGAACACATCGCCCACATCGGTCGCAACCTGAACAAGCCCGAAAGTGCTATGGTCATCGACGCCGCCGGCAAGCTGGTTCTGCCCGGCGGGATCGACGTGCACACACATTTCGACCTGCCGATGTTCGCCACCGTCGCATCGGATGATCACTACAGCGGACATAAAGCGGCTGCCTTTGGCGGCACCACCACCGCCATCGATTTCGTCCCGCAAGACCTGGAAACGTTGCACGCCAGTGTCGACGCCTGGCGCGCCAAAGCGGACGCCAAAGCCGCCATCGATTTTTCCTTTCATATGAACATCACTCGTCTGACCCCGGCAGTGGAGGCTGAGATTCCGAGCTTGCTGGATGAGGGCATTACTACCTTGAAAGTATTTACAGCATACAATAACCGTCTACGCTTGCAAGATTCAGAAATCTTTCGCGTGCTGCGCATTGCCCGCCAGCACGGCTTTTTGACCCTGCTGCACGCCGAAAACGGCGACGTGATCGAAACGCTGGTCGCCGAGGCGCTCGCCGCCGGGCACACCACGCCTGAATGGCACGCCAAAACCCGCCCGGCGTGGGGCGCGGTGGAAGCGGTGATGCGCGTCGCTGCCATGGCGGCGACCGCCGAAGCGCCGCTTTACGTCGTGCACATGAATGCGGCTGGCGAGGTAGATATGCTCGAATACGCCCGCCATCACGGTTTTCCGGTGATGGGCGAGACCTGCCCGCAATATCTGTTCTTCACTGAAGATGATTTGCGCCGACCAGACGGCGCCAAGTGGATCTGCTCGCCACCCTTGCGTAGCCGCGCTGATAACGCCCGCCTGTGGCAGGGCTTGGAAGAAGGCATCATTCAGGTCTTCGCCACCGATCACTGCGCATTTTTCTACAACGGTAGCCGCCCCATCCAGTACGAGGGCAAGCCGGTGGCGATCCCCGGCAAAGAGCTGGGCGCCAACGATTTCACCAAGATACCCAACGGGCTGCCGGGTGTGGGCGATCGCCTTCCGGTCTTGTGGACACACGCCGTCAACAGCAGCAGGATCACGCCCAACCAGTTCGTGGCGCTTACCAGCACCAACCCGGCGAAAATCTTTGGCATGTACCCGCGCAAAGGCGCCCTGGTGCCTGGCTCCGACGCCGACCTGGTCATCTGGGACCCAGCGCGTAAACTTACCTACGGCGTCGCGGTCGCCCAGCATCGCACCGACTACAACCTGTACGAAGGCTGGGAGTTGACCGGCTTCCCTGAAAAAGTCTTCCTGCGGGGAAATCTCATCGTCGACGGAGAGCGCTGGCTGGGGCGAGCGGGGATGGGTAGTTTCCTGCCCCGTAAACCCTTCGCCCCAGTGCTGTGAAACGGCTGCCAACCCATCTGTGTTGATTCTTCTGCCGGTCTTTCTGCTATTTTTGACCGCCATCGCCCTGATGGTGCAGCAAAAAGCCCGCCCCAGTTTTGGCTATGCTTGGCTGGGCGCCACCGGCATGGCGCTCGTCATCTGGGGAATTATGCTCGGCTTGCGCTGGCTGGTCGTCCAGCCGTTCACGCCGCTGCAGTGGGAGCCGACCATCGGCGTGCAGTGGCTGCTGGCATTTCACCTCGACTTCAACAACTGGGCATATGCGCTTGCGCTCGTCACGCTGGTGACCGCCGTTATTCTCACCGCTTCGGCGCGCATAGAGTTACAAACCACCCCCTGGTCGTGGGCAGGCAGCCTGGCGATCACCGGCGCAGGTTTGCTGGCGATACTGGCAGATACCCCCCTAGCCCTGATCTTCGCCTGGACCAGCATCGATCTGATCGAGTTGGGCGTTTTCCTGCGCCGCAGCAGCCGCAGCGATCAAACCAATCAGGTGGTTTCCGCCTTCGCCGCCCGGCTGGCAGGTTCATTCATGCTGGTGTGGGCAATGGTGGTGAGTCACGCCGGCGGCGTCCCGTTGGCGCTGGACACCATTTCATCCGAAACGGCAATGTTCGTCCTCATGGCAGCCGCCTTGCGCCTCGGCGTCATTCCGTTGCATCTTCCGTACACGCACGAATTACGGATGTGGCGCGGCTTGGGAGCCATCATCCGCCTGGTAACACCCGCCTCTGCCTTTCCCCTCATCAGCCGCGTCCCGCCCACGGTTGTGCCGCCGGTCTGGGCACCCTATTTTTTGCTTTTCGTCGCCCTTGCCGCCCTTTACGGCTCAGCAATGTGGTTAACCAGTAAAGATGAAATCTACGGCAGACCCTACTGGTTGATCGCCCTGGCAGGCATGGCAGTAGGGTGCGCCATTCGCGGCAGACCGACGGCGGCGCTCGCCTTGGGCACGGCGATGATCCTCTGCGGCGGGTTGATCTTCCTCTATTCGGCGCGCACCAAACACATTCGCTTCATCCCGTTGCTCGGCTTCATCGGGCTAAGCGGGCTGCCCTACACCCCGGCAGCCAGCAGTTGGGAAGGCTTGGTGGTGCTGCCGTTCAACGCCCTGGACGTGGTCATCCTCATCGCCTATTCCCTGCTGCTCCTCGGTTATCTACGGCATGCCCTGCGTCCGGGCGGCGATGAGCTGAATGCTATGGATCGCTGGATTCACATTGTCTACCCCTTCGGACTGCTCTTTCTCTTGATTGCCTTCGGATTGATCGGTGTGCTGGGTTGGAACGGATCGTTCACTCCCGGTATGTGGTGGGCAGCACTTGCTTCTCTGCTCCTAGCGCTGGTGGGCTGGCTGGGGCTTCAGGGCGGTTTTCGTTTGCCACCCACTCTGGGAGTGCAAATTCAGTGGAGCGGAAGGCTTGCCCGGCGCCTCCTCAACCTGAGCGGTGAAATCTTTCGGCTGGATTGGGCTTACCGAACTTTCGCAGTAGTTTACCGGATCATCCAGCAAATCGTGCGGTTCTTGACCACCATCTTCGAGGGCGATGGGGGGGTGCTGTGGGCAATCGTTTTGCTGATGTTGCTCATCACCTTCTTCCAGGCAGGAGGCAGTCCTTGATCTTTGAACAACTGGCATTGATCCCGGTCATTCTCCTGTTCGGCAGTTCAATAACCCTCTTGATCAGCAACAACTGGCGCTGGAGTGCCATCGCCCTGGCAGCCCAATACCTGGCGGTTTTCTGGTTGGTGGCGACCATCTGGCCCATCGGGCTGGCGGCAGTCAAGCTGGTGGTCGGATGGATGGCAGGGGCGGTGCTGGGAACGTCAAAACCCGAGGTAGAACTGGTCGACGATCCCTATATCAGTTTTTCCGGCAGGCTGTTTCGATTCATCGCTGCCGCCATCATTGCGCTGCTGATGGTCTCGATCGCCCCGGTTTTGCAGACCTGGTTTCCTGCCAGTCTGGTCGTTTTGCAGGGCAGTCTGGTGTTGATAGGGATGGGTATTTTGCAATTGGGAATGACGACCCAACCCTTGCGAGTGATTTTGGGGCTGTTGACCGCCCTGGCAGGCTTCGAGGTGCTTTACGCCTCCATTGAATCGTCTGTGTTGGTGGCGGGATTGCTCGGCGTGATCAATCTCAGCCTAGCGTTGGTCGGCGCCTACGTCCTGATCACCCCTGCCGAGGAGGAGACGGCTCAATGAGCGCGCCGCTGCTGTGGATCGGCATCCCGCTGATAATCGCCATCGTGCTCTGGTTCATCAGTCGCCGCAGGCTGGCGGCCGTTTTCGTCGCCTCAGGGGTTTCGCTGGCGCTGGCGCTTCTCGCCTGGCTGTTGCCGATTGAGCAGTCCGTCACGTGGGGTCCGCTCACCGTGGATCTCGGCTCAGCGCTGGTGATATTGGGACGCCGCTTCGTTCTGAGCAACGCCGATCGACCGATCTTGATCCTGATGTACGTCTTTGGGACGTGCTGGTTCCTTGGCGCCAGGGTCGCCGGCGCCCACCGCTATTTCCTGCCCATTGGTCTGAGTATGATTGCCCTGTTGATCGCGGCGCTAGCGGTCGAACCCTTCCTCTATGCCGCCCTGCTGGTAGAAACCGCCGTTTTGATCAACATCCCGATGCTGGTGCCGCCGGGTCAGCGTGCCGGGCAGGGTGTATTGCGTTTCCTCATTTTCCAGAGTCTAGCCTTCCCATTTGTATTGCTGGCAGGCTGGACCTCTGCCGTCTACGAAGCCAACCCGGTCGACACCCGTTTTCTCTCGCTGGCGATTCTTTTCCTCGGCTTGGGCTTTTCATTCTGGCTGGCGGTGTTCCCC
>JBBIKU010000028.1:0-7515 GCA_037445245.1 Anaerolineaceae bacterium
CAATACCACCTGCCTCTTCGACGATCAGGCTGCCGGCAGCGATGTCCCAGGCGCCAACTCTGAGCTCCCAGAAACCGTCTAGCCGCCCGCTGGCAACATACGCCAGATCCAGCGCCGCCGAACCGAGGCGGCGCACGCCCTGGCTGCGCCGCGTCAGCCGCCCGTAGTGGTTGAGGTTATTGTCGTCCGAGGTGTGCACATCGGCGGGGAAGCCGGTCACCAGCAGACTGTCGATTAATTCCGAGATTTGCGAAACGCGGATCGGCTCGCCATTCAGCCAGGCGCCCTTGTCGCGTTCGGCGCTGAAGCATTCTTGGCGGATCGGGTCATAGATCACCCCCACTTGCAATTCTCCACCGCAGGCGTATGCCAGCGAGATGACAAAAAAAGGCATGCCGTGGGCAAAATTGAGTGTGCCGTCCAGGGGGTCGATATACCAACGGTGTTCGCCTTCGCCCGGTAGCCGTCCGCTCTCCTCGCTGACGATGGTGTGCGTCGGAAACGCCCGGCGAATGGCTGCAATGAGATAGCTTTCCGACTGATAATCGGCTTCGGTCACCAGATCGGCAAAACCCTTTGCTTGCACATCCAGGCGACGACCGAAACACTGGCGCACAATCGCGCCCGCCCCGCTCGCCCAGGTGATTAAATCCGCTCGTTGAGGCTGCATAAATAAAATTTCAACACTCGCCGCGCCATTCGCGCCCCAGCCGTTCGAAATAGCCGGCGATGTATTCATACCGGGTGGCTGCCAGTGCCCTGCCGCTGGCGGTGAAGAGGCGGTCTTGTACCTTTCGTAATTTAAACAGAAACTCGTGATAGGCGCTGTGCGCCTCGCCGGGCTCTCTTTCACCGCCCCGCAGGAAGCGCTCCGAGGGTTCGGCATAGACTGGCTGGTCTGCCAGTGTGGCGTAAGCGATTGCCCGCGCCACCCCCACTGCCCCCAGCACGTCCAGCTTGTCGGCGTCGAAGAGGACTTTGGCTTCGAGGGTGGCAGGCGCTTCATCTTCGCCGCGAAAGCGATGGCTGAGGATGCAGTGTTGCACGGCGGCGATGCGCTGCGGCTGCCAGCCTTCGGCAGTCAAAACCTCAGCGGCGAACTCGGCAGAGGCAAGGTGGTGTTGAGTGCGCGCCAGGCTGCCGGGCTGTGTACCGCGGGCGTCGTGCAGCAGAGCGGCGGCGCGCACGATCTCAAGATCGGCGCCTTCGGCTTGCGCCAGCCGCTCAGCCATACAATAAACCCTTTCGACGTGATCGAATTGATGGACTGCGTCGGAATCGGCGTACCAGCGCCGCGCCTGCACCAGGTTCATGACATCCCAATGTTGTAGAGCCTGCCGCGCTTGATAACCTGTCGCACCAGGTTGCCGCCGAAGCGGTACCCCAGATGACGGTAATCACCCACTGTCAGTACCAGTAGATCGGCTTGTTTACCCTGCTCGATCGAACCCAGCCGATCGGCGCAGCCGATTGCCGCGGCGGCGTTGATGGTGGCGGCGGCAATTGCCTGCGCCGGGGTGAGACGCAGGTAACGGCAGGAAAGGGCGATTACGAACTGCATGCTCTCGCACCAGGCGGTGCCAGGATTGAGGTCAGAGGCGATGGCAAGCAGCCCGCCGGCGGCGAGAATCTCCCGCGCTGGGGTGTAGTGCACATCCGCCAAGCCAAACGGCGTGCACGGCAGCGAAACCGCTACCGTGGCACTTTTCCCCAGCACAGCGATGTCCTCAGCCGAGGTTTTGACCAGGTGATCGGCGGAAACAGCTCCCACTTCAACCGCCAGACGCGATCCACCCAGGTTTTCGAACTCGTCGACGTGCAGCTTGAGCGGGAAACCCAGGCGACGGGCAGCGCGGAGAATACGGCGCGACTGATCGAGATCGAAAACGCCACTCTCGCAAAACACGTCCACGTAGGGAAGGCGACGGTGCGGGGCACGCTGTTGCCACCAGTTTAACACTGCCGGCAGCATTTGACGGCACAGCAGGTCCGTGTAGGCTTCGGCGTCGCCGTCCAGCTCGGGCGGTACGGCGTGTGCGCCCATGAAGGTCGGGATCAACTCGAGCGGACCTTCGGTGTCGAGTTCGAGCAACACCTCAAGCTGACGCAGTTCACTGGCGGTCTCCAGCCCGTAGCCGGTTTTGGCTTCGGCGGTGGTGGTTCCGCTGCGAAAGAGAGCATCCATACGGGCACGGGTTTGGGTTTTGAGCTCGGCGCGGCTTGCCTGCCGGGTGGCGTGTACGGTAGCGGCAATCCCGCCACCCGCCGCCATGATCTCCAGGTACGACTTGCCCTGCAGGCGCAGTTCGAACTCGGCGACGCGGTCACCGTACCACACCAGGTGGGTGTGCGGGTCGACCAGTCCCGGCATCACCACGCAGCCGCCGGCGTCCAGTCCGGGTTCATGCGGGTAGGCGCGGCGCAGGTCAGCGCTGCTGCCCACCGCCTCGATCTTATCGCCGCGCACCAGCACCGCCCCGTCTTCGATCAAGCCCAATTCGCCCAGGCGGCTGCCGCGCTGCGGCGTGCCAGCGAGGGTTAACAATTGGGTGGCGGAATGAATCAGCATCGGATTTGGGTGAATGTGGCTGGCTTTCTGAAAGGGCAAGGATATGCCATAATTATACTTGCGGCAGAGCTGGTTTACTTAACATCTCTAATAACCGGCTGCACTTCGCTCTCCGGGGCGGGCAGTTTCACCCCGCTTAATGCAAGCATGGCGATCAGGTTGAATGCCACCGCGGCGACAGCGTTGGCGTTGAAGCCGATGCGGTAAAGCTGGGGGGCGATCAACGCTCCCAAAGCCCTGCCGAAAGAAAAAACGGCAATGTTGACACCCATCAGCGTTGCGCGGTGGGAAGGCAGCACTTCAGAGATCAGCGGTAGGCTGCTGACGATGGTAAACTCGAACGAGAGATAAAAGAGGAACAACCCCACCAGCGCGCCCACCTGGCTTTGCCCGATCCAGGGCAGCAGCACGGCAAAGGCTGAATTGACGATCAAGCCAAGGCGGATCGAGCGTTCCTTCCCCAGCCGGTCGACCAGACCCGCGGTCAATGATTCGCCTGCCAGTTCCGAAAAACCGATCACAGCAGAAGCGGCGCCCAACGCCAGGATGTTCAACCTAAACGAATCTTCGAGCCACACCCCGAACATCAGGTTGACCAGTTCGTTGGCAATCGTAAAAGCCAAACCGAGACCCAGCGCTGCCAACGCCGAGCGAGAAGTGAAAACGCATTGCAGGCTGCACCAATGACTGCCGGGCACATGCTTTTTGCGAGGCGTGCTGGGCATAATGCGGCTGATGACAATGTAAGAAAGTACACCACAGCCAGCCAGCACCGGGAAGGGGGAACGCCAACCATAACGGGCAATCAACGCTCCCACCAGCGGCACACCGACGATAAATCCCAACGACCAGCCCATCTCGGTGAGGGCAATCAACGCCCCCCGCCTTTCATAGGGCACCTGGTCACTTAAATAGGACTGCATGGAGATAACCACCAACAGCATGCCCAGAAAAGTGATACTGAGGGAGAACACCACCGCCACGAACCCATGCAGCCAGACCATGATCAGGTTACCGCCGACGAACATCGCCATCCCCACCAGGATGCCGCTTTTGCGTCCGTGGCGATCCGCCACGGGTGAGAGCAGCGGGGTGATCGTGCCCAGCAGGGAGCGAGCGGTCAACGCCAGCGAAATTTCGGTCAGGCTGACGCCCAAGCCGCGCCCAAAGACGGAAAGGAAAGGGTACACCATACGAATATTGGTGGTGAGGACGGTGCGCACCAGCGCAAAAACGATTGCCTGCGACCTCATCGAGAGGGCAGGCTTATGAAAATCAGGCTTTGATGAAGACGCAGTGTTCATGCGCCCCATTGTATCGTTGATTGGGCTTTTGGTTAAGTGAGAAGCGGATTATTCCATCGGCGGCGAAGGATGCTCAGGCAAACGGATGAAATAAACCCGTTGCCTGTCATAGTGCGAGACCTTCCCCGAGCGCTCCAACTGGGTCAGTTCCTTATCCGTGATCGCATGACTGATGTCGCTCTCCCGGCATTGGATGAATTCCCCTTCCAGCACGTCTTGAAAGTGACCCTCTCCCCACTCGATCACCATCCTGCCATTTTTTAAGACCAACACCCAATGGCGATCGACCGGTGTTCCTTCCGGCATGGTTGCCTCCTGCCGGATGACCTGCCTGACCCTCAGGCTTAAGCCACCCCGGGTAGTGTCTGCTTGGACAGTAGCTGATCGAATGAAGTCGTGCGCAAGCGTTCGACAAGTTCGTTTTGCGCGTCACACCACAAGGGGCGAATCAGACAGTCCTCGCCCAAAATGCACATCGCTGGATCGGAAGTGCAATCGTTGAGGGCAATTGGACCATCGATCGCTTCGACCACTTCCAGAACGGAGATTTCCTGCGGTGCACGGGACAGGGATACACCCCCCCGCGCCCCCCGCGAGGTGTGAATCAAACCGGCAATCGAGAGTTGCGAGATGATTTTTGCCAGAAATGAGGGCGGAATGCGCTGCTCTTTGGCAATTTGACTGGTTGCCGCCCGTTGGTTGGGCGCCAGCCCCGCAAGATAAAGCACGGCTCGCAGTGCATAATCAGCCTGTCGCGTTATTTGCATAATCTTCCTCTTCTGGTAATAACGGTCAGAATACTCTTTTTATTATGAATAAGTGTATTCCAATCCGATTAATCCGGCAAGTGTCAGAGGTCATCTTGGGAAGATGACCTTTTACTTTCTGGCGAGCAAATAACGATTTTTTGCCTCTGGTATAATCGTGGCATGCCCCCCTTCCGTTTCCATCACCCCATCGAAGTGCGTTACGGCGATCTTGACCCCCAGTGGCATGTCAACAACAGTCGCTACCTTACCTTTATGGAGCAAACCCGCGTTGCCTACCTGAAGCAGTTGGGGTTGTTCGATGGCGTTTCCTTTTTTGATTTTGGGTTGATCGTCGCCGATACCCACATCGCCTTTCTAGACGCCATCACCCTCAACCAGAACATCCAGATAGCCCAGCGGGTGACGCACATCGGCAACAAGAGCATGAATTTTGAGTATCAAATCGAAGATTGCGACAGCGGAAAGGTCATGGCGCGCGCCGAAACGGTCATGGTGTGCTACGATTACCACCAGCAGAAGAGCATCGCCGTGCCTCCCCGCTGGCGCAAGAAGATCGCCGAATTCGAAGGTATCCCCGCCGGACCTTCCGCAAGCGCATCCCGAAAAGCGCATGACCCTGCCACTGCTTGACTCCGATCACCTTCTCGATTTCTTGCGCGGCTTGTTGCAAACGCCCAGCCCGACCGGTTTTGCCGAGCCGGGGATAGCTTATAGCGCAAAGGCTTTCTCAACCATTCCCAATCTGACCGCCAGCCGCACCCGCAAGGGGGCTTTGCTGATCACCTGGAAAGGCAGGTACAGCGATGCGCCGCGCGCCCTCACCGCTCACGTCGATACGCTGGGGGCGGTGGTTAAAGAGATCAAGCCCAACGGCAGGCTGCGCTTGAGCCAGATCGGGGGCTTCGCCTGGAACACGGTCGAGGGCGAGGGTTGCACGGTGTTCACCGCCGACGGCGGGCAGGTGCGCGGCACTATCCTGCTGGAAGCCGCCTCAGCACACGTCCACAGCCGCAAGGTCAATGAAACCCGCCGAGAAGACGCCAACATGGAAGTCCGCCTGGATGAAAGGGTCGCCTCGGCAGATGAGACGCGCCGTCTGGGCATCGAGGTCGGCGATTTTGTCGTTTTCGACCCGCGGGTCGAGATGGTGAACGGTTTCGTGCGCTCGCGCCATTTGGACGACAAAGCCTGCGTCGCCTGCATTCTGGCAGCGCTCAAATCGCTGAACGATGGCGGGCTGATCCCGCTGCAAACCACCCACATCCTGATCAGCAACTACGAAGAGGCAGGACACGGCGCCTCAGCCGGAATCCCGCCAGAGGTGACCGAACTGCTGGCGGTGGACATGGCGGCGGTGGGCGAAGGGCAGAATTCGACCGAATTTCACGCCTCCATTTGCGTCAAAGACAGTGGCGGTCCCTACCATCACGGCATGACCCAGAGGTTGCGGCATCTGGCGCAGACCTACGGCATTCCGTATAAAGTAGACGTGTACCCCTATTACGCCTCAGATGGTGAGGCGTACTGGCGCGCCGGGGGTGACGTGGCAGTGGCGTTGATCGGTCCCGGCGTGGATGCCTCGCACAGCTACGAACGCACCCATTTGGACGCTCTGGAGGCGACCGCCAGATGGATTGCGGCTTATCTGCTGAATTGATTCGCCGAAAAAGGGCTGAAAGTTGCCTGAGAGGGGGATTTTTAATAAAACTCTCATGCAAAATATATGTACGAGGGCAAGATGGATGATTGGTTAAATCCCCAAATCTGGTAAAATCTAATTAGAAGGATTACCGTCATGGATTGCCTGCCTTCAGGCATTTTAACGTTAGACCTTTCCGAAAGATACGGAAAGAGTGGAACGGTAAGAACGGGAGATATACCTTGGCTGGAATGGAACGTTTTACCCAACGGGCGCGGCGTGTGCTTAGCCTGGCACATCAGGAAGCCGAGCGCCTGCGCCAAAATGCTATCGGCACTGAACACCTGCTTCTGGGGTTGATCCTGGAGGAAGGTGGTGTGGCGGGGCGGGTATTGCGTGATTTAGGACTTGAGCCGGACCGCATGCAGGAGATGGTTGAACGCCTGGGCGGTTACGGTCAATCGCGCGGTGGAAAAATCGATCTCTCTTCCGGCGTGCAGCAGGTACTCGAACTGGCTATCGAAGAAGCCCGTCGAATGGGGCATCATTACATTGGAACAGAACACCTCTTGCTGGGGTTGATCCGTTCCACCGACGGCAGCGCGATGGAGGTACTGCGCAAGCTGGGCGTTACCCCCGAACAGATCCGTCGCCAGACACGGCGGGTACTGCAGGAAAGCAGCGCTGCAGCCAGCAGCTCTGATCGACCGGCTCAGCCGCGCCCCGAAAAAGAGAAGGACAGCCCCAAAACCCCGCTGGTCGACCAGCTTGCGGTCGACCTGACTTCGCGCGCCGAAGAAAACAAGCTCGACCCGGTGATCGGCAGACAAATGGAGATCGAGCGCGTCATTCAGATTCTGGCGCGGCGCAACAAGAACAACCCTGCCCTGATCGGGGAACCCGGCGTCGGCAAAACCGCCATTGTGGAGGGGCTTGCCCAGCGCATCATCGAGGGCGACGTACCCGCTCTGCTGCTGGGCAAACGCGTCCTGCAACTGGATGTGGGCTCGCTGGTCGCCGGGACGATGTATCGCGGTCAGTTCGAGGAGCGCCTTAAGCGGGTGATCGACGAACTTAAATCCTCGGGCGCCATTCTCTTCATCGATGAGGTACACATGTTGGTCGGTGCCGGAGCAGCCGGGTCTTCGGTGGACGCCGCCAACATTCTCAAGCCAGCCCTCTCGCGCGGCGAATTGCAGGTAATCGGTGCCACCACCATGGACGAATACCGCA
>JBBIKU010000028.1:7566-18581 GCA_037445245.1 Anaerolineaceae bacterium
GAAACGATCGAAATCCTGCGCGGCATCCGTTCGGCGTATGAAGAGCATCACCGCCTCAACATCTCGGACGAAGCGCTCGAATCGGCGGCGCGGCTCTCGGCGCGCTACGTCACCGAACGATTTCTTCCCGACAAGGCGATCGATCTGGTCGACGAGGCGTCTTCGCGGGTGCGCATGTACAAAAGCCCTGCCGCACGCACCACGCGCGAAGTGATCAAGGAATTGCGCCAAGTGCGCCACAATCACAGTCTGGCGGTCGAAGATGGACGATACGACGACGCCCAGACCCTTCTGGATCGTGAGCAGGACCTGACCAGCCAACTCGAAGGCTTGCGCACCAATTGGGACCGCACCAACAGCCCGCAGGTTACCTCGGACGATATTGCCGAGGTGGTCTCAATGTGGACCGGCGTCCCGGTGATGCAGATGGCGCAGGAAGAATCGGTGCGACTGTTGAATATGGAAAGCGAGCTCAGACAGCACATCATCGGTCAGGATGAAGCAGTGGTGACGATCTCGAAGGCAGTGCGTCGGGCGCGTTCGGGGTTGAAAGACCCCCGCCGCCCGATCGGATCATTTGTCTTCCTCGGTCCTACCGGGGTGGGCAAGACCGAACTGACCAAGGCGCTGGCGCGTTTCCTCTTCGGCAGCGAAGATGCGCTCATTCAATTGGACATGTCCGAATTCATGGAACGACACTCGGTCAGCCGCTTGGTCGGCGCCCCGCCCGGATACGTGGGTTATGAGGAAGCCGGTCAGCTTACCGAAGCCATTCGCCGCCGTCCTTACTCGATCGTGGTCTTCGACGAGGTCGAAAAAGCGCACCCCGAAGCGCAGAACATGCTGCTACAGATCATGGAAGAAGGGCATCTCAGCGATGCCCGCGGGCACAAAGTCGATTTCCGCAACACCATCATCGTGATGACCTCCAACATCGGCGCAGATGTCATCAAGCGTCAGAGTACGCTCGGCTTTCAACTCCAGCGCGACGAGAACATCGAAGAGCAAATGGCTTACGAAGAGATGCGCAAGAAATTACTCGAATCGCTCAAACGCGTCTTCCGCCCCGAATTTATCAACCGGCTCGACGGTGTGATCGTCTTCCGCGCCCTCAACCAGGGGGATATCCGCCAGATCGTCAAGCTGGAACTGGACAAAGTCTCTGCCCGTTTGGCGGAATACAACATCACCCTGCGCACCAGCGATGCCGCCCTCGACCAGTTGGCGAAAGAAGGCTACGACCCCGATATGGGTGCCCGCCCACTGCGGCGGATCATCCAGCAGAAGATCGAGGATCGTCTCTCGGATGCGCTGCTCGCCAAGGAATTCGAAGAGGGCAACGCCATTTTGATCGATGTTACCGAAGAGAACGAATTCACCTTGCGTCAGGAGGAAAACAACCCAACCCTGCCCGAAGAAATGGGCGTAGGCGCCTGAGCCAAGTGAGACCAAGCGACCACTGACGAATGTTAATCCAACCGTCTGTGGTCTCTTTTTTAACCAGGGCAAGCTGCCATGAGTAAACCTCAAACCCATTACGTTTGCCAACAGTGTGGTAGAACCTCACCGCGGGCGCTGGGGCGTTGCCCTGGCTGCGGAAGCTGGGACAGCATGGTGGAAGAGCTGCGCACCGCGCCGGCAGGCAAGGTGGCACGCGAAGGGCGTGGCTTGGGCGGCAGCACCCGTCCGCAGCGGCTTTCCGAAATCGGCGGCGATGCCGAGGAGCGCTATCCACTGCCGATAACCGAGATGGCGCGCGTGCTGGGCGGTGGGGTGGTGCCGGGTTCGATCGTGTTGGTCGGCGGCGACCCCGGTATCGGCAAATCAACGCTGATGCTGCAAATGGCGGCGGCGATGTCTGCCAACGGGACGGTGTTGTACGTCTCCGGCGAGGAATCGGTGCGTCAGATCAAGATGCGCGCCCTGCGCTTGCTGCGCCAGGCAAACGGCGACAGCCCGGCGCAACTGCCCGAAAACCTTTACCTGGTAACCGAAACCAACCTGGCTACCATTTTGGAGCACACCGCCCAGGTTGCGCCGGTGATGCTGGTGATCGATTCCATCCAAACTGTCTACCTGCCGGAGATGGAGTCAGCCGCCGGGTCGCTCGCCCAGGTGCGCGAGTGCGCCTCGCGCCTGCGCGAGCTGGCGAAATCGAGCGGGATGGCGGTGTTCGTGATCGGGCACGTCACCAAAGAGGGGGTGATCGCTGGACCGCGCGTGCTGGAACACATCGTCGATACGGTGTTATACCTGGAGGGTGATCGCTTTCAGTTCTTCCGTCTGCTGCGCTCGGTCAAGAATCGCTTCGGCGCCACCTCGGAGGTGGGGGTCTTCGAGATGGGCGAAGGTGGGTTGGCGGAGGTCGCCAACCCCTCCGAGGCTTTTCTGGCAGAACGGCTGGCAAACGCGCCGGGATCGGCGATTGCGGTAACCATGGAGGGCACCCGCCCGCTGCTGGTGGAGGTGCAGGGCTTGACCAGCCCGACCAACTTCGGCAATCCGCGCCGCACCCCCAACGGCGTTGACATCAACCGTTTGCTGCTGATCACCGCTGTGCTAAGCCGCCGAATGGGGCTGAAATTATTGGAGCAGGACGTGTTTGTCAACGTGGTAGGGGGGCTGCAAATAGGCGAACCCGCCGCAGACTTGGCGATTGCCGCCGCCATCGCCTCCTCCCTGCGCGACCAGCCGGTGCGCGCCGATGCGGTGCTGATCGGTGAGGTAGGGCTTTCAGGTGAACTGCGCTGGGTGGGGCAAATGTCGGCCCGACTGCACGAAGCGGCAAAGCTCGGCTTCAGGGCAGCCATCGTGCCGCGGCGCATCAAACCTGCCGAGGCGCCTCCCCCTGGGATCGAAATGCTCGAAGCCCGCTCGCTACGGCAGGCGTTGTCGCTGGCACTGGTGGGCGAACAGCAGCCCCCAATTGGGAAGGATAGGTAAGTGCTGCGCAAACGCATCCAACTCGGGCTGATTCACGTGGCGGTCGCCATGACACTGGTACCCATCAACAGCACCCTCAACCGGGTGATGATCAAAGAAATGGCGATCTCCGCTACGCTGGTGGCGCTGCTGGCTTCGATGCCCTATATCTTTTCGCCAGCCCAGATGATGATCGGCACCTACTCCGACCGCCATCCCTGGCTGGGATGGCGACGCAGCCCGTTCATCCTGATCGGGCTGCTTTTGTGTGTGGCGGGGGTAATGCTGGCACCACAGGTCGTGTTCATGCTGCCGAACCATTGGTGGTTGGGTCTGGCGTTGAGCGCGCTGACTTTCGGCGCCTGGGGCATGGGTTATAACCTCGCCAGCGTGTCTTACCTCTCGCTGGCGTCGGAGCTTTCAGGGACAGAAGGTCGCTCGCGCACGGTGGCGGTAATGTGGTTCATGATGATCCTCGGCATCATTTTCACCGCCACCGGGCTTTCACGAATGCTCAGGGTATATTCACCCCAGACGTTGCAGCGCGGCTTCGAAGTTGTCGGCTTGGCGGCGTTGGCGATCGGTTTGATCGGCATGGTGGGACTGGAACCACGCCAAAAAAAAGGCGCAACAGAAGTCAAAGGCGAGGAACGCGCCTCGTGGGTGACACTGGCGCGCACGGTGCTGTCGATCCCGCAGGCGCGGCTTTTCTTTGTCTATATGATTCTGTTGCTTGGCGCCATCCTCGGGCAGGATATTTTGCTGGAACCCTACGGGGGCGAGGCGTTCGGCTTGCGGGTGTACGTCACCACCCGCATCACCGCCATCTGGGGGGTGTGCGTCATGGTTTCGCTGGCGGCTGCCAGCTTCATCGAACGGCGCATCTCCAAGCACACGGTAGCGCAGATCAGCGCCTGGGTCGCCATGGCTGGTTTTGCCGGCATTGCCAGCAGCGGGATGATCCGAAACAGCGCCGTGTTCTACGCCGGGGTGCTGCTACTGGGGGTGGGCACCGGTATGGCGACCGTTTCCAATCTGTCGCTGATGCTGGATATGATCACCAGCCGGGTGGGGCTATTCATGGGAGCGTGGGGCATGGCGAGCGCTCTCGCTCGATTGGTGGGGGCGATGGTGAGCGGCGTGATCCGCGATCTGGCAACCGCCCTGATGCACGACCGCGTGGGCGGCTATGTGATCGTTTTCGCTATTCAGGGCGGGATGCTGCTGGTTTCCTGGTTTATGTTGCGCAGAATCGATGTCGATCTTTTCCGCCGCCAGACCCGCCACCTCGACCTGGAGCAAAAAGCCGCTATAATCAATGAAACCGGTTGACCGCTGTGTGGCGGTCAGTAGTTTTCCATTCAAAAGGCGAGCGAGATGATTGACATGTTGAACACGCTTTTTAAGGCGGCAGCCGTGGTACGGGTGCGGCGAAATCATGCGCTGGAACACGCCACCCTGCACGTGCTGGGCAAAAGAAACCCTCGCCTGCATTTAATCGGAAACTCAGATCTGCGCGGATTCTGGGTGCTGGGCTGTGTCGACACCCAGGAACTGCAACAGGCAGTGGATGAGGCTGTGGCACGTTTAAAAACCGGCGAACGAAATCTCGCCGTCCATCATAACTGCGGCACCAATTTTGCCGTTTCGGGCGTGCTGGCGAGCCTGGTGGCATGGCTGGGATTGCTGGGGACAGGTGACAGTCTGCGGCGCAAGCTGGAGCGCCTGCCTTTGCTCATGGCGCTGGTCACACTGACCCTCATCCTCGCCCAGCCGTTGGGACCCCTGATGCAGGCGCGGCTGACCACCCAGCCCGATCTGGGCAATCTCAAGGTGGTCACCATCACGCGCTACCTGCGCCACGGCGTTGCCATGCACCGGATCGAAACGCGCCAGTAATTCCAATCTGGCGATCCTCCCGCGGAGCCGACTTTGGAAATTGCACCGAACCCCGCCAGCGAAAAACCGGTGGTGTACGTCCTTCACGGCGACGATACCTTCGCCATGGCGCGCTTTGTCGATGCGTTGTACGCCCGCATGGGCGATCCCGCCACGGCAGAACTGAACACCTCGCGGTTGGAGGGGCGCCGCTGTAGCGAGGAGGACCTGCGCCTGGCTGCCGGGACGCCGCCGTTTCTTTTAGATCGTCGCCTGGTGATATTAACCGCTGCGCTGGCGTATTACACATCACCCGATTCGGCAGCTCGCTTCGCTGAATTCGCAGACACCCTGCCTCCAACCACTGCCCTGGTTTTGATGATCGAAGACGCGCTCGAACGGCGGCAGTGGCGCGCCCTCCCCCAGACACACTGGCTACGTCAATGGGTTGCCGCAGCCGGGCGGCGCGCCCTCTTGAAAACCTTCAGTCTGCCACAGATCGGTGAAATGCCGCGTTGGATACAGGGGCGCGCCAAAGAACTGGGTGGCAGCTTTTCTGTCCCCGCCAGCCAGATGCTCGCCAGCCTGGTCTCCAACGACACTCGCCAGGCAAACCTCGAAATCGACAAACTGCTCAATTACGTCAATTACCAGCGCCCAGTGGAAGCGCAGGACGTCGAAGAGCTGTGCACCGCCGGCGGGCAGGCAACCGTCTTCGAGATGGTCGATGCGGCAGCGGCGGGTGACGCCGTCGCCGCGCTGCGCGCCCTACACCGCCTGCTCGAAGAACAGGATGCCAACGCTTTGTTTGGGATGCTGGTGCGCCAGTTTCGGTTGGTGCTGCTGGCGCGCGAGGTGCTCGATGAGGGCGGAAACGTCCCCCAGGTTGAAAATGCGCTGGGGGTGCATGCCTTTGTCGCCGAAAAGGTGACCCACCAGGCGCGCCGCTTCTCGAGGGCGGCGCTCACAACGATCTATCGCCGGCTGCTCGAAATCGATCGGGAAGCCAAAAGCGGGGGGATGGAACTGGAATTGTCGCTGGATACCTTGATCGCCGAACTGGATCGCAGCCGGGCAACTTCTTTTGGAAACTGCCTTTAGCGACGCCCTGCCGCCAGTATGGTTGTCAGGCATTGTCTGCTCATGTACAATAACCAGGAGTGAAAGACACAGTGAGCACAGCCAATGCGCCTGGCAGGCATTGATCGACCGCCAGGCGGGAATTCCTGGATGGAGGCAGGCGATGGAATTGAAAGCGATCGAGATTCAGAAACCGGAAAACATCAACTTTATCTTCGGGCAATCCCATTTCATCAAGACGGTGGAAGATATCCACGAAGCGCTGGTCAGTGCGGTGCCCGGCATCAAATTCGGGTTGGCATTTTGCGAGGCTTCCGGCAAGTGCCTGGTGCGCTGTACCGGCAGCGACCCAAACATGGTCGAGCTGGCGAAGCAGAACGCCCTTGCCATCGCCGCCGGGCATAGCTTTATCCTCTTCCTTGGCGAAGGGTATTACCCGATTAACATCTTAAACGCCATCAAGAATGTTCCCGAAGTCTGCACGATCTACTGCGCCAGTGCCAACCCGACCACGGTAATCGTCGCCGAACACGGCAGCGGACGGGCGGTACTGGGCGTGGTGGATGGTGAAAAACCCCGCGGAGTCGAGGGCGACGAGGACATACGCTGGCGCCACAATCTGTTACGGGCAATCGGGTACAAGCTCTGAATCCGGTTTCCGTCGACATCTGGCACGCCTATTGCACGCTTGATCGTCAGTCGCGCGCGGCAAACCGCTCTTAATGGAGTGCGGCGCAGGTTTTTTTGTTGCGGGTGCGAAAAAGGAGTGTGAAATGAAATGCTTGTTGCCCATCATGCTGATTGCCATGCTGCTGGCAGGTTGTGTGCCCGGCGGCGTCGCCGAATCCGACGCCGAGATGGCGACCCGGGTCGCCCAGATTCTGACCGAAATCTCACCCCCCGAGGAGCTGGCGCCCGAACCGCCGCTATTCCAGGAGACCACCCCGCCGGTGGTAGAAGTGACCCTGGCACCGCCGACCGAGACTCCCGAACCGAAGGAGACCGAAACGCCAACCGAAACCCTGCTGGAGGAAACCACTGCCCCCACCGTGGTAGCAACCGCCGACGGTTCACCCACCCCGCCAGCCACGCTGACCCAGCCGGCGCAACCGACCGTAACCGCTCCGGCAAGCGATCCACGCCTGACGCTGGGGCAACCCACCTCCACCGACAACATGGAGAAAGCTCAAACCTGGAACTGGTCGACGGGCAGCGACCAGTTTACGACCGCCCTATTGCAGGATGGCTCCTTCAACTTGACCGGGCTCACAACCACCGCCGGCTGGCGCCTGCCGGCGCTGGAGGCAACCAGCAACATCTACATCGAGATGACCATGCGTCCCGCCACCTGTTCCGGCAGGGACAATTACGGCATCATCTTCCGCATCCCAGTGCGCCACCAAGCTGATCAGGGTTACCTGTTCGGCGTCTCGTGCGACGGGCAGTACAACCTGTGGAAGTGGGATGGCAAGGAGCAGCCGGACGGCAAAGCCGCCACCCTGGTGTACTGGAAGAAAAACGACGCCATCCAGACCGGCGCCAACCAGACCAACCGTCTGGGGGTGTTGGCAGTGGGCGATCGCATCACCCTCTACGTCAACGGCGTCAAGCTAGAGGAAGTTCGCGACACCAGTTACAGCAGCGGACATTTTGGCATCTTCGTCAGCGCCCGCGTCACCGATGAATTCACCGTGCGGGTGGATGAAGCCAATTACTGGCTGAACCCCAAGCCGTAAACTGCAAGTCACAGATTTCTACAGAGCAAACAGCCGGGGTCGGCAGAAGGGATTTCTGTTCGCCGCGGCTGAATACTTGTTCCCTTACCGGTCAGGGGGTAAGGATGACCCTGTCCAGCAGCAACAAAGTGTTGCTCAAGATCTCCAGGTCTGCCAGAGCAGTGGCGGGGTCGCGGGTCAAGCCGTCGCTTGCCAGTTCTAGCCGCAGCGATAGTGTTTTGGTAAACTCGGAGTCCTCCGCTTCTAGCCAGGGCAGAAATTGTTCCAATTCGCGGCTGGCTTCATCCAGCGCCGCCGCAGCCGCACTGCTGTCCTCATCCATCAGGCTCAGGCGGGCGGTGTTGACGTGGTGTAGCATTTTCAGCAGGTTACCGCGTCGCAGCGCCGCCTCAAGGCTGTTCTGAAGTGCTTCATTTTCTGTTTGAAGATCCTCCACCCGGCGCGCCGAGGCATCCAAGGCGGCGCGGTTTTCCTCCAGCCGCGTTTCGGCGGCTTCCAGGCTTTGACGGGTGGCGTTCAGATCTTTCTGCGCCGGCTGGTAGAGCAGCACATAAGCTATCAGAAAACCGAGGGCGAAGATCGCCACCACCAGCGCCGTCCAGCGCAGGGTGGCGCGCACCGCGCGTCCCAGTCGCGTTTCGGGGTTGAACAAAAATATGCCCAGCCGTTTGAACCAGGAAGGGCGGCGTGGCTCCGCTGCTTCGGCAGGGGGTGCGGCTTCCACTGCCGGCGCTGCCGTTTCAGCAGGCTGCCCGCTTTCTTGTGCCCACTGCGTGGGTACTTGCGCTTCGCCTGGCGGTGTTTTGGGTTCGGCAGCCTCCTCGTGCCCACTCCGTGGGTACTCGTGTGGTTTGTTTTCGTCAGTCAAGGGGCGTTTTTCAGAAGTATCGGCCGCGTTCATGCTGTCTCCTGGAATTATGATGGTAACGGATTGTAACCGATTATGGCTTGGGTGTGGCGGTGCCGGGCGGGGGGAGGGTGGGGGTGAGCGTCGGCGAAGGGGACGGGGAAAGGGTAGCCGTTTCGGTGGGGGTTGGTGTGGGTGTGGCAGGCGGCGGCAGCCCTTCCATCAACAGGCGCCAGGCAATTTCAAGATCATCGGCTGCCAGCACCGGGGCGGCGGGCAGGTTGGCGATCGCCAGTTCAAGCCGTTGCCTCCAGCTCACCACCGTGGCTTTCTGATCAGCGGGCGCCTCCGCTTCCAGCATCAGCAGGATCTCACGGGCGATTTCTAGGTCGCGGGTCGCCATGCCATAATTCCCCTGTGCCATAAACAACCGACTGCGATTGAGCAATTCCAGCGCCCGCAACACCTGCAACTCGCGCTGCAAGCGAGCCAGCGGCGAATCGGATGATTCCAGGGTCGCCTGGAGGTTCGCCGCCAGGGTACCCTGCAGGGCGGTCGTGGCGCCAACCTCGCTCAGTCCGCTCTCGATCTGATCGAGGTGGATAAGGGCGGTGGATTGTGCCCGCAGGGTGGCTTCGAACCGGGTCAGCTCGGCGTCCAGTGCCGAGAGCGATTCCAGATCCAGCGCCCGCCGGCTTTCTAGATCGGTCAGGCGCTGGTTGAATTGAGCCATGCGGTCGTCGATCTGCTGCTGGTTGAATGCCTGGCGGGTTTCGATAGCGTTCAGGCGAACGGTGTGCGTACGCAGGGGGTTGATTGTCTGCCGGTAGAGCGTTAGCAACCCGTAGTAAATGGCAGCGCCAAGGATGCCACCGGCGATCAGCACCAGCACCAGGCGAAACAGGAGGCGCAGCAGGGTTTTCAGCGCCGACCCAAATGACCTGGGGGAAGAAGGAGTTCCATATGTCACCACGGCACCTCCTCGGGGGTAGGTTGAGCATCGAGATTTCCAAGCAGCGCCCTCAGCCCGTCCAGAAAACGCTCGAAGACGCCGCTGCGCTGCTCGAGATCGTTCATTTTTTCGTCCAACGTCTCAACCTGCGCCTGAAGTTGGTCGAGACGGGCAGCACTGGCGCCGAGTTCGCTGCGCAGCGCCTGGGCTTCGCGCTCAACGCTGCCGACCCGCCCGCTCAGAGCTTCCATCCCGTCCAGACGGGCGCGCAGGCTGTTCACATCTTGCTGCACACCCTCGATCTGAACATGAAGGGCGCCGACCTGGCTTTGCAAACCCTCAAACTGGCTGGCGGTGGGGTAAGCCAGACCGCCGTTGATGATCCCCAGCAGCCCCAATGTGAACGCCACCGCTAACACCAGCACCAACAAACCGATGCCAACGCTGTAGAGCAGCCCTTCCCATTGAGGTTGAACTTTTTGCGTTGAACCCACTGCTTTCGGCGCAGTCGGGTGGGAGAGCAATTTTGGGGCAGCGGCTTGCGAGGTGCCATCCATCTCCACCATTTGGTCTGCCATGGTGGGCGGCACCTCCGCCGCTGACGGGATGGCTTCCTCCGCCTGCGTGGGGCGCGGCTGTGCCCGGGATGCTTCAAATGCGCTTTCCTCCCCCGCTTCCGCCGCCATCTCTTCGCCAAGGTTTGCTGCAACGCCGGGCGCAGTCACCTCAAGGTAGGGGCGCAGCCGCGCCAGTGAGCGGGCGCCGATCCCCGTCACCCGCTGCAGATCATCTAACGAGGCGAAGGGGCGGGCAGCGATCAACCGAGCCGCCAGCGCCGGCCCCAGCCTAGGTACTTGCGCTAGGTCCTCGGCAGTGGCGAGGTTAACATTGACTCTGGCGTGGGTATTCATTGGTTCACCTTTCCTTGTCGCTCGGTGCGCCGCTCTGCCCGGGGCAGTCCCATCGTTCTTGGTTGAGATAAGCCGGTGAAGGCAAACCGAGGCGCACCAGCCATTGCATGGCCAGTTCCACTCTTAAGCTGATGAGGCGCAAATTTTCTTTGAGGAAGCCAGCCGCGCACTCGATGACGACCGGCTGGGTTACGGTTTGTGATCGCTGCGTTCGGGCAAGGCTGGTCTGGTAGGGTAAGGCGTGGGAATGTACTCCACCGAGGGACGACGCGGGGTCGCTTGCGGGTAAAGGTTCATCATCTGGTAGACCTCCGACGGCACCTCGGTGTTGATTTTCAGCCCCAACGTTTGCGCCTCTTCGACCGTGATCGGGTAATCGTGCGTCCACTTGCCGGAAGCCAGCTCGTCCGCCAGCCGTTCAGCTTCCTCAGGGCTGTAATGGCAGCAGGCAATGCGCCGGATGGTCGCCTTGACCTGCTGAATCGCCTTCCGCGACATGTCTGCCAGGATCATGGTCTCGTCGTCGATTTTGTTAAGATCCTTCTTTTGCAGCACATTGAGGATCGATACCGCCGGGTACTGCCCGATCTGCGGATCGATCGGTCCGAGTACGGCGTTCTCGTCCATTATGATCTCGTCGGCGGCGAGGGCGATCATCGTGCCGCCAGACATGGCATAATGCGGCACGA
>JBBIKU010000028.1:18668-19172 GCA_037445245.1 Anaerolineaceae bacterium
GTGTGCAAAATCAGATCGATGGGAACATCGGGGTCGGTTAGCTTGATGGCGCGCAGCACGGCTTCTGAATCCTGAATATCAATGTAGCGCACCATAGGAAAACCCAGAATCGCCAGGCTCTCTTGTCGATGGATCATAGCGATGACGCGTGTGCCGCGCTTTTCTTCCAGATTGCGCAACAGGCGCGTGCGGGATACCTCCAGCATCTTCTGGCGGATCACCGGTGTCAGCGAGCTGATGATCAAAAAGATCCACAGAATGTTCAGCAATTCCATTGAACCTCCTAGATTACCAGGGGTAATACTCGTCCATGAAGTCGCGGCGCCTGGGTCTGCGAATGGCAAACGGCAATCCCAGGATCAACCCGAAGACAAACCCTCCGATGTGCGCCCACCAGGCGACGCCGCCCATTGTGGCTCCGGTGGGCATGCTCAGGGCAAGGAAACCCGAAAACAACTGCGAGACGAACCAGATGCCAAGGTAAAGGATGGCAGGGATCTCCAC
>JBBIKU010000029.1:0-15147 GCA_037445245.1 Anaerolineaceae bacterium
CCAAAGACCAGGCTTAACCCTGCCAGGATACCCAGCAATTGAAGGTTGCTCAGGCTGCTGAAGGTGGGGAAGGCTTCGGCGACCGAGCCGACCAGCGCCCGTCGCAGCAATTCCAGCCAGTACGAAATGGGGATGGCATAACCGATCGGACGCAGGAAGAATGGCAGCACTTCGAGCGGAAAGATGGCGCCGCTGAAGAGATACAACGCCGCCGCCACCGCGTCGCCCAAAAAATAGATATGGTGGGCAAGCATCAACGTTACCCCCGCCAACAGCAGCCCCAGCGTCATCAGCATGGTGATTCCGAGCAGCAGCGCCAGCGCAAACAACTGCCAGTCAACCGCTGCCCAGTCGATGCGCAGATTGAGCAGCCATACCCCCACCAGCAGGGTGATGAAGACCGAAATGCTGCCGGTGAGAATGCGGGCAAAGCCGCGCCCGATCAGATAGACCGGGATAGTCAACGGTGCCACGTAGATGTATTTGAGCGTCTTATAGTGCTCGCGATCTTCGATCACCGCCCATGAGACGCCGGTGATCACCGACGCCACGTATTGATAAAAGGCGTTGCCGATATAGATATAGGCAAAAATCGGTGATGCAAAGTCACCCCCGGTGATGATACTGAACATCACCACCAGAATCCCGGCGCCCGCCAGCGGCTTGACGATGGAATAGACTGCGAACAGAAAGGGATCGGTCCAGTTGGACTCGATTTGCCAACCGAGCCAGGCGGCGATGGTAAAGGAGCGCACGGTGGTGGATCGCATCTCAGCGCCGGTTCTCCGTCAGGCGACCTTCTTGCACCGCCAGTTTTTCGACCACGCTCAACAGCCAGCGCGCCCCACCCAGGAAGATCACGCACAGCGCCACCAGGATTGCCAGTTCGATCTCCACGCTGAGAAAACCCAGACCGGCTCCGCTGGCAAAGACCAGTTGCCGCATGGCGTCTAACCCCAGTGTGAGCGGGATGAGCGAAGCGCCCGCCGCCACCCAGAAGCTGAAATTCTTGATCGGGAAGTAAAACCCTGAGAACAGGTAGATCGGCTCCTGCGCCAGGTTGGCGATGTGCCAGGCTTCGCGGCTGAGCAGCAGGAAAATGGATGAGGTCATCATCCCCAAGCCGTACAACGCCACCATGCAGGCGAAGAAAACCGCCAGCAGTTGCCACAGGCTGGCAACCACGTACTGTACCTGAAAAAGGAGGCTGCCGATTAAGACAATCACCAGTGCCCGCAGGCTGGTGGCAAACAAGCCACCCAGTGCCATCCCCAGTAAGATCGCCATCATCGGCGCCGGCGAGATGATATACAGCGCTAGATTGCCCTGTTCCTTTTCCCAGTATAGCTGGCTAGACATGTTCCACAGCACGTTCATCCAAAAGGCGGTCATTGCCCCGCCAACGATCACAAACCCGACGTAGTCTTCGGGGGCGCCAATGGCGCGGTAGACGAAGACATACGCTGCCACTGCCAGCAAAGGCAGGAAGATATCGAAGAACAGCCACGACTTCTCGCGTTGCTGTCCGATCACACGCGGATAGGACCGTCCGATCACGGTTTGCACAAAAAGCTTCCAGCCGCGGCGTTTCTGGCTAATCGGGGGCACCATCGGCATGTTCCACTTCCTCCATCCGCAGCCCCACCAGCTTCACGAACACATCTTCCAGGGTCGGCTGCCGTTTTTGCAGGCTGAGGATGCGGGCGCGCTGGTTGTTGAGACCGGCGATCACGTCCGCCAACGCCGCTTCGGCTTCCAGCGTCAGTTCCAGCACCAGGCTACCGTTGTGCGCCTGCTGATGCAGCGTGGTCAGCCCCGGGATGTGATCGAAAGGTTGACTGTCGAGCGGGCGCTGGCAATCGACCTGGATGCAGAAGATTGCCTGGCGCTGCAGGCTGTGTTTGAGGTTCTCGGGGGTGTCGTGGGCGAGCACGCGCCCCTTGTTGATGATCGCCACCCGGTCGCACAATTCTTCGGCTTCGACCATGGTGTGGGTGGTCAGCAGCAGCGTGCGGCGGCGGTCTTCGTCCAGCCACTGGCGCACGAAGCGGCGCACGTCGCGCGCAGCGCCGACATCCAAGCCCAGGGTCGGTTCGTCCAGAAAGAGGATCTGGGGGTCGGTCAGGAAGCCGCGTACGATGTTCATCTTCTGGCGCAACCCGGTCGAAAGATCGGAGCACTTGGTATTGATGCGGTCATCCAGACCGACGATCTCGAGCAGTCTACGGATGCGCAGGTTGGCTTCGCCGCTGGGCACGCCGTAGAATTGGGCGAACATCCACAGATTTTCGCGCACCGTCAATAAACCGTAGCCCGAGGTTTCGCCGCCGGAAACCATGTTGATGCGCTGGCGTACCTGCTGGGCTTCATTGAGCACATCAAAACCGGACACGCGAGCGCTGCCGGTAGTCGGTGCCAGCAACGTGGTCAGGATTTTGATCAAGGTGGTTTTACCGGCGCCGTTCGGTCCCAGCAGCCCGAACAATTCGCCGCCCTGAATTTCGAGATTGACGTTTTCGAGCGCCAGCAACGATTTGGCTTGCTGCTTTTTTGCGTCGCGAATCTTGTAGATGCGCCCTAGGTTACGGGTCTCTATCGCCAGGGGATTCAATATTTCTCCATCCATGTCAAGCTCACAACGTAAACCAGCCTCACGGGGACCGATTCGTTATTATCCACAATGGTGAAAGTATAGCACGGTCTGCAAGCTTAATCGGAAGCCACCCGGCACTGCTGGCTGGAGTTCACCCGCTTTGGAAAGTCCCCCGATTTTCACGAAAACCGGTTTGTAAAAGGTTGATTTGCAGGATTTTTGGGTTAAATTGACGAAAAATTGCACAATTGTTGGGTCAGCGTAGGTTAAACGTAGGTTTGGCGTCAAGCACTTTGGCTGCACCTCTGGTAAACTAACATGCAAGGGCGACTTCTCTTCTTCTCCTCCTTAAGAGAGCGCCGGGGTCGGCGTCCCCGGCGCTCGACATTTTAACCGCCAATCCCATTGGCTGCTTTGGTCATCGGCGACAGCCGCGAGTTATTGCACGCTCAAAAAATTGTGATATATTTTTGGGGAATCACATTTCGCCTACCCCCACAAACCGCGGAGAAGAAATCATGACCAAGCGAGCCACCTATCCTGTTGACATTGCCGGCGTTCATCGCCAGTTGCCCTTATTTGAAATCAAGCCCGGTTTGAAGATCGCCATCCTCAATATTCTGGGTGATACCGAACTGGTGACGGCTTGCGCCCGAGCGTTGAGCGAGCGCCTCAAATCCATCGATTACGATCTGCTGGTCACCGCCGAAACCAAGAGCGTCCCGCTGGCGCATGCCCTGTCGCTCGAGACCGGCAAGTCCTACGTGGTGCTGCGCAAAACCTACAAGCCTTATATGGGCGATGCTCTCTTCGCCGAGACGCTTTCGATCACCACCGGTGAACCGCAGTCGCTCTTCCTGGATGAGAAGGATCATCACCTGCTGGATGGAAAAAAGGTGGTCATCTTGGATGATGTCATCAGCACCGGCTCTACCCTGCAGGGGATGCGCCTGCTGATGCAGAAAGCAAACGCCACTGTCGTCGCCGAGGCAGCTATTTTTACCGAGGGTGAGCGAGCTAAATGGGCGAACATCCTCTCCCTCGGTCACCTGCCGGTTTTTACCGACTGACGGAGATTGATTCGATTAAGGCGTCCAGCAGCGCCAACGCTGGCTTGAAGCTGTCCGCCGGCTGGGCGTTGAGCTGCTGTTCCATATCTGCCACGTAGGTCGGGAAAGCCTCCGCGAACGCCATGGTATCGCCGCCGGGGTATTCCATGCTATCGGCGGGCAGGGAGGGGTGCGAGACAGGCAACACCGCCCCCACCAGAAATCTGCCGTCGGCGGTCAGACCCTGAAATGCGTAGAACAGTGCGTTGTTGTTGATCGGGCTGGCAGCCTGTCCGTACTGGCTGAGAAAGCGCACCCCGCTGCCGTTTTCAAAATCGAGATAGCGCACCTGCGCCAGCATCAGTGGGCCGGCATTCCACACCGGGATAAAGGGGATCGATCGGGGGTCGGCAGGTTTTTCTGCCAGCAGCGGGCGTAGCTGGGTGAAGGTTCTGGCGGCGGCTTCATTGATGGCTTCGAATTCGGCGACCGGGTAAATGAAAATCCGCGGCGAATGAAAGGTGCCCTGCAGCGGGTAACCCTCGAAGATGAAATCGAAGTGTTCAGGCTCGATGAACCAGAAGGGGGCGTCTTCGCCTGGCGGTACGGCGGGAACGATTTCTCCCGTCACCCGCCCAGCCAACGCACCGTCATAAGAAAAGCTGATGCCTTCGAAACTCACGTCCGGTGAGGGCGTTTCGGCAGGAACGGGTGCTGTGGTTGCTTCCAGCGACGGTTCGCTCGTCGGCATTTCAGGCGTTTCGGGTGTCGCTGCCGGTGACGGGGTTGCGCCGGGCAGGGTGCACGCCAGCATGCTGCCCCACAAAACCAGCAAAACGATGGCGAGTGCCATCACGCTGCGGTCTGAATTCTTATTTCTCATCTGAATTCTCCTATGGGATTAATTCAACTTGAGCACCGTTGCTGGCGCGGCATCGATAGACCTGCGCATTAACGCCTGTCAGGCGGCGATAACCAGACATCAGTTCCTCCATGAACAGGGAAACCTTCTTGGTCTCCACCAGATTGACGGTGCAACCGCCGAATCCGGCGCCGGTCAGGCGCGCCCCCAGGCAGCCGGGTAGACCAGCGGCGAGCTTCACCAGGCTGTCTAGTTCGCTGCAACTGACCTGATATAGATCTCGCAGCGAAGCGTGCCCTTCGAACATTAACCTGCCGAAGCCGGCGGTATCGCCGCGCTGCAAACACACCTTGGCGCGTTCGACCCGGGCGCATTCTTCCACCACATGGCGGGCGCGCCGGTGGACGATTGCGGGCAGGTGATGGGCGTGGCGAGCGAATTCTTCCGGCGAGACGTCCCGCAGCGCCCGAATATTGGGCAGGTGCTGCCGCAGGCGCTGCACGGCTTCCTGGCAGGCTGCTCGCCTTTCGTTGTATGTCGAAGCCGTCAGGTGACGTCGCACGCCCGAATCGGCGATGACGATGTCAACCCCCGCAGGCAGCGGGAGCGCCTGGTGGGTCAGATGCCGGGTGTCGAAGTAGAGAACATGATCTGCCACGCCGTGTAGGCTGGCAAATGGATCCATCAAACCGCATTCGACCCCCACATAACGGTTCTCGGCTTGCTGGCAGAGCTGCGCCAGGGTCATCGAATCGATCTGCCAGCCGCCGTTTTGCCGCCACAGAGCGGCAAATGCCACCTCGACCGCCGCCGATGAACTCAGTCCAGCCCCGATGGGCACATCGGAGGTGTAAGCTGCTGTGATGCCGGTCACTTGCAAACCGCGCTCTTGCAACACCCAGGCGACGCCGGCAGGGTACAAAGCCCAGTCCGGCAAGGGTGACCCGTTGCTGTC
Organism: Anaerolineaceae bacterium; assembly: GCA_037445245.1. Lineage (GTDB taxonomy): Bacteria > Chloroflexota > Anaerolineae > Anaerolineales > Anaerolineaceae > JBBIKU01. The sequence continues at coordinate 5,460 of JBBIKU010000029.1, forward strand.
GATCTTATCCGTCAGCCGGTCGAGTCGCACACTCACCAGTTGATCGAAATCCAGGGCGTGCAGGTGAAGCATGCCATCAGGCGCGGGAGAGGCTCTGAGACGCACGCCGCGATCGATGGCGACCGGTAGCACCGCCCCCTCGTTATAGTCAACATGCTCTCCGAGCAGGTTCACCCGCCCGGGTGCGCTCACCCGGATGCTCGCTTGCGGCAGGCGCTCGAAGGGCATGCTCTACCTCATTTGTTGCTGCGGATCAGCTTTATCTTTTGATTTCGGTTGAGGGATTTCAAAGATCGCTCCCGCCGCATGGCACTGGAACGATCCGATTGCGCTTCCACGTAGACCAGGCATACCGGACGGCGGGTGCGGGTGTAGCGCCCGCCACAGCCGCGGTTGTGCTGCTTTGTTCGCCGTTGCGGGTCGGTCGTCCAGCCGGTGTAAAGGCTGCCGTCGGCGCACTCCAGGATGTAACAGTAACAGTTCATCCTTGCATCATTTTCCAGTTTTGGCTTTGCCGCGCCACCCCAGAAACTGGCGCATGATCTCGCCGCTGGTGGGCAGCGCTGCCTTTTCCAAGTTGTCCCAGTCGGCTGCCTGGCGGCGTTGCATCCATTGCGTGCGCCCCTGCAGGGCATGTTGCAACAGAGCCTGCAATGTTTCAGCATCTTCCTCGTCCAGGGCGCGGCGCAGTTGCCCCAGTGCTGCTGTCAGATTATCGATCACCCGCAGGGCATTCTGGCGGTTGAGCATGGCGCTGCGCCCCAACTGTTGCCCATCTTCTTCCAGGCGCAATGCGGCTTGGGTGGCTTGGGCAAAGGCAATCCCGGCGATCTTGGCGGCGTCCTGCCAGCCAGGTTGATCGATGGTGGCGTTCAGCAGGGAGGCAGCCATCAGCTTGGGCAGCAGGTCGGCGGCTGCCAGCAGACCGTCCAACTCGAACGGGTCGGCGTAGAGGGGGGTGGCGCCGAGCAACAGCGCTAGATTGTGCGCCAGCCGTACCGCCTCGGCTTTACAGGTGGGTGAGCTGGTGAGTACCACCAGGCTGTTTTGAAACAGATCGGCGCGGGCGGCGTCGATGCCGGCTGCTGTCTGCGAAAAACACGCCGGGTTGAGGGTGGGGCTGAAACCGACCAGGTCGCAGTTTGCGGGCAACATTTCGTTCCCCATCAGATTGACGGCGTTGATCACTGGCACTGTGTTCAGCACAACGCATGCCGGTTTCAAGACAGGCGAGATCAACGCCAGCGTGCGCTGAAACTCGTCCACCGCCAGCGTCAGCACCACCACCTCGGCGTTCTCGACCGCCGCCGTTGGATTCATTATGGCGCGATCGACGGCGCCGAGGTGCAGCGCCTTTTCCGCCGTTTTTGGCGCTGGGTCGTAGCCGATACATTCAAGCTGTTCTTTGTGCCCGGCGAGCGCCAGTCCGATCGAGGCGCCCACCTGACCCAAGCCGAAGATCGTCACCTGTAGGCTCATCAGGGCACTCCAAACAGCCGCAGCAGGGTGATCAGCACCGGTCGGATGACCCACCCCAGGATATCCAGCCCGACCATCGGTCCCAGGAAGACGATCGCCAGCAGGATGATCGGACCGTAGGGACGGATGGTGCCCCAGAAACGAGCCAGCGAGGGCGGGAAGAAATAGGTGACGATCTTGTCCCCGTCCAGCGGTGCCAGGGGGATCAGGTTGAAGAGCATTAGCAGCAAGTTGATGGCGATAAACTCCCGTAGGAAGCCGTAGGGGGTGGGCAAGAGTCCGGCGGGATTGAGTTGAATAGGCACCAATCCCAGGCGCAATGGGATCGAAGCCACCAGTGCCAACAGCAGGTTTGAAAACGGACCCGCCAGCGAGACCCACATCAACGCCGCCGGCGAGCGGCGTTGCAGAGCGTAGGGATTGACCGGCACCGGTCGCGCCCAGCCAAAACCGACGAACAGCAGCATTAGGCTGCCCATCAAGTCCAGGTGCGCCGCCGGGTTGAGCGTCAGGCGACCGTTGAGACGCGGCGTATCATCGCCGAAGGAATCGGCACTCCAGGCGTGGGCAAATTCGTGTACCGACAAAGACGTGACCAGGATCACAATTCTGGATAGAATAGTCTGTGCGCTCAATCCCAGCATTTCACCTCTAATCAAAAACCTTCGCGGCTTACGGGAAGAAAAAAGTCATGACGGCAGCGCGCGTGCCCTGTGCCGTCAGCATCCGCATTGGATTATAACATGGGGTGGTATAATCCAGCCGTGCTCGTCGATCTTCAACTCAATGATGTGGTACGGCTGCGAAAAAAACATCCCTGCGGCGGGTTTGAATGGCGGGTGGTTCGGCTGGGGGCGGATATTGGTTTGGAATGCAGTCAGTGCGGAAGGCGGATTATGCTTTCGCGGCGCGATCTAGCGCGGCGATTGAAAGCCATCCAGCCTCAAAACGACGATGGCAGACGCCCGAACTGAACCCAAACGAATTGTGTTTATTTTTTCCGATACCGGCGGCGGGCATCGCAGCGCGGCGCAGGCGATCATCGAAGCCCTCGATTTGGAGTTTCCTAATCGTTTTGCGACCGAAATGATCGATATCTTCCGCCAGTATGCCCCGCCGCCGCTTGATCTGGCGCCGGATATCTATCCACCGCTCTCGCGTACGCCCAAATTGTGGGAACTGGGTTACCGCATCAGCGACGGACCGCGCCGCATGCGCTGGCTTTACTCCACCATCTGGCCCTACATTCGTTCATCCATCAACCGCCTGATTTCTGAAAATCCGTGCAGTTTGATCGTCTCGGTGCACCAGCTAACCAACGCTCCGGTGGTGCGCGCCCTGCGCCACCACAATGTGCCCTTCGTGACGGTGGTGACCGACATGGTGACCACTCATGCCTCGTGGTACGATGCCCGCGCCAATTTGGTGATCGTGCCGACCGAAGCTGCCAGGCAGCGCGGCATCAGCCTCGGGCTGCGCGCGGAACAGATGCCGGTGGCAGGTCTGCCGGTGGCTGAACGCTTCTGCCAGCCAGCCGGTGATCGGACTCTGCTGCGTCAAAAACTGGGCTGGTTGCCCGATCTGCCGGTCATCCTGCTGGTGGGCGGGGGCGAAGGCATGGGACCACTGGAGCAGGTGGCTCAAGCCATTGACCGCCTCAAGCCTAAAGCCGCCCTGATGGTCGTCGCCGGCAGAAACCGCGCTTTGGAAGCACGCCTGGAAAGAAAAACCTGGCAAATTCCCACCCGGGTGTACGGCTTCGTGGATGCCATGCCTGATTTTATGCGCGCCGCCGATATCCTGGTGACCAAAGCCGGTCCGGGCACAATCAGCGAAGCCTTCATTGCTGGTCTACCGATGATACTTTACAGCCGTATGCCCGGGCAGGAGGACGGCAACGTCATCTACGTGGTCAATGAAGGTGCCGGTGTGTGGGCTCCGTCCGCCGAATCGGCTGCTGCGGCGGTTCAGACCTGGCTCAAACACCCCGCCCAATTGGATCGGGCAGCCCAAGCCTGCCGGCGCCTGGCGCGCCCGCAGGCTTCGCGCCAGATTGCTCGCTTATTGGCTGCGCAGATCGAAGCGAGCGCTTGAGGCGGTGGGCTGGGGGTGCGGCAATCCGGTTTTGCCGTATAATCGGAGTATGCCGATCCTTAACGCCAACACACTAGAGTTCGTTAGCCGCAGCCCGGACCAGACCCGCCGTCTGGGGATGCGCCTGGGCGCCTTGCTCCAGCGCGGCGATGTAATCTGCCTGGCGGGCGATTTGGGATCGGGTAAGACCACCCTTGTGCAAGGGATTGGGCACGGCTGGGGATCGCCGGACACCGTCATCAGCCCTACCTTTATCCTGGTCAACACCTATTACAAGCTGGGCGGGGACAGGTTGTACCATTTGGATGCCTACCGTTTGACGAACGCTCGCCAGGCGGAGGAGCTGGATATTGTCCCTCTGGTGGAGGATGGTATCTTGGTGGTGGAATGGGCGGAACGAATTAAGGAAGTGCTGCCGCCGCAAAGATTATGGATTGAAATGCAGTGGGTTGCTGACGAACAGCGCAATCTGATTTTCAAGCCGAGCGGCGAGCGTAATCAGAGTATAGTCTCTGAGTTTCGCAAACGGGCGTTTGGAGGTTGAGCGTGTTACTGGCGGTGGATACCTCTACCCGCTGGATCGGCTTGGCGTTGTATGATAGCGCTCAGGTCATCGCCGAAACCGTCTGGCGCAGCCGCAATCATCACACCGTTGAACTGGCGCCGGCGATTGCTTCTTTGCTGTCGAGCAACGGTTTGAAGCCGCAACAATTGCAAGGGCTGGCGGTGGCGCTCGGTCCGGGCGCCTTTACCAGTCTGCGCATCGGGCTGGCGCTCGTCAAAGGGATGGCGCTGACCCTACGAATCCCGGTGGTGGGTGTTCCTACGCTGGATGTGCTGGCGGCGGCGCAGCCGCTGCAAGAAATTCCGTTGGTGGCGTTGCTTCACGTCGGGCGCAACCGTATGGCGGCCAACTGGTATAGCGCCGAGAACGGCACGTGGGTCGCTCAGAGCACGTGCGAGCTGCTGACACTGGAAGAACTGGCAAAACGCATCACCTCCCCCACCCTGGTGTGCGGTGAGTTGGATGCCGAAGCGCGCCAGGTTTTAGGGCGCAAGCGCCGCAACGTGGTGCTGGCTTCGCCGGCATTTTCGCTGCGCCGCCCTGCCTTTTTGGCGGAGCGGGCATGGGCACGTTGGACTGTCGGGCAGGTTGATGACCCTTTGCAGATGGAGCCGATCTACCTGCATTCGGCAGCGTCCGCAACACTGTGACCCCTGAGGTGGCTCTTGCCGTGGATGTGATCGTTCGAGCGATGAAGTTGCAGGATCTGGACCGCGTGTACGCCATCGAACGGCAGTCCTTCAGCCTGCCCTGGCCCGAACGTTCTTTTCGTTTCGAGTTGGATGAGAATCCCAACAGTCGTCTGTGGGTGGCTGAAGTCCGCCAGCCGGAGGGTAATCGGGCGGTGGTGGGCATGCTGGTGATGTGGGTGGTGGTGGATGAAGCGCATATCGGCACCTTCGCCATCCATCCTGCCTATCGCCAGAAGGGGATCGCAACCAGGCTGCTGGCGCACGTTCTGATCAAAGTGGGTGAAGCGGGCGTTCGGCGTGTTTTTTTGGAGGTGCGGCGCAGCAATCAAGCCGCACAAAATCTTTATAAGCGCTTTGGTTTTGTGGTGGAGGGGGTGCGGCGTGGCTATTACCGCGACAGTGGTGAAGATGCGTTGTTGATGTCGCTCGATCCGTTGCAGGCGGATGTGCTGCGCCGGCAGGAATATTCTGACCCCGGACAGTCATCCTGAGCTCCGCTGGCGAAATCTTCGCTCGCAGGGCGAATTGTTGTTACAATGCTTTCTGCAGGCAAAAAAACGTTTTTGGAGGTTTGTTGTGCAACCGGCTGCGATATTGGATGAGGTTGCCCGCCAGGTGGCGGGCTGTACGCGGTGCGCCTTGCACCACTCGCGCAAGCTCGCCGTACCCGGAGAAGGACCGGCAGACAGCCGCATCGTGTTGATCGGAGAGGGTCCCGGCTTCTATGAAAACGAGCAGGGGCGTCCTTTCGTGGGACCGGCAGGTAAGTTCCTGGATGAATTGTTGGAAAGCGGCGGGCAACGCCGGCAGGACGTTTTTATCACCAACGTGGTAAAATGCCGTCCGCCGGGAAACCGCGACCCGCAACCGGAGGAACTGGAAGCCTGTTCGCACTATCTGGAGCGCCAGATCGAAACGATTAACCCCGCCATCATCATCACCCTCGGGCGTTATTCGATGGCTCGCTTTTTCAACAACGCCAAGATCAGCGCCATTCATGGACAGGCGCGCTGGGTGCGGGGACGCCTGGTCGTCCCCATGTATCACCCGGCAGCGGCGTTGCACCAGCCGTCCCTAAAAGCGACATTGCAGCAGGATTTCGCGAATCTGCCGAAATGGCTCGAACAGGTGGTGCGGGAACGTTCCCAGCAATCCCGCTTAAGCGAGCCGGTTGCGGAAGAGATTGAGGAAAGCGATCGCCAGGCGGACGACGCCACCCAACCGAGTTTGTTTTGATGGGTCAAGGATATCATCTCATGGACAATACCATTCAAGAAGCGCTGATCAAGAAACTCGAATCGAAAACCGCACAGCTTGTCATCCTGGGATTGGGATACGTGGGCTTGCCGCTGGCGGTCGTTTTTGCCGAAGCTGGGTTCAATGTCATTGGAGTTGACACGGATCAAAACAAAGTCGAGACCCTGGAGCAGGGGAAAAGTTACGTTGGCGACGTTACTTCGGAACAGGTGGCAGCGTTGATTGCCGCCGGTAGGCTGCGCGCCACTACCGATTTTAGTGTGCTGCGCCAGGCAGATGCGGTCAGCATCTGTGTGCCGACACCCTTGCGCAAAACGGGCGATCCCGATTTGTCTTATATTCTCGCGGCGACCGAGTCGCTGGCGCCGCACCTTCACCCTGGCATGGTGGTGGTGCTCGAGTCCAGCACCTATCCGGGCACCACCCGCGAGCTGGTGTTGCCCCACCTGTGCGAGCACAGCGTGTTGGAGGTCGGGCGCGATTTCTTCCTGGCGTTTTCTCCCGAACGCGTCGACCCCGGGCGCAAGGATTGGACTACGTTCAACACCCCCAAGGTGGTGGGCGGCATCACCCCCGCCTGCTGCCAGGTTTCGGAGGTGTGGTACAACCAGGCGCTGCAAACGGTGGTGACTGTCTCGTCCACTGAGGTGGCTGAAATGGCGAAGTTGCTCGAGAACACCTTTCGCATGATCAACATCGGTCTGGTCAACGAGCTGGCGCTGATGTGCGACCGGCTCGGCATCGACGTGTGGGAGGTGATCGACGCCGCCGCCACCAAACCTTTTGGATATATGAAATTTACTCCCGGACCGGGGCTGGGCGGGCACTGCATCCCGATCGACCCGCTTTATCTCTCGTGGAAACTACGTTCGCTCAATTACACCGCCCGTTTCATCGAGCTGGCTTCAGAGATCAACACCGGCATGCCGCGCTTTGTGGTTGGCAAGGTACAGGACATCCTCAACGAGCACCGCCTGCCGCTCAAAGGCAGCCGCGTGCTGGTGTTGGGCGCGGCTTACAAGCCGGATATCGATGACCTGCGCGAGTCGCCGGCGTTGGATGTGATCGGGCTGCTACGGCAGAAGGGCGCTGTGGTCGATTACCATGACCCCCACATCCCGGTCATCGCCCACGAGGAATGGAACATGCGCTCGGTGCCTGACCTGATGAAAGCGGTTGCGGCTTCGGATTGCGTGGTGATCATCACCCACCACGCCATCTACGATTACCCGGCGATCCTTAAGGCAGCCCGAAGGATCGTCGATACCCGCAACGCCCTCGGCACGCTGGGACGCGATAATCCCAAAGTGGTGAGGCTTTAATGGCAAGGATTTTGGTTACCGGGGCAGCCGGTTTTATCGGACAGCGCGTGTGTCAGGAATTGCTGGCTGATGATCATGAAGTGATCGGGGTGGACAACCTCAATGACGCCTACGACGTGCGCCTCAAACACTGGCGTTTGAACCGCCTCAAAGATCAGGCGGGCTTCCTGTTTTATCAACAAGATATCTGTGATTACGGCGGGTTGGAGAAGGCGTTCGCCGCCCACGCCCCGTATGATGCCGTCATCAACCTGGCTGCCCGTGCCGGCGTGCGTTATAGCGTCGAGAACCCCTGGGCGTATCTGGAAACGAACGCCAACGGCGCCCTGAACCTGCTGGAGCTTTCCCGCCGTCACCGCGTGCCCAAGTTTGTGCTGGCTTCCACTTCCAGCATCTACGGGGCAGACGCGCCCTTACCCACACCCGAAGACGCCGATAGTGATCATCCTTTACAACCCTATGCCGCCAGCAAAAAAGGCGCCGAAGCCATGTGTCACGTCTACCACTTTTTGTACGGGCTGGATGTGACCATCTTCCGTTATTTCACCGTTTACGGTCCCGCCGGCAGACCTGACATGGTCATGTTTCGCTTCATCCAGTGGATTTGTGAGGGCAAACCGGTGCGTCTGAACGGCAGCGGCGAACAGACGCGCGGCTTCACTTATGTTGACGACATTGCCCGCGGCACCATCCTCGGGATTAAACCGCTCGGGTTCGAGGTGATCAACTTGGGTGGGCATGAGACAATCAGCATCAATCAGATGATTTCGCAACTGGAAACGCTGATCGGCAGGCAGGCGCAGATCGAATTCCTTGCGGCGCACCCGGCGGACATGTCTGCCAATTGGGCAAAGATCGAGAAAGCCGCCCGCCTGTTGGGCTGGCAACCGCAGGTTGCGCTTGCCGAGGGTGTGCGCCGCACGGTCGAATGGTATCTGGCTGAACGGGAATGGGCGAGCCAGATTCTCACTCCATGACGCAAAGCTTAAATGAGATGTGGCGCGCCTGGCGCCAGGACCACCTGCTGGGCTCGGTCGTCCGCAATACCGGTTATCTCTTCAGCGGCAATTCGATCAGCATGCTGCTGACCTCCTTCCAGGGGGTGCTGGCGGCGTGGCTGCTGGGTCCTGCCGGTTACGGGGCGCTGGGGATGGTGATCCTCTTTGCTTCCAGCGTCAACCGCCTGTTTTCTTTTCGCATGGGCGAACTGGTGGTGACCTTTGGCGGCAAGCAACTGGCGCTGAGTCGGCGGGAAGAAGCCGCAGCGGTGGTCAAAGCGGCTGCTCTCGGCGAGGCAGTCACTTCGATCGTGGCGTTCGGCATCCTGGTGGTGCTGGCGCCGCTGGCGGCTCGCCATATCCTGAAAGATGACGCCCTGGCACCCCTGATTGTGTTTTACGGGCTGGCGTTGCTCGCCAACCTGATGACTGAGACCGCCACCGCCGTCCTTCAGATCAGCCGCCATTACCGCAGCCAGGCGCTGCTGACACTCCTCCAGAGTGTGATCACGGCTATCTGGATGGGAGTGGTGTTCCTCACCGGCGGAGGGTTGGCGCAGGTGATCACGGCGTATCTGGCGGGCAAGCTGATCTTCGGGCTGGGAATCATGGCGCTGGCGCTCTACTGGCTGCGTCTGTTGCTGGGAGCCGCTTGGTGGCGCGCCCCCCTGCATTTGATCTCCAATCGCCGGTCGATGGCGCGTTTTGCCGTCAGCACCAATTTGAGCGGAACGATCAACATGGTCATCCGCGACAGCGAGGTGCTGTGGGTGGGTTTCTTCCTTTCCACCCTCGCCGCCGGCTATTATAAGTTTGCCTTGGCGTTGATGAACATCATCCTGATGCCGATTACCCCCTTCATCACCACTACCTTTCCCGAGATCTCGCGTTCGGTGGCAAAGAAGGATTGGAGCTTGCTGCGGACGTTGCTGCGCCGCACCACCCTGGTGGCAGGTGTGTGGACGGTGGCTTGCGCCGCCGCTTTGCTGCTCTTCGGACAATGGCTGTTGGGTTGGTTTCGCCAGGGGACGTACCTGCCTGCCTATCCCGCCACCCTGATCCTACTGGTGGGTTTCGGGGCGGCGAACGTGTTGTTCTGGAACCGCCCCTTGCTGCTGGCGTTCGGCAAACCGAATTTTCCATTGAAGGTGACCGCCCTGCTGGGTGCGGTCAAAACCGCTTTGATGATTGCCCTCGTGCCCACCTTTGGCTTTTTGATGCAGGCGGGACTGCTCTCGGGTTATTTTGTGATCTCGGTGCTGCTGATCGTCTGGCGCGGCT
>JBBIKU010000029.1:15157-18894 GCA_037445245.1 Anaerolineaceae bacterium
ATTGGAAGCCGCTTCGGAGGCGGCGAGATGAAGATAGCCTGCATTGCCGGCTCCGATGTACCCTCCGCCACCGCCAACAGCATCCAGGTGATGAAAGCCTGCCATGCGCTGGCGCAGACCGGCGCCGAGGTGTGCCTGTGGTTGCCGGGCAGAGGTGGCGCGGATTGGGAGGTACTGGCGCAGCACTACGGGTTGAACACACCTTTCGAGCTGCGCTGGCTGAACTGCCGCCGCCGCTGGCGGCGCTATGATTTCACCTGGCGCGCCCTGAAGCAGGGGCGCGCCTGGCAGGCAGAGCTGGTGTACACCTGGCTGCCACAAGTCGCCTTACTGGGCTTGATGTACCGTCTGCCCACCATCCTCGAGGTGCACGACCGCCCGACCGGTTTGATCAGTCCGTGGCTCTTTCGGCAATTTGTGCGCCATCCCGGGAAGAAACGTCTGCTGCTGATTACCGAGGCGCTGCGCAGCCGCCTGGAACGCCCTTACCGCTTGGCGATGCTGCCGCCCGAGGCGATCCAGATTGCCCCCAACGGCAGCGATCTGGCGCGTTACACTGGCTTGCCGGACGCGCCCACCGCCCGACGGGTGCTCGACCTGCCCGAAGCGCCGACGGCGGTTTACAGCGGGCACTTCTACCCCGGCAGGGGCATTGATTTGCTGTTGGCTCTGGCGCAGCGCCTGCCGCAGACGCGCTTCTTGTGGGTGGGGGGCAATCCCGCTGAAGTGGAAGCCTGGCAGCAGCGCCTGGCGCAGCTCGGTGTGACGAATGTGCATCTCAGCGGGTTCGTCGAGAATGCCCGCCTGCCGCTCTATCAGGCAGCCGGAGATGTGCTGCTGATGCCCTACCAACGCCACATTGCCGGCAGCAGCGGCGGCGATTCGGCGGAGATTTGCAGCCCGATGAAGATGTTCGATTATCTGGCGGCAGGCAGGGCGATCCTTGCCAGCGACCTGCCGGTGCTGCACGAGGTGCTCAACGCGGACAACGCCGTGCTGCTGCCGCCGGAGGACGTTGAGGCGTGGAGCGAGGCGCTGGCGGCGCTGTTGGACGATCCGCAGCGGCGCAGCGCGCTGGCGGCGCAGGCGCGCCGGGACGCCGGTCTTTACACCTGGGAAGGGCGCGCCCGCCGGGCGCTGCAGGGATTTTGAGCGCATCCGTGAACACAGGGTATAATCGATGCTGCTGACGTGTTCCGTTGTGTAACAAATGGTATGGATTCGAAAGTTGTAGCATACTCTTTGCTGTATTGGAGCATATTCGTTGAAAGAAACCACCCTTTCATCACATCTGCCTGAAATCGTGATTGAGCCGCCGCGCAGCTGGATCCATTTACGCCTGGGTGAATTGTGGGCATTTCGTGAGCTGTTGTACTTCTTCATCTGGCGCGACATCAAAATCCGCTACAAGCAAACCGTATTGGGCGCCTCGTGGGCGGTCTTGCAGCCTTTTCTGACTATGGTGGTGTTCAGCGTCATTTTCGGCAGGCTGGCGCAATTGCCCACGGACGGCATCCCCTACCCGGTTTTTTCATACACTGCCCTGCTGCCCTGGCAGCTTTTCTCGCGGGCGTTGAGCGACGCCTCTGCCAGCCTGGTAGGGTCGCAGCAAATGATCACCAAAGTTTATTTTCCGCGCCTTTTCCTGCCGATGGCATCGGTGGTGAGCGGACTGGTCGATTTTGGGATTGCCTTCGTGGTGTTGCTGGGGTTGATGCTCTTCTATGGCATCCAGCCCACCCTTGCCGTCCTTGCATTGCCGTTTTTTCTGTTACTGGCAATGTTGACTGCCATGGCGCTGGGGATGTGGCTCTCAGCGCTCAACGTGCGTTACCGCGACATCAAGTACGTCGCCCCTTTCCTGATCCAATTTTGGCTGTACGCAACCCCGATCGCCTATTCCAGCAGCCTGATCCCGGAAGAGTGGCGGGTGCTCTATGGCTTGAATCCGATGGCGGGCGTGGTGGAGGGTTTCCGTTGGGCGCTTTTGGGACAGCAAGCCAATTTCAACGCCATGCTGCTGGTATCGATCGGCATGGTTATGCTTCTGTTTGTCAGCGGACTGGTTTACTTCCAACGCATGGAACTCACTTTTGCGGACGTGGTCTAAGCCATGAGCGAATACGCCATTCGAGCTGAGAGCCTGAGCAAACGCTATATCATCGGCAGGCGCGAGCGCTACCGCATGTTGCGCGATGTCCTGCGCGAGACGGCTGTCAACGCCTGGAACACTGCCCGTATGGCATTGTTCGACCGCCGCCGCTTCGCTGCCCGCAACCAGGACCGCATGATCTGGGCGTTGGATGATGTCAGCTTTGAGGTCAAAGCTGGCGACTCAGTCGGCATCATCGGCAGCAACGGCGCCGGCAAGAGCACCCTGCTCAAGATCTTGGCGCGGGTGACCGTGCCGACCGGCGGGCGGGTTCGCCTGCGCGGGCGGGTTAGGTCGCTACTTGAGGTGGGCACCGGCTTCCACCCCGAATTGACCGGGCGCGAGAATGTTTACCTCAACGGCGCCATCCTGGGCATGCGCAAATTCGAGATCGACCGCAAGTTCGACGAGATTGTTGCTTTTTCGGAAATCGAGCAGTTTCTCGACACCCCGGTCAAGTTTTATTCCAGCGGGATGCGCGTGCGTCTGGCGTTTGCGGTTGCGGCGCACCTCGAACCGGAGATCCTGCTGGTGGACGAGGTGCTGGCGGTGGGGGATGTTGCCTTTCAGAGTAAATGCATCGGCAAAATGGGCGACGTGGTTCAGGAAGGGCGGACGGTACTGTTTGTCAGCCACAACATGGGCGCGGTTAAGGCTTTATGCCAGAAGGGCATCTATTTGGAGAGAGGCAAGGCGCGCTACCAGGGCGCGGTTGACCAAGCGATCGAAGCTTACCTGAATACCGGAGAAGCGCAGCAGGCGCAGCAAATCGAAGCCGCCCCGGATCGATCCAAACCGATGCAGATACTGCACCTGGCGGTTGTGGATCAGGCAGAAAAACTGACACAACAAATTGCCCACGATCAGCCTTTCGCTGTTCGGTTACGGGTTGGCGTTTGGGATACGGTCTACCGCGGTATCCTTGCCTTGAGTATTCACAACAACGATATGGACACGATCATCTTGTCTCAGGACTTCGAGAAAGACGAGAGCAGTCTGCTGGCGCGCCAGCCGGGCGTTTATGAATACAAGATACAGGTGCCGGCGCCTCTGCTGGTGCCGGGACATTACCGGTTGAGTATACGCGCAACGCGGGGCGGTCGAAAGCGCGACCTTGTGGTCGATGAGGTCCAACACGTTTGCCCGTTCGAGATTTTCGACAATGGTAGCGCCTACGCCAGGGTCGGCGCGAAATGGGGCGGTATTGTAACCGGCTTGCTTAAATGGGAGTGTGTGCCGAAAGTTGAATTGGAGCGGCAATTAAAATTCCTGGAGGAAGATCGCTAAGCATGATGTTTTACACATCTGCCCCTTTTGATATTCGGGTTGGTAATACGGAGGGAGGTTTTGATGGCAAATGGAATTGAATTGGGGCGCTTCCCTTTGGATAAACCAACCGTGCTGTTCATTTGCTCTCCTAATCTTGGTACCCTGGATAATTGGCTGCCGGTGTTGTGGGAGTTAAGAAAAAAAAGGCGGGATGTTAACATCATTGCACTTTTTCCAAACCCGCGCATAATTTTAGCCGTTAATCCTGAAGATTTGACTGTTCAGCTTGGTGAAAAGATATTCAATCATGTTGTTT
>JBBIKU010000030.1:0-11896 GCA_037445245.1 Anaerolineaceae bacterium
TGGGGGGCGTGATTTGGGCCTTGGTGCCGGCTTTGCTCAAGGTCAAACTCAAGGTCGATGAGGTGGTCACCACCCTGCTGATGAATTCGATCATTTTCATCATCGTGAGCTACCTGCTTAACGATCCGTGGCGCGACCCGGTTTCGATGTGGCCTCAGTCGCCTGACATTGATCCCAGCGCCATGTTCGTGCGTATCATCCCTCGCTCGCGGCTTCACCTGGGTTTTATTCTGGGAATTGTGACCTTGCTCATCATCGCCTTTGTCGTTTACCGCACCGCGCTGGGGTTAAAGATGCGCGCCGTGGGTAAAGGGCTTGAGGCGTCACGCTTCGCCGGGGTTGATGTTGACCGCACCTTGTTAACGGCGGCGCTGGTCAGCGGTGGTGTTGCCGGGCTTGCCGGGGTGGGGGAGGTGGCGGGCATCCACTTTCACCTGATTGAAGGGCTGTCGGCGAATCTGGGGTACACCGGCATCATCGTGGCGACCCTGGGAGGATTGAACCCCTTCGGGGTCGGCATCGCCGCCCTGTTCATCGGTTTGATCGATACTGGCGCGCTGACCGTCAGCCGCCAACTGGGCGTTCCGGTGTATCTGGGAAACGTGGTTGAAGCCGCATTGCTGCTGGTAACGCTGGGGATGTTCGTCCTGGCGAATTATCGAATTAAGAGGGTGTGATGGAAGTCTTTATCGTCGGATTGCTTGCCGCCACGCTGCGCGTGGCGACCCCCCTGATCTTTGGCACGCTGGGCGAAGTGTTTTGTGAGCGCGCGGGCATCTTGAACCTGGGCATCGAGGGTATTATGCTGCTGGGTGCATTTGTGGGTTTTGCAACCACTTCGCAAACCGGTTCGCTGGGTCTGGGTTTACTGGCTGCCTGCATCGCCGGCATTCTGGCAGGGTTGTTGATGGCGTTCCTCACCGTTTGGCTGGGAGTCAATCAGCACGTATCTGGGCTGGGGATTACCCTGTTGGGCGCCGGTTTGTCCTATTACGCCTTTCGGGTTATCTTTGGTTCTCCCATGAATCCACCCCAAATCAGACCTTACCCGCAGGTGGAACCTCTGCAGGGTGTTGCGATCATTGGTCCCATCCTGCGTCAGTATCCGATGACTTATGTGGCGATTGTGCTCATCCCGATTGTGTGGTTCGTTCTCTTCCGCACCAGTTTCGGCTTGAATATTCGCTCGGTAGGTGAGAATCCAGAAGCGGCGGATGCGGCAGGGTTGAACGTGTACGGCATCCGCACGCTGGCGCTGATGATCGGCGGCGGTTTGATGGCTATTGGCGGATCTTTTATGACCCTTTCGACGCTGGGTTTCTTCACTTTCGATATCATCGCCGGGCGCGGCTGGGTGTGCATTGCGCTGGTGATTTTTGGCAACTGGAATCCCATTCGGGTGTTGTGGGGCGCATTGATCTTTGGGGGTGTATCTGCCTTGCAGATGCGCCTGCAGTTGACCGGATTGCGGCTGCCCTATGAGGCGTTTTTGACACTGCCTTACATTGTTACCATCATCGCTCTGACGATTGCCAATCGCAACGCAGCCTACCCGGCGGCATTGCTCAAGCCGTATCGACGGGAATGACCTGCGATATGACAATACAGGTGACAATCAACCGCCCGCGTTGCTGTATTTAATCACTTGAATTGTCAGACAGCAAACACTACACTGGTACTGTAATGGACCATTGTTTTATAGACTTGGGATGCCTGTTTGATATGGGGTGAAGCAGCCAAGCAAGTGTATGCGTTTAACTGGCATGCGCCTGTGATGCGACCGGTAAACGCAAATTCGAGTATTTAAAGAATGGAGGAAACGCTGATGGATGTAAGCTCAAAGAATCAAGTTGAAGATAAAAAAGCGCAATCGGTGGCGACAGAAGATCTTTCCAGTCACGAAGCATTGATCAATGACCTCAAGGCTCGCCGTAAGGAGCTGGCACTGGGGGGAGGGCAAACACGGATTGACGCTCAGCATGAAAAAGGGAAACTGACAGCCCGGGAACGGGTGGCGTTGCTGATCGACGAAGGAACCTTCCAGGAGATCGATACCTTCCGCCTGCATCGCCATACCGATTTTGATCTCGATAAAAGCAGTTTCTACGGCGATGGGATTGTGGTGGGTTTTGGCAAAATCAATGGCAGGATGGTGTGCGTGTTCGCCCAAGATTTCACCATCCTGGGGGGTTCTTTCAGCGAAGTGGCGGGGAAGAAACTGGTGAAGGCGTTGGATCTCGCCATGCAAGCTGGTATCCCGGTGATCGGCTTGAACGACGGCGGCGGCGCACGCATTCAGGAAGGCGTGTACAGCCTCGAAGCCTACGGCGAATTGTTCTATCGCAACACACTCGCAAGCGGCGTAATTCCGCAGATCAGCGTTCAGCTTGGTCCGTGCGCCGGTGGCGCGGTGTATTCACCTGCCCTGACCGATTTCATCATCATGGCGCAGGGTATCAGTAATATGTATATCACCGGTCCGGAGGTCATCAAGACGGTGACGGGCGAGACGGTGGACTTTGAAACGCTGGGCGGTGCTACCACCCACGCTTCGATCAGCGGTGTGGCGCATTTCGCCGTCGAGAGTGAAAAAGCAGCCATCGAGACGCTGAAAAAGCTCTTGAGTTACCTGCCTTCCAACAACAGCGAGCCGCCGCCGGCAGTTGAGCCGACGGACGATCCCTGGCGGCAGGATGCCGAACTCAACACACTGGTGCCGGTCAATCCGCAAGAACCTTACGACATGAAAGCGGTAATCGCAGGCGTGCTAGACCTGAACAGCTTCCTGGAGGTGCACGCCGAATTTGCCCAGAACGCGGTGGTTGGTTTTGCCCGTCTGCACGGGCAGCCGGTTGGCGTGGTCGGGCAGCAGCCGATGGTAATGGCAGGTGTGATCGATATCAATGCCGCCGACAAGATTGCCCGCTTCGTGCGTTTTTGCGATGCTTTTAACTTGCCGGTGATCACTTTTTCTGATTCGCCCGGTTTCATGCCCGGCACGGCGCAGGAGCACGGGGGTATCATTCGACACGGCGCGAAAATCGTATACGCTTACTCTGAGGCAACTGTACCCAAATTAACGGTGGTGACCCGCAAGGGCTATGGGGGTGCCTACATCGTCATGGGCAGCAAATATCTGCGTTCTGATCTGATGTTCGCCTGGCCCACCGCTGAAATCGCGGTGATGGGTGCAGCCGGCGCGGTCAGCATTCTCTACCGCAGGCAAATCAAAGAGGCGGAGAATCAGGGAGAGGAACGCGCCCGGCTGGAAGAAGAATTCCGCAACAAGTTCTCGAACCCTTACGTCGCCGCGGCTGGCGGGCACATTGACGATGTGATCATTCCGTCAGAAACACGGGCAAGGCTGATTGCCGGTTTGGAATTGCTGCGCGATAAGCAGGCGTCGCTGCCGGCAAAGAAACACGGGAATATCCCGCTGTAAAGGGGCGCGACAGAGCATGTTTCTTACAACAGTCATCCCACTCGAGGAGGTGTCGTTTTGGATGTGATTAATGAAGGATTAACCATCAGCGCGTTGGGATTATCGATCACATTCTTGGCGCTGGGTATCTTCATCTTCGTGATGGTCGCACTGCAGAAATTGTTTCCGCACAAACCGGAGCCGGATGAGGTGAACGTGGTCAATTCGACGCCCGCTTCTACCCAAAAAACTGAGGGAGCTTTGGATGTGCAGGTCGAAGAGGGCGGAGAAGAGATCGCGGCGATTGCAGCTGCGATCGCTCACCTGCGAGCGTTGAGCCAATCCAGCCTGGGTTCGACCTTGGAAAGCGGACGGGGTATCTGGTGGGTCAAGAACCGCCTGGCTGCAAATAGGAGCGGGACAATCCGTAAATAGAGGAGTTGGATACGATGAGTGATCGAAAAATCAAAGTTGTCGTGAATGGGAAGCCATACGAGGTGGAAGTCAGCGATCCGATGGCGTCATCGATGAAGGTGACCGTCAGTGGCAAAGCCTACGATGTAGAAGTGGAGACGGAAGGTGTTGCTGCGGTGGTCAAGAGCGCTCCAGCCGCGCCCAGACCGGCGCCGGCAAAGGTTACGCCTGCCCCAGCGTCGGCAGCGCCCCCCCCTGCCGCCCGCGGTCCCGATAAAGAAATTCGCTCACCCATGCCCGGCGTGGTGTTGGATATTGCGGTCAAGGCGGGTGACAAGGTCAGCGTGGGACAGCAGATTTGCGCGCTGGATGCAATGAAAATGAAAAACGCCATCCGTTCTCCGATCGAAGGTGTGATCGCCAGTGTTGATGTCAGCGATGGTCAGAAAGTTTCCTATGGTCAGGTGTTAATCCGCTTCGAATAAGGAGAATCATGGACGTCTCTCGACTTCTCGTTCTTCTGGAAGCACCACTCCAATTAACCTGGCAGAATGCGGTCATGATGGCGGTTGGCGGGGTGTTGATTTATCTTGCCACCGCCAAGGATTATGAGCCTTTGCTTCTGCTGCCGATCGGTTTTGGGGCTATTCTCACCAACCTGCCGCTAACAGGCGTGGCAGGACCGGACGGCTTTCTAGGAATT
Organism: Anaerolineaceae bacterium; assembly: GCA_037445245.1. Lineage (GTDB taxonomy): Bacteria > Chloroflexota > Anaerolineae > Anaerolineales > Anaerolineaceae > JBBIKU01. The sequence goes on from JBBIKU010000030.1 coordinate 4,539, forward strand.
CTGTACAAAGCCGGCATTAGCACCGAATTGTTTCCGCTGCTCATTTTCATCGGGGTGGGGGCGATGACCGATTTTGGTCCTCTGCTGGAAAATCCCAAAATGGCTTTGCTGGGTGCGGCAGGGCAATTTGGTATCTTTGGTACGTTGATGCTGGCGTTGTGGATTGGTTTTCCGATGAATGAAGCCGCCTCGATCGGCATCATTGGCGCCATCGACGGTCCCACCTCAATTTATGTGTCGAGCAAACTGGCACCGCATCTGCTGGGTCCGATCGCCGTAGCAGCATATAGCTACATGGCGCTGGTGCCAATCATTCAACCGCCGGTGATGCGTTTGATGACCACGGAAGCTGAGCGAAGAGTTCGCATGCCGTACACCAAGCGCGAAGTCAGCCGGCTGGTGCGCATTCTATTCCCGCTTGTGGTCACCGTGGTTGTTTCGTTGATCGCTCCCAAGGCGTCGCCGTTGATCGCTGCCTTGATGCTGGGAAATCTCTTGCGCGAATCGCTGGTGGTCGAACGCCTGAGCAATTCAGCTCAGAACGAGTTGAACAGCGTCACCACACTGTTTCTGGGACTGGTGATCGGCAGCACAATGGCGGGCAACCAATTCATCCAACCGACTACGCTGATGATTCTGGGGCTGGGCTTGCTGGCGTTCGTTCTGGATACCTTCGGTGGGGTACTGCTAGGCAAGATCATGTATCTACTCTCTGGGAAAAAATTTAATCCATTGATCGGCGCGGCTGGAATCAGTGCCTTTCCCATGTCTGCTCGCATTGTGCAGCGTCTTGGGCAGGAGTATGATTTTGAGAACTTCTTGTTGATGCACGCGATGGGTGCGAACGCCGCCGGACAGCTCGGAAGCGTCATCGCCGGCGGTGTTGTTCTGGCATTAGTGGCTGGGATCGTTTGACCCTGGCTTGAAACTTATAACCAACCAATAGGAGGTATGCCATGAAACTTATTGATCTGACCATCCCGCTTGGAGTGGCGACACCCCCCTGGCCCACTTATGAACCGTTGCAATTGAAGTATTTTAAGCGTCTGGCTCCCAACGGCGCCAACGGGCAGCTCATGACGCACTCGAATCACCTGGGGACGCACCTGGATGGTGAAATCCATTTCTTCACACCCGGCAAGGACATGGCTTCGCTCACAATGGATTACTTGGTACATGATGCGGCTGTTGTTGATCTCAGCGATGTCTGCGGCGACTATGATGTTTACACCAGTAAGATGGTTGAAGATCGGGTGGAGGTCAAGGAAGGCGATATCCTGGTGATCCATACCGGTTACCATCACTTTGGTTGGGATCAGCCCACCGCCAGCGAAGTGCGCTACATGGTTATGCACCCCGGACCCGATCGTGAATTTGCCGAATGGGCGAAGAAGAAAAAGTTGCGCTGGATTGCGGTCGACTGCGGCAGCGCCGACCATCCGATGAATACCATTCTGCGCACCTGGATGCCACGGCAGGCAAAACAGGCGGATAAAGTGTTCCGCAAGAAATTCGGTATGTCGCTGGAAGAGTTCTATGATGACAGCAAGTACCAGCTAATGCACATCGAGATGTTCCCGGATGAGATCATTCACGCCGAATGCTTTGGCGGTGATATTGATTTGCTGCTCAACCGGCGCGTGCAGGTGGGCTTCTTCCCGTGGCGCTTTGTCGACGGTGAAGCTAGCATCGGTCGGGCGGTCGCCTTCGTCGACGACGATGAGTATGACAAGCTGATGAAGGTCAAAGAAAAGATGCCCAAGACCCGTTTCGGCGATGCTTACAATCCCGAACATGTCGAAAGTCTGAACAAGTTGAGCAAGGCAAACCTTTCGTAATCAGGAAAACTGTGCTCGTACCAATCATCTGAACATTCTTTAAGGAGAAAGAACCCGTGAGACTCGAACTTCCAACCAAAGTAAGTCAAGAGACTTTGTCGATCGATGTGCGCGAGATTGAGCCTTTGCTTCAAGCGCCACCGATGGACATCAAACCCTGGCCTGGCGCGGTGGTCAAGCTCAAGGATGGCAGGGATCTCTATATCCGCGAAGCCAAAATAGAAGAAGCACCGCTGATGCTGGAGTACATGAAGCGGATGCTGGATGTTGATCATGATTTCTATGACATTGTGGGCGCCCGCGTTTATTCGGAAATCCTTGGCTGGTACCGCAAACGTCTCAAGGATCCTTACACCCTGGTGGGGCTGATTGACGGTTTGTGGGCAGGTTTTGCCAACGGGCGGTTGTTGAATGAGGACATCAACATCAGCCTGCACACCATGGCTTTGATCCGCGGCGGACGCATCGGTGCAGTGATGTACTATGCCAAAGCCTACTACGGATTTGAAATTTTGGGCAACAAAGAATGGTGGGCAACCTACGAAAGCTACAATGGCTGGCTTCGCTGGGGTCTGGGCATGGCGCAGCCGACTTACCCCTGGCCCGAGTACCAGCATGAGCTGGGCGGCGCCCGCGTCTATTATGTCACCAAGAAATACTGGGACAAAGTGGTCAAAGAGTATGTACGCCAGATGACCGGCACCGATCTTGATTTCAATGTCCCCGATGAGATTATCAAAGCCAACGAGGTCATGAGAGCACCCGAGGAGCTGCTGGTATAGCGCCTGGGCTGACAGGCGGGCGTCCTGATCATGAGCGGACGATCTTGTAGCTGATCAGGACGCCTCGCAACTTTGGAGAAAACCTATGCAAATGTCACTTGGATTAACACTAACCCGACAACTGGCGGTGAGAGACCGCGCTCTGGTGAAGGTGGGGCTGGTGGTGCTGGGAAGCTGGCTGCTGGCAGCGCTGGCGCAGGTGCGGGTTTACCTTCCCTTCACCCCGGTGCCGCTAACCGGGCAGACTTTTGGGGTGCTGCTGATCGCCGCCGTTTTAGGCGCTCGCTTGGGGACCGCCACCGTCGGCTTGTATATTGTGCAGGGCTTGTTAGGCTTGCCGTTTTTTGCGGGGGGTAATGCCGGTCTTGCAGCGCTTTTAGGGCCGACGGGCGGCTACCTGGTAGGCTTTTTGCTGGCAGCTTATACGGTGGGCAGCCTGGCGGAGCGCGGCTTCGATCGCAGCCTGATCACAGCAATTCCGGCATTTGTGGTTGGAACGGCGGTGATCTACCTGTTCGGCGCCTTGCGGTTGAGCGTCTTTGTGGGCATGAACAACGCCCTGGCGGCAGGTGTGCTGCCTTTCGTGGCTGGTGATGTCATCAAAGCCGCACTGGCAGGATTGGTGCTTCCGGCTGCCTGGCGGATTGTAAGAGGTGTGCAGCGTTAAATCCTCACGCTGCCATAAACGCCACTTTTCGGAACCTCATTGGGGTTGTTTGGTGAATTTCTCCGACAACCCCCTATTTTCTTCCCCCGGCTTGGGTTGAGAGGGCGACCACCATTCCAGCCAGGGCGTCAACGCCGGATGAGCTGCCGTAGTGGGTCAACAAGCGGGCGCAGGTGTTCTCATCGGTGTTTGTGGAGATGATGCCGTCGAGCGCCAGTAGCAAGCGTTCGTCTCCGATCCCCTGTGTAGCCGATTCGATGATGTTGGCGCTGAGTGTGGTCGTTTTGACATAGGCATTCTGGCAGAGTGCCTGATTGAATGGAAACAGATCGACCGGAGCAGCCACAAGCGTGTGCCAACGGTTGTAGACCAACAGCATGCCGGCGATGAGGTCATCCCCGGATGGGGTCAAACCGCGTCCCAGTCCCATCAGTTTCAAGAGGTGCGCCAGGGCAATATCGGCATGGTTTGCCTGCAAAGCTCGCCGCGCTGCTTGAATATGTTCCAGAGTGCGCTGCTGCTCTTCTGGAAACAAGGTGCCGTTTAGCCCCAGCAGAGCGGGCAGCAGAGGCGCAAAGCCTAGGTCGCCTTTATTTGTTGCGCAGGTTTGCGCCACGCGTTCCAGCCGCATGCGAACCCCCGGGGCGCTTTTCCCCATGGCGGGCGGTGAAGGTGGCAGCCACTCGACTACACCGGTGAGATCGACTGTAATGGGAAGCGCCTCCAATTGAACGCAACCGGGTTCGACCCTCGCAAGTGAGCCGGTTGGGAGGTCTTGATGTCCGTCCATCATTTCATTCACCAGCACTGTCCACGGGCTACAAAATGGTTCGGCAGCAATGAAGACCATACGCCTTTCGGATGTGCGCAGATAAATGCCACGCGAGGTGGTACCGGCGACCGGAACGGTCGCCGAACGGGCAAGTTCTTTGAGTGCCAAGGCGCCGCCTTTATGGGCGCGGTAAAGTGGACTTCTGGTCAAAGAGCAACCTTATTCCTGCTTGGTCTTGGCATCAGAGGTGGATGGCTCGTGCGGCAGCGGTGCATTTTCAAGCGATTGGGCAATGCGTTGTTGCAGGCTTTTCCGCCCTGGTTTACGTTTGCCGAAATCCCGCAAGTTTTCCAGAAAGTACCGGGTCATCTCGCGGGTCATGCGCCTAATCGAATCGCCGGAAAGTTTTTCACCTCTCTCGAACCACGCCACCGCGGCATAACCCATCACCACCGTGGTTGAGGCGGCGATGGCGGCAGCCAGCAGCCAGCCGGGCGGTCCGCCCAGTTTGCTCAACTGGTGAAAGAGTGTACGCCCCAGAAGTCCAAAACCAAACGCCGCCACCAACTCGCGGGCGCGCGCCAGTGTGATCCTGTAGTCGTAGATGCGGGCAATGCCCAACACCATCACCGATTGGGTGACAATCAGAGGAGCAAAATCGATCACCGGCAGCGGAGTGAGCGAAATGGCGGCGGAAATTGAAGCGGCACTGACAATAGCGCGCCAGGCAAGCTGCCAGCGGTATGCCGGCATGGCATGTCCCAGAGCGGCGACGATCTCAGGTTCGGCGGAGGCAATGGCGACCAGCACTTGTGAGAGGTTCTTGCCGCTCTTGGCGGCAGTGGGGATGATTTGTTCGGGTGCCAGGCGCAGGTTGATGGCTGCCTGGCGAATTACCCTTTGAGATTCTTTCTGAACCAAATCGATCTTGTTCATTACCACCACGTAGGGTCTCTTCAGGTTGACCAGTTGCTGGTAGAGATCGAGTTCGGTTCTTTTGATACCCTGGATGGCATCGAAGAGGATGACGATGATATCGGCTTCTTCGGCGGCGGCGAGCGCCAGTGCCTGCTCACGTTCGCCCACCTCGCCGACTGCATCCGCGCCGGGGGTGTCCACGATGGTAAAAAGTCCGGCATCCGCTTCCTGTGCCTCGCGGGTGGTTCCTGGCAGCGCTCCGACCTCGGCTTTGTCGCCCTTGCTGCTCACCAACTGGTTGTAGAGCGTGGATTTACCGACATTTGCCGGTCCGAGGATGGCGATGCGCCGTTTTTGCCCAAAAGTCTGGCGAAATTGCACGCTGGACATGTTGATCAGCATGCGTAGCAGGTTGGTGTCGGAAGGGATTTTGCCCAACAGGGAGGTGAAATTATCGCGTTCGGCTTTCGATAGCGATTGCCAGGCGTAGCGAATCAGTTTCTGGGTATCCGGCGGTAAATTCTTACTGATATTGTCGATATCCATGATTGATCTTCTTTTTTCTACGCAAGATAGCTGCTGCTCAGGGCATCTTTACGAGTGCCACAGCGTCAATGCCCACCTCGCCGTTGCTGCCGGCTCGGGCTTCCAGAATCAGGGATAGTTTCACCGGGAATTCATAGATGCGGGGTGTGCTCCAGGTTCCCAACGAATACCAATTGCCACCTTCGATATCTCGCTGATTTACGCCCAGTTCCTCGAAGCCGTTGTCATGAGGGGTGGGGTTGTCGTTGATCAGCACCCGGTAGCTTACTTCGGCGGTGGCGTGTTCCTCGGGGATCCAGACCAACACCTCGTACTGTCCTACTGGCGCTAATTCAGGGAGCGTCCAGGTGACAGTCAGATCTTCGGCGGGATTGATGATGTACTGATATTGGTCGCCCCAGGCGAGATGATTCGTCTCCGAATAAATGGGTTGGTTGAAGCGGATCTCTGCATTATCGTCATCAAGCACATATTTCAGGCGATTTGGGGGCAGGCGATCGAGTAATTGGCGGCTCGTCTCGGGCAGGCGAACGATGAGAACGCGGTCGATGGCTACGATGGTGTTGAGGTCACGCGCTTCCCAGGCGGTGGTGACTGAAAGCCAACCCGGCTGGTCGAGAAGATAAAGTCCCAGATAGCGCCACTGATCTTCGATCTGACGAGGTTCGAAGCGGGTCGATAGCAAGTCGATGCGAGCGTTTCCCAACACGGGTTGTAAGGGCATGTCGCCCAGGCGAATCAGGAATTCCAGAGAACCGGCGGAGCTGTAGAGCGTATCGAGGAAGTAGATTTCGTACGCCCCACGATCGAGCGGGACGTCTGTCATCCAGATCGCCATGGCACTGCCGAGGGTGGCGTAGTAGGGTTCAGCGATCTCATAACCGATCTGAGCTTCAATGGTGGCGGAATGGCTCCACTGCGGGTGGGAGAAATCGGGACTGACGGTGACGTTGACATGCTCATTGAGGACGATTGCGGTTCCCTGCACGCCCGGGATGGAGGGATACAGGTCGAATAAATCCTGCAATTGGTGTTTTGAGGTTGGCAGGGGCGGCGGCGAGGGTGTGGGAGAGGGGGAGGGGGTTAGACTTGGCGTCGGGGTGCGGGTAGGTGGCTGGGTAGGGAGAGGGGTGGGCGGCAGTGTCGCCGTGGCGGCGATGCCGAGGGCGTGCATTGCCACCGGCAGGTTCAGCCATACCAGCAGGAACAGCACCAGCGCGCCGAGGCTGCCGGCAATAATACGCAGGCTGGGCGGTAGACCACCAGGGCGGTGGAGATTTGTGTCTTTCGATTTTTTATTTTGGTTTGGATCGCTCGGGCTGACCTTGACGGCTTGCTTCATAATCGGTTCTTGCCAGAAACTGACGACGGATGCCTGGCTTGCTCCTTGCCTCTTGAAGTTATTTGTTCTAATTTTATCACGCTGCCTTGCTTATAAGCTGGTATGAAAACTGCAACGGGTGCACTGATGAGCAGGTTATGGAAAGACGAGATGGAAAAATCTTATGGATAATGTGAAACCCAACTCAATACTGCGCATAGCAATTGTGAGCAGCGCCCTGGTTTTGTTGTGGCTGGCGTCATCCAGCTGTACGCCGCCGTTCTTCCCCAGAGATGTCGAAACCACACCCCCATCCTACTTACCGCCGCCCGCGGTGGGAAGCAAACTGGATGACCCGCGCATACGGGCAATTGACGATGCTTTGCGAGAGGCGGTAGCAGGAAGGGAAGATTTGCTGGTTTTCTTGATCTATGACGTCGTTATTCATCATGTCGATTTTTCTGCGGATGGGAATGTAGCGGTGGTGTATATGGCGCAAGTCGATCGTGATAGC
>JBBIKU010000030.1:11906-18854 GCA_037445245.1 Anaerolineaceae bacterium
GAAGTCATTTCGGCTGAACCGGGGGTAGCCATTGCTCAACGCGTGACAACCGATGCGTGGCAGATCACTTTGCAGGCGGACGTGGAGTTTGTAACCGCATTGGAAGCTGTGCCGGAGGAGCTGCTGGACCAGGAGATGCGGCGACGCTACCTGCCCGGTGTGCAGAAAGTGCCCCATGCCCCGCGCACCTACGGCGGTTATCTGCTGCCCTGGAAAGGCGGCGAATCCCGACGGGTGAGCGGCAGCATCGGGCACGTCTTCACCTATAAAACCTGCCCGACCACCTGCCTGTACGCCTTTGATTTTTCAGACGGCACCATGTTCCCGGTGCACGCCGCCAAAGGCGGCACGGTCAAATATGCTGTCTGGCGCTTTCCCAATAACCAGATGAAGAACGCCAACTTTTTGGTACTGGAAGATAGGACCACCGAACCGACCACTTACCAGATCTATTACCACCTGGCGCAAGACAGCATCCCACCCGCGTTGCGAGTTCCCGGGACGGAGGTGCTTCAGGGGCAATTCATCGGTATTGCCGACAACACCGGTCCGAGCACCGGGCATCATTTGCATTTTCACGTGCATGCCACCCCCAATAACTTTTGGGGTACTTCGGTGGACATTACATTTGACGACGTCCAGATCAATGGAGGTAGACCACGCACCTGTTCTGAGGCGCGCAATTTTCCCAAATACGGCTCGGAGTGTGTATCGGGCAACTGGCTGGTATCAGGTAACGGGGATGTTGAGCGCCCGACGGGTGGGATCACCCAGCCCAAACCCGAGGTGGTGATCACCCAAGCAACGCTACAGGTGAGTGGCTGGGGGCGGGATGACAAGGCAGTGCAATCGATGCAGTTGCTGATAACCCATGATGGCAACTGGAAACCGATCGGAGCGGTGCAGAAAACCTCCCCTTTTACCACCAGCGTTGATTTGTGCAAAGCAGAAATACCGGATGGGCAGTTCTTCCTCTCCCTGCAGGTGATGGACACGGCGGGCAAGATTTCTGAGCCGCTCACCGCTCTGACGGCGCTTGAGAAACGTTACAATTGCTTCCCACCACCTACGCCTACCCCTCCGCCTGCCTGTACGCCGTCCTTCGATCAGGTGGCGCTGTATTCCAAAGCCAATTACCAGGGCAATTGTTCACTTCTAGCCCATGGTGAATATCCAACACGATCCAGCTTTGGTGAGGTTGGCAGCCAGGTGATTCAATCGATCTTGGTTGGAGCGGAGACGGCGGTCGAGCTGTATTCAAAAGAGAATTACAGCGGCAGCCGCTCGATCCTATTTGCGAGCCAGCCCAATTTGAAATCCGACGCGGTCGGCGCCTTGGGCGTGACCTCGATGATCGTTCAAAGGCGTCCTCCTGTGCCGGAGGCGCCAGCGTTGAAGCCCCCGGTGAATGCCTACAACCGGTTGCCATCCGAGCGGGATGCGATAACCCTGCAGTGGGAAGCAGCGTCTGCTGCCGTGGACTATCGCAGTGAGTTGATCGGGGAGGGGGGATACAAGAAGGAGCGTGATTGGAATTCTGCCACGAGTTGGGAAGTTGGAAATCTGCCGGTGGGTAAATATCACTGGACGGTGTGGGCGCGCAACATCGCCGGTGAGAGTCAAGCCAGCCTGGATTTCGAGATTGCGGTCTACGTGCCGCCACCGGACAGTCAAATCGAACCTTTCGATGAAATAACCCGCTCGACTGCCGTTCTCTTGAAATGGACGGTCGACAAAAGCAGCGAGGCGGACCGCTTCGAGATCCAGTATCGCCGCTCCGGAGGAGAATGGATGGACTGGGACGCAATCATTGCCGGCAATCAACGCCAGGCATGGTTTTTTGGGAACCCTGGTGATCGTTATCAGTTTCGGATGCGGGCGGTGGGCGCCGCTGGAAGTGCGCAACCCTACCCCGAGCAAGCTGAGGCGGAGACGATGATCGAGATGGAATGCGTCCCGGATGAGTACGATAGAACCGGCTTGAGCAACGATGACCCCAGTAATCCTACCCCGCTAGATGCGGGCGCTCCTCAAGCACACAATTTCTGCGGCATTGGTGACCAGGATTGGTTTATCGTGATGGGCGAAATGGGAAAATCTTACCGCTTTCGAGCCGAATCTGTGGGAGGTGGGGCAGCGGCGATTATCGAACTTTATGATAAGGATGCCGTGACTCTACTGGGTCAGCAAACACCACTGGACTTAGGGGCTTCGACAGAACTGGAATGGATCGCACCCGATGACGGCTTGTACTTCCTGCGCCTGCGTCCGCTGGATGAGCGCCTTGCAGGTAGCGATGCGCGTTACATCGTGCGCGTCGATCCGATCGGGCAGGTGTACACCCCGCCATTGCTGTGCAGCGCCTTGTTGCTGCCGTTGATCTGGCTGCTGGTCAAACTATTCCTGGCGTTACGAGCGCGCCGGTATCGCGAGTAATGGGGTGATGGATTTAAAATCCTCCTTGTTGCGGGATCGGTTGGAGGATGATGATTTGCTTTGGTTGCGAGTCAGTCCTCGTCCTCCTCTTCCTCCCGTTCACCGAGTTGCTGGTCGAGAATCAAGAGTGCCTCGCCCTGCTCTCCAACCAGTTTGAGCGTTTCGACAATTTGCAAGGCGCTCTTTTCCTCTTCCACTTGCTCGGTGACGAACCAGTCCAGAAATGCCTGACTGGCGAAGTCCTTTTCCTGCACGGCAATATCGTAAATATGGTTAATTCTGCCGGTCACCTTTCTTTCGTGTTCGAGTGCCATTTCGAAGATGGAAGTAACAGATTTGAACTCGGCGGGTGGTTTTTCGATGGCATGCAACATAACTTTTTCACCGCGATCGTTGATGAAATCGAAAAACTTCATGGCATGTTCGACTTCTTCTTTTGCCTGTATTCGCATCCAGTGCGCAAACCCCACCAGATTTCTGGCTTCGAAGTGCGCAGACATAGACAGGTAGAGATAGGCGGAATACAGTTCGTGCATGATTTGTTCGTTCATTTCGTCAACTAAGGTTTTACTGAGCATGATCTTTTCTCCCTTTTCAATGTGAAGTTGCTAGACAATTTGGACAGATACCGAAGTAATCCAGGCGATAGCCCACAAATTGATAGCCGTATCTCTCAGAGATGGTGTGGGGCACTTCCTTGAGAGCTGGTATCTGAAGATCCACGATTTTACGGCAGCGGATGCAGATCAGGTGCGGGTGCGGACAGGTTTTCTTTCCATCGAAGCCGCTGCTCAGATTGCCAAAGCCCAGTTCGAGCACCTCGCCCATGCCTTTCAACAATGCGATTGTCTTGTATACAGTTGCCAGGCTGGTCATCGGAAATTCTGTTTTTACCATCTGGTGCAACCGCTCGGCACTCAGGTGATCTTCGCTGGCAGTCAGGATGCGCAGAATAGCCATGCGCTGTGGGGTGAGTCGATGTCCTTGCGCTCTCAGCCGTTCGATCAACTCGCTCAAATGCTCGTCTGCATCCATGGATGTCCTGTGGTGATACCCAATTGATAAGAATTTCTTTGTAGATAATTATTCTTATCAAGAATATAATATCACAAAAAAGATCACAATACAAGTAATAGTCTTGGGTTTGCCCCATTCCCTTGACCAATGTGCCATCATCTTTTATAATTCAATTATTGAATATTGGAATCTCCAATGGCGAATGTATCTGATCAACAACGGGATAGGGTGATCCTTGAGCGGATCGAACACGACCCGCATGCCACGCAAGCCTCGCTGGCTGCCCAGTTGGGCGTTGCGGTGGGGACGATCAACTGGCACCTCAAACGTCTGGTGGCGAAGGGCTACGTCAAGGTGCGGCGGGTGGAGCGCCGCAAGCTGCTGTATATCATCACCCCTGAGGGGATCAGTTTGCGGGCACGTCTGACGTTGGATTACATTCAGACCTCATTTCGACTGTACCGCCTGGTGCGGCAGCGGGCGCTGGAGGCTTTGCAGCCGGTGGTCAAGGCGGGTGTGACTGCCGTTCGATTGGAGGGAGAAGGGGACGTTGCCGATATTTGCCGTTTGACCTGTCATGAGCAAAATCTGGTGATTGTTGACGATCATCGTGCCCCGGCGCTGCAAATCCAGGGGTTGAAAGTGTTTGTCCGTTATCCGGATGGCAAGGAGCACCATCCGCCGGAAAGGTCGATTGTTGAGTTTGATGAAAGCGGCAGTGATCAAACTCAGGGAATGGATCATTAAACCAGCAGAATGAAGCTGGAGAGAAGGTAATCATTATGGAGCATGCATCTTACTGGCAATCGCGCCGAATCTGCGTCACCGGTGGAGCCGGCTTTTTGGGTAAAGTGGTGACCGAGAAACTGCGCGCAGGCGGGGCAAAGGATATCTTTGTGCCGCTGCAGGAGGAATACGATCTGGTACAACCGGAAGCGGTTGCGCGTATGTTGGATGATGCGAAACCGGATGTGGTCATCCATTTGGCTGCGCACGTGGGCGGGATCGGCGCCAACCGGGAGCACCCTGCTGAATTCTTCTATGATAACCTGATGATGGGGGTTCAGTTGATGCACCAATCCTGGTTGCGCAAAGTGGAGAAATTTGTCGCCATCGGCACCGTGTGCGCCTATCCCAAATTCACGTCGGTGCCGTTCAAAGAAGACGACTTGTGGATGGGTTACCCCGAGGAGACCAACGCCCCCTACGGGCTGGCGAAGAAGATGTTGCTGGTGCAGGCACAGGCGTACCGCCAGCAATACGGCTTCAACGCTATTTTTCTGTTGCCGGTTAATCTGTACGGTCCGGGCGACAATTTCGATCTGAATTCTTCGCACGTAATCCCGGCTTTGATCCGCAAGTGTATCGAAGCCCAGCAGAGTGGAAGCAAAACGGTGGAGGTTTGGGGCGACGGCTCGCCGACACGCGAATTTTTGTATGTCGATGATGCCGCCGAAGGCATCTTGATGGCGACCGAGCTATATAACGATCCCGATCCGGTTAATCTGGGGAGTGGCTTCGAGGTATCGATCAAAGATATGGCGGAAATGATTGCCCGGCTCACCGGCTATGACGGCGAGCTGGTCTGGAACACCGATAAGCCTAATGGGCAACCCCGCCGCGCGCTGGACACCCGTCGTGCCTGGGAGCGGCTCGGCTTCAAGGCGCGGGTTGATTTTGAGGAAGGACTGCGACGGACGATTGCCTGGTACCGTCAACACCCGGCGGTCGGGTGAGAAGAGGTTGAATGACGGTTAATAGCGAAACGTCGATAACTTATCTGCGACCGCCGCGGGGTTGGACGGCGCTGAACCTGCGCGACCTGTGGCAGTATCGCGAACTGATTTACTTTCTCACCTGGCGTGACTTGAAGGTACGATACAAGCAAACTTTGTTGGGGGCAAGCTGGGCAATCTTAAAACCTTTCCTGACTATGGTGGTCTTCAGCATTTTCTTCGGCGGTCTGGCGCGGGTACCCTCGGATGGCGTACCTTATCCAATATTTGCTTACACTGCCCTGCTGCCGTGGGAATTGTTCAACAATGCCCTGCAGGTTGCCAGCCGCTCCCTGGTGGGCAACGCCCACATGATCACCAAGGTTTATTTTCCGCGTATCATTTTGCCGCTATCTTCGACTTTGTCTGGGATCGTGGATTTTGGGATTGCCTTTGTGATCTTGATCGGCATGATGGCATACTATGGCTTTGCGCCAACGCCGACGGTGTGGACTCTGCCGTTGTTCCTGCTGTTGGCGCTGGTGACCGCGCTCGGGGTTGGCTTGTGGCTTTCGGCGTTGAACGTGCTTTACCGTGACATTGGCTACATTACCCCCTTTCTGACCCAGTTCTGGCTCTTCATCACGCCGATCGCTTACCCCGCCAGCCTAGTGCCAGAGCAATGGCGACTACTCTACGCCGTCAACCCCATGACCGGGGTGGTAGAAGGTTTTCGCTGGGCGTTGCTTGGAACCCAGCAGAGCGCGCCGCTGGGCATGCTGGCGATTTCGGTGGCAATTTCGTTGTTGGTGCTGGTGAGCGGACTGTTCTACTTTCGCCGGATGGAACGTTTCTTCGCCGATATGGTGTAACCGCTTGGTTCACCTGAACAGGATGATGGATGTCTGATCTGGCTATTCGTGTGGAGAACATCGGAAAACAATATCGTCTCGGGGCAGCGGTGCTTCAGTATCAGACGCTGCGCGAGTTGATCGGCGAGCGCCTGGCGGCGCCGTTACGTCGGCGCGACGAAACTGCCGGTGAAAACAATACCATCTGGGCGCTGCGTCAGGTCTCCTTCGAGGTCAAAAAAGGACAGGTGCTCGCAATCATCGGTCGCAACGGCGCCGGGAAGAGCACCCTGCTCAAGGTGCTGTCGCGCGTCACCGACCCCACCGAAGGTTATGCGGAAATTCACGGACGGGTGGGTTCGCTGCTTGAAGTGGGCACCGGCTTTCATCCCGAGTTGACCGGGCGTGAGAACATTTATCTCAACGGCGCCATCCTCAGCATGAAGCGCGCCGAAATCGATCGAAAATTCGACGAGATCGTCTCGTTTGCCGAAGTGGAGCAGTTCATCGATACGCCGGTCAAGCGTTACTCCAGCGGGATGTATCTGCGGCTGGCTTTTGCCGTGGCTGCCCATCTGGAACCCGAAATTCTGGTGGTCGATGAGGTACTGGCGGTGGGCGACGCCGAGTTTCAACGAAAATGCTTGGGAAAGATGAGCGATGTGGCACAGCAGGGCAGAACGGTGTTGTTCGTCAGCCATAATATGTCTGCGGTACTGCGCCTGACCGAAGAAGCGCTGGTGATCGAAAAGGGCAGGCTTGTGTTGCGCGCCCCAACGGCGGAAGCGGTGGACTATTACCTCTCGCAGGGGTTTTCTCAAGAAGGCGAGCGGGTCTGGCGCGATGACGAAATCCCGGCACAGGCGGCGCCCTTCAAACCGTTGGCAGTGCGGGTCGCCAGCGTCTCGGGCGTGCAATCGACGATCGTA
>JBBIKU010000031.1:0-18730 GCA_037445245.1 Anaerolineaceae bacterium
AATTGAACTACCTCAGCGCGGATGGGTTGATACGCAAGCATCCCACCCACCCCGCGGCGCTGGCGCTGGCTCGCCGGGCAAAGACCACCCTGCCGGGAATGGAGATGGTCGAAAAGATCGGGCTGGCGTACACCGATGCCCTGCTCGCCACCCGGCGTGGCTTGGTGGCGCTTACCATCAATGCCCTGCCCTCAGCGGATGACGCAGACGGACTGCACTGGCACCGCATGAGCGACACCTATGAGAAAATCGATCCGCAAACACTGGCGGCGGCGCAGTGCTTTACCTGGCAGGTGTTGCAGGAAATGGACAAGGAGTGAATACAGCAAATGCTCATCTATCACATTACGCCTAAATCCGAATGGGAAACTGCCCTGGCAGCGGGCAGCTACGCCGCCGATTCGCTCACCAGCGAAGGCTTCATCCATTGCTCCGAAATGGATCAGGTTATCCCGGTCGCCAACCGATTTTTCTGTAACTGTCAGGACCTGGTGTTGTTGGAGATCGATAAAGGGCGCGTCGACGCGCCCATTCGTTACGAAAATCCGCAGGACAGCGCAGAGCTGTATCCACACATCTACGGGGCGTTGAATCTGGATGCAGTGCGCAGAGTGTACCCCTTTCAACCCACTGCAGAGGGTGACTTTGCTCTGCCGGATGGGATAATTTGATCAGGGCAAGCCGATGGCGTCGCGCACTTCAGACATGGTCTGCTGGGCGATGCGGCGCGCCCGCTCGGCGCCCTGCTTGAGTACCTCCCACACCATGTGGGGATCTTTGCCCAGTTCGGCGCGCCGCTGACGGAATGGCGCCAGGTGGGCGTTGAGTTTCGTTGCCAGCAACTGTTTGCACTCCACGCAGCCAATTCCTGCCCGGCGGCACTCCGTGTTGACCATCGCCACCTCCTGCGGGCTGGAAAACACCGTGTGAAAGGTGAACACGTTGCAAACATCCGGGTTGCCGGGGTCGCTGCGACGCTTACGTTGTGGGTCCGTAACCATCATCATGACCCGCTGCTCGGTTTCTTCGGGCGTCGCCGCCAATTCAATGTGATTGTTGAGGCTTTTACTCATTTTCTGCTGCCCGTCAATCCCGATCACTTTGGGCATCTCGGTGGCTTTCATCTGTGGTTCGATCAGCACATTGCAGTTGTAGCGATGATTGAATGAGCGCACCGTTTCACGCGCAAATTCCAGGTGCGGCGCCTGGTCAACACCAACCGGCACCAGGTTAGCTTTATACAGCACAATATCGGCAGTCATCAACACCGGATAACCCACCAGTCCGTAATTGATATTATTGGGCTGCAAGCGGACTTTTTCCTTAAAGGTCGGCAAATCGGTCAATTTGCCCAGCGGCGTGACCATTGACAGGATGGTGTGCAACTCGGCCACTTCTGGAACGTGCGACTGAACGAAGATGATCGAATCTTGGGGACGAATACCGGCAGCCAGCCAGTCCAGCGCCATCTCATAGGTGTTCTGGCGCAGTTCAAGCGTAGTATCTAACGTGGTCAAGGCGTGCAGATCGACAATACAGTAGATGCACTCATAATCGTCCTGCAAGGCTACGTAATTTTTAATGGCGCCTAGATAATTGCCCAGATGCTGGCGACCGGTCGGTCGCGCTCCCGAAAATACGCGTCCTTTCTTATCCACCATTGGTTGCTCCCCGTTTATGATATGCTTGTCGCCAGGGAATTTTTACACCAGCCTAAGGGCTTCCCGGCTTGCCCGGAAATTATAACAACGAAAGCTGGATTAAGGTAAAATGCCCCTGTGCCGTTTTCCCTTTTTCCATCCCATATCCCCCTCCACAAACGCCTGTTCGACCTGGCACTGGCGCTGACGGGCTTGATCCTCGCCCTGCCGCTGATGGCGTGGATTGCCCTCATTATAGGGTTGATCGATGGCAAACCGGTCTTCTTTCGCCAGCAACGACCCGGCTATAAAGGCAACATTTTCACCCTGTACAAATTCCGCACAATGCGCCACGCCGTCAACCGGCTCGGCAACCCCTTGCCCGATTCGCAGCGCATGACCGCTTTCGGGCGCATACTGCGGGCATCCAGCCTGGATGAGCTGCCCCAACTGTTCAACGTGGTGCGGGGCGAGATGAGCTGGGTGGGACCGCGCCCGTTGTTGATCGCTTACCTGTCGCGCTATTCACCCCAACAGGCACGCCGCCATGATGTCGTCCCCGGTATCACCGGCTGGGCGCAAATCCACGGACGTAACGCCCTCACCTGGGAGGACAAATTTAACCTGGACATCTGGTACGTCGATCACTGGTCCTTCTGGCTGGATGTAAAAATCCTCTTGCTCACAATATGGAAGGTGTCGAAGCGGGAAGGGATCAATCCACCTGGCAGAGCCGAGGTGGAGGAATTTTTGGGAAACTCTGAAGATAATTGAGCAGGGTTTACTGCAGGGGCACACTGTAAGGCTCGATCCAGCCTTCCCGTAAATCATCCCGAATCTGTTCGACCAACATCTGCCTGCCAGGGCTGAACAGAGCCGGCTGAACGTCGGTGAAAATTAGATTGGCGGGCAGTACCTTGCCGCCTTCGCCTGCCAACAACGTCGGTAAAAGCTCCTGCAGCGGGGTCAGGATGTCGCTGGTAATCGTCGCCGCCCAGCGCGGGCGCACTTCATCCGGCGGGGATTGCCCTCCCAGCAGGATTAAGTTCTTTTCCACTGCCAGATAGGTCAACAATTCGGGGCTGGCGACTTCGGGCGCAATGTAAATCACATAGACCACCTTCAACAACAGCTCATCCACCGCTTGCCGCCAGGCGTTGAAATCACTGCCCAAAGGTAGCGCCGCGGTCAGCGGAAAGCGCACATGGGGAGCGTAGAAGGGGTTACAGATGCCACAGAAGTACCCGCCGCCGTTGCGGAAAAGGTCTTCATGAGCCGCACCCAGCAGCGAATCAGCAGGTAGCAAGCCAGCCGAACGCCAGTCGAATGCGATAACCACCGCAGCCGCACCCGCTATGAAAGCCGCCTGCTCTGGGCGATGACGAATGACACTCAGATTGGGCGCCGCTTCTAGATCAACCTGGCTGACAGCTATGAACTGGGTCTGCGGCGCTGCCCGCACCACGTCCATCAGATTCGGTGGCGGTGAGAGGTAGACCGCCAGCTTCAGCTCGGGCGTCACTTCGGCAGCCGATAGAGCGGAAAGGGTTTCGAATTCCATACCGTTAGAAGCTGCGGTTTCAGCCAGTAATGCTTCGACCGCTTGCACCTGAGATGCCTCTGTCTCGGCTGCTGCCACCAGTACCAGCAACTCGGATGGAGGCAGGGGCGTGTTGGTAGGTTCGGGTAAGGTCGCCGTCGCCGGCGGTGATTCTGGATCGGCGGCTACTTCAACCGCCGGTCTGCAACCACCCGAAATCAACAGGGTGATGAGCAAAAAAACGCCAACCCAAGCACTCCTGGAGAGAAAAGAAATTCGGCGACCCATGTCGTTCATTTTACCCAATCCAGCCTTTTTTCAACACCTGTATTATAATACACCTATGATTGAATACAACATCCCCGGTAGAGAACCTCTCAAGCTCGAGCACCTCGTGTGCAACGTGAACGGCACCCTGACGTTGGACGGGAGTCTGATCGACGGCGTCGCCTGGGCGATTGCCCAGATTCGCGAGCAATTGCAGGTACACCTGGTAACCGGAAACACCTACCAGCGCCAGATGGTCATCGACCAGCAATTACACCTCAAGGGTGTCTGCGTCCAGGCTGGAAATGAGACCGAGCAAAAAGCCGCCTTCGTGCGGCAACTGGGCGCGGAAAAGGTCGCTGCCATCGGTCAAGGCGTAAATGACGCCGAAATGCTGCGCATCGCTGCGTTGGGCATTGCTGTGATGTCCAACGAAGGACTGGCGGCGCCAACCCTGATGGCTGCCGACCTGGTGGTGCCTGACATTCTGGCTGCGTTCGCTCTGTTCGAAAAACCGATGCGTATCGTTGCCACCCTGAGAAGATGAGCTTCCCGACCAGCGAGCCGCTCCTGCCGGAAGACGATGCCGCCCTGCCGCCCGCCCGCAGTCGACGCCGACGCCGCTCCATTCTGGTCGAGGATGGCGGTGATCGGGCGGACTTCCTGCAAGAGCTTGCCCGCCGCGCCATCCCCTCTGCAGATTTTTTCTTCTTTTCACTGCTGACCGGCGTGGTGCTGGGATTCGCCCTCCTGTTTGATTCGCAGGCGTTGTTTGTCCTGGCTGCTCTGATAGCGCCTTTCATGGCGCCGGTGATGGGACTTTCGCTGGCGACAGTTGCCGGTTCACTGCGCTTTATCTTACAGTGCGCCGGCAGCCTGGGTATGGGCAGCCTTTTGGTGTTCGCCAGCGGAGCCATCGCCGGCTGGCTTGTGCCGTTGATCAATCAGACGCCGCTGCGCCAGGCGCCTTTTCATGCCCGTTTCACCCTGCCCGATTTCATCGTCCTGACCCTGGGCGCAGCGCTGGCGACCTTTTTGATGGTGCGCAAAGCTAATCATAAACCGCTTGCCGCCAGCATCGCCGTTGCCTACGAACTCTATCTGCCCATCGGGGTAGCAGGCTTCGGCTTGACCAGTGCCTCAGAAGGGTTGCTAACGGGAGGCTTGATCGTGTTCACCGCCCATCTGGCATGGGCGGCGCTGGTGGGCGCAGTGGTGCTTGCCGTGCTTGGTTTCAAGCCCTTCTCTGCCCTGGGCTATGCGCTGGCGGTGCTGCTGGCAGTAGCCGGGCTCGGCGCCCTGCTCACCGCCGGCGGTATCGCTTCTAGACAGATGGCAGCGCTCAGCTTGCAGCCCGCCACTCCCACCGCCACCCTCGCTTCAAGCACCCCCGGCAGCGCCTTGCTGCCATCCCCCACCATCACGTTCACCCCCACCAACACCATCGTGCCCTCCCCTACCCCCACCGCCACCCTCAGTCCCGAACCCACCCCCGTTTGGGCAAGGATTAAACCCAACGAATACGGCGGCGCCATCATTCGCGCCGAACCCAACTACGATGCCCTGGCTGTCAAGACAGTCGGCAGCGATCATCTGGTAGAAGTTTTGTCAGAAACGGCGATGACCGGGCCCACGCTTTGGGTGCGCATCCGCACCACCGACGGGGTGGAAGGCTGGATTGTGCGCGCCCTGCTGGCGACCGCCACCCCCGCCGTCGACCAATGATCGATTTACGATAACGCAATCAAAATCATAACCTCACTGCACCAGGAGAACACCCATGTCTATCAGCTTCGGCACCGACGGCTGGCGAGCCGTCATCTCAGACACCTTTACCTTCAATAACCTCCGTATGGTAGCCCAGGCAATCGCCGACGCGATTGCCTGGGCGGGCTGGAACAACGGCAACCCGATCGAACCCAATGGGGAATCCCCGCGCGTCGTTGTTGGCTTCGATACCCGCTTTCTCTCCGACCGCTACGCTCAGGATGTGGCGCGGGTTTTAGCTGCCAACGGCTACAAAATTCTGCTCGGACATGCCGACGGACCGACCCCAGCATACTCGTACGCCGTCTGTCACAACCACGCCCATGCCGGGGTGATGATCACCGCCTCGCACAATGCCCCCCGTTACAACGGGGTCAAACTGAAGTCCGCCAGCGGCAGTTCGGCTTCCCCCGAGCAATCCAGGCGGGTCGAGGTATACCTGAACGACAACGAAGCCCAAGGGCGCGGCCCAAACCTGATGGACTACGATCTGGCGGTCAAGCAGGGGTTGATCGCCCGTTTCAATCCCATCCCGGCATACCACGAACAGTTGCGGCGGCTAATCGATTTCGATGTCATTGCCGGCGGCAAATTGCGGGTGGTGGTGGATTCGATGTACGGCTCGGGGCGGGGAGTGCTCCGCGGCATCCTGCAGGGAACCGGCTGCGAGGTGCACGAAATCAGAGGAGAGATGAACCCCGGTTTTGGCGGCGTTCATCCAGAGCCGATCGCCCGCTACCTGGCACCGCTTGCCAGCGCCATCAGCACCGGGCTGGGCGATTTTGGGGTAGCAACCGACGGTGATGGCGACCGCATCGGCGCCATGGACGAGCGCGGGAATTTTGTCGACCCGCACAAGATCATGGCGCTGGCGCTGCGCCACCTGGTCGAAAAACGCGGTTTGCGCGGTGCGGTCGTTCGCACTGTCTCGACCACGCGCATGCTCGACCGGCTGGCGCAACGCTACGGCCTGCCCTTATATGAAACGCCGGTCGGTTTCAATCATATTGCTGATTACATGCTCCAAGAGGACGTGTTGATCGGCGGCGAAGAATCGGGCGGCATCTCCTTCAAGGGGCACATCCCCGAAGGTGATGGCATTCTGATGGGATTACTGCTGATGGAGATCGTCGCCAGCAACGACGCCTCGCTGCATGAACTCGTGCAGCAGTTACTGGCAGAGGTGGGACCGGCGGTTTACCAGCGGCGCGACCTGCGCCTGAGCCGCCCGGTAGCCAAAAGCAAGTTCACCCAGCGCCTGATCGACGAAGCTCCCTCCCAAATCGGCGGTGAAAGCATGATGGAGGTCTCTAATCGCGACGGCATCAAATATACCCTGGCAGACCAGTCCTGGCTGCTGATCCGCCCCTCCGGCACCGAGCCGGTGCTGCGCATCTACGCCGAGGGGCGCAGCGAGGAAATGGTCAAGGCGCTGATGGCGTACGGCGAACAGTCCGCGGCCGCAATATCCTGACGCCACTGCGATTGTTCACAGCGGTGAGAAACACACCAAAAATTCTTTTCGCACCCCATTAAATTAGAAACTGGTGTCGCCCGGCACATTCGGTCGCCAAACGACACCAGTTTTCATTGGAGCGAATTCAGCCTCCAGAAAACTCGTTCTTTGCCAGGCAGGTTGCGCAACCCGCGCTCAGCTATTAGTCGAGAGCCGCAAGCGGCGAACCAGAAAGATGACCGCGATCAGCAGCAGTGAAAGCCCCACCAAGCCTGGCACGCCCAGGTCGTCCACAAAGCCGGCGCTCGGCAGGGCAGTGGCAGTCGCACCTCCGGCTGCTGCCTGTGTCAGCAGGGCAGCCACAGTTTGCGTGCGTGCATTCATTTCTGCCGCCAGAATCGCCTCCACTTCGGGCGTATCGGTGGCTTCCGGTTCGGGCGTTTCGGTAGCAAAGACCACCACGGCTGTGGGTGAAGGCAGCGGGGTGACGCTGGGAGTCATCAAGGCAAATTCGGTTGCTGCCTGCTGGGTTGCTGCCATAGCGGTGGCAGTGTTCTGGGCATTGATCAAGGCTGCCTGTTCCTGGCGGGCTGCTCGCTGCCCGGGCAGAAACAACACCGCATAAGCGATCAGCGCAACCAGCGCCAGCAGAAAAATAACGCCCAATAAGCCCACCGCCACAAGAAAATTGCGGTTGCCAGGCGGGCGAGATGAGGGCGCACTGCCGCTCTCTTCTTCCAGCTCTTCAAACATGCTATCATCAAAATTGTTCATTAGCGCCCCTCCTACGGGTACGGAAATGCCGATAA
Source organism: Anaerolineaceae bacterium (assembly GCA_037445245.1). GTDB lineage: Bacteria > Chloroflexota > Anaerolineae > Anaerolineales > Anaerolineaceae > JBBIKU01. The sequence continues at coordinate 7,480 of JBBIKU010000031.1, forward strand.
AGCCTTCAACACAAAATCCTGTCTATTCTAGCACATCCAGGTTGGGCAAGGGAACGGTCACCATCTGATTGTCCTCCAGGCGCACCTCGGCAGCCGCTGACCGCAACCCGGTCGGCAATAATGTTTGTCCGGAAAGGACGTTCACCACCACGCCGATAACGCCGTCGTAAGGAGCGCCAATCATGCGCACGGTCTTGCCTGATTTCAGCGTCACCGCCTCCGGCGCAGGTTGTCCTGAGGCAGGCAGGGGGATAAACGCTTCAGGACGTTCTCCGTTGAAAGCGTTCCAGGCTACGGCATTGATGCACAAATCATGCTTTTCATGGGTGCTCAAGATCTTGTAGGCGGCAGAATTCATGGGAATCCTTCCGATTCCATCCAGTAATAAGATCGGGAATTCCTGCTTTTCAGCCAGCGGAATCAGATCGGCGCTCATACTGCTCAACACCAGCCCGCGCAGCGGCAATTGCGCCGCCGCCATCAACGCTTCAGCCTGAGCGCAATGACCTGCTACCACCACCGACCCGCGCATACTGATGTCGAGACGATCGTCGGTCAGAACATCATCCCTGCCTCTTGCCAGCATCAGCAGCAACCCCCCGTTCACCCGCTGGTTGCCCCACACACCCTGCAGCAAGGCACCATCCGCCTCAATCATTGCGCCGCGGTTGGTGATCACCTCGACAACCTCACCGTTAAACCCTGCCAGCAACTGCTGCGGCGCTCCTTTCAGCTCGATCATCACCTGCCCACCGCTGATATGAACGATCTCACCCGATGCCGGCGCTCGTACCACCCGGCGGAAGATACCCCCTCTCTGCGCCAGAACATCGCCCTCTTCAACTTTATCACCGCTGCGGCGGTCAATCAATTTGGAAACATCCACATTGCGCGGCAGCCTGAGCGCCTGACGCACATCCACCAGGATATGCTGGTTTCTCAATTCAGCTTCGGCAATCACGTCTGAAGCGGCGACCTTCTGCCCTTTTTTCACCAGGACGCGCCCGTTCACCGGCAACAACCGCTCCCGGCGAATGTGTGTCAGGGGTAGAAAATGGGTAACCGCTACTTGCATGTTTTTCACCTGCTTGTCGGGGTGCAACTATCGTACCAGTTCTCCACTCAACGATTTTTTCCACTTCAACAGCAATTCATGACGTTTTGAAGCATCTTTAGGCAGCACAAGCGGTCTGCCGCGGGCGTCGATAACCGCCCCACAGGCGCCGCCAACAATCTTGAAAATGCCTGCCCCGCCTTTGCTGCGCGGATCAATTTCTATCCGATGCGAGCCACGAAGGTGAATACGGGCAACCTGGCGCGGCTGTAGCGGCAGCGCGATCAGCATTCCCTTTTTGATATCCAATCGAACTTCGCCGCCGGATTCATATTCCAGGCGAACCTCCATAATTTTGGCGCCCGCTCGGGCAGAACTAAGCGGACAGATCACCGTTCCCAAGTTGATGAAAGCTGCCGTTTCAAGCACCTGCACCGGCAACACCGAATTGATGCGGGCAATCGCGCCCAGGCTGGCTGCCAGCGCATTTTGATCCATAATGAAAGTAGTGATCCCGACCGGTTGCAAACCATCCAACAGCATCAACAGCGACTGCCAAGGCTGCGGGGCATTGCACAGGAACGTTCCGCTTGCCACAATGGGCTCAAAGGTCATTCCCTCTAAAACCCAGTTCTTCTGACTGTGCCGGATTGCCAAATACAACATCTGGCGGGCAGCAGCCTGTTCGATTGCCAGCGTTTCTTCCGTCAACGGCAACGCCGCTGGATAAAGGCTGCGCTGCCACAGGTAATCGTGCACCACCGTTTCCGGGAGGTGCATCGGCAACCAGCGCGTGATCTCCTTGAGCGGGCAGGTTTTCAGCAGTTCCGCCAGTCCTTTGCCCATTCCGTAGGGCAGCACGTCCAGCGCCAATTCGCCCGAAACCGAGGCTGCGATGGTGGTGGCGCTGGCGCCCAGATCGACACCCAGCACCCCCTTGACCGGATCGTATACCCGGCTAAGAAAACGCACCATCCTGCCAAAGGCGTGCGCAGTGGCAATCGGGAAGGTGCTGCAGATGCTTGCCAGTTGTTGCAAACCGTCAATCTGATCGAAATGAATGGTGGTCGCTGCTCGTGACAGGATGTCCCGCGCCGGAGCGATGTCTTCTAGGTCAATGCCGGGACGGACGTTGGGGGCAACATAGGTGGTCGTCCATTTCTCCATCACCTCTTTGATCTTCTTCGACAACGCCTGGTTGCCGGCGTAGAACAGTTGCGGACGCTGGTGCTTGGGCAGCACACGGCAGGCGAGGATCACCAGTTCAGCCAGCTTGATGACCGACCGGCTGGCGCCCTGATCGGTGCCGCCCACCAGGATGATCAGATCGGGGCGGGCGCGCAGGATGGCATCCACCTGCATTTCGGGTTTACGCCGATCGGTTAGCCCAATGGCATCGACCACCCTCCCGTAGCAGGAGGTCGCCAGCCGGCGCGCGCTTTCGAGTGAGACATCCGGCAGCAAGCCGGCAACCACCATCTTGAGTTTCGTTCCCACTGAATAAGTGAGCACCACCCGGTCAACGCCGTTGCCATCCGGCTGGGTTGGGATTGCCAGGTTGGCTTCCCCGTCCAGAAAGACTCTGCCGGTGATTTGTTGTAAGCGTTCCAGCGCCTGATAGACACCTTCGCCGACGTCATAAAAAGGATGACCAGCCGTGCTGGGCACCACGCCGCCGGCGACAAAATGGTAGTTCGCCTCCACCACATCGAAAAAAGACGCCCGGGTGAAGATCGACCCCACATCGATTGCCAGAACGGATTCAGCATCAACAACAGAAGTGGTCATAAGAATAAGGATCAGAAAAAGGTAGTCAACATGCGAATGGTGGCGGCAAAATACTCCAGCCGGTCGATCAGGGCGGTCAGCGCAGCCGCATAGACGCCAGTAAACAGGGCACCGAGGGTGATAGCAATAAACACCTGCCCGATAGCAGCAAGCCACTCCACCAGCCTGTGTCGTCGGGTTTGCCGGTTAGGTTGAAGGGCGGCGCCGAAGTGAAAATAAACCAGGGTGGCAACTGTCCCAACCACAACGATACTCCCTTCAATAAGTTGGGCAACAGGCTTGGACGCCATTGCTGCGCCCGTCTGAAAATCGAAAACGTCCAGCGTGGCTTGCACCTGAGGGAGAATAGTACCCAGCACTGCCCCACCGATGACCACTGCGGCACCGACACCCACCAGATACGCCATCGGCACATTCCCAAGGCTGGAAAAACGGCGGGAAATTTTGGTGAGCAGCAACGCCCCCAGCAACAACGGCACCAGCGTGATGCTCCTCTCTTGAAATTCACCCCCCAGCAAGGGGTAAACCAGGCGCGGCAGCAACACCTGATAAAGGATCACCACCGCAACGTAACCCGAAGTCACCCCCACGAACAGATAAGAAGCCAGACGAAAAAGGGGGTTATCACCAAAGAGATAGCTAAAGATCAGCAACGAGAGAATGAAGCCAGCCAGTGTCCAAAATAAATCGGTAGCTGGCATGAATATCTATCCCGAACTGCTTTTTCGAGCTGCGAACAACAGCGACACGCTGTGAATGATGATGCCCACCAAAATGAGTAAAACCGCCAGTAACATCCCTGAGCGGTAGGCGTTCAGGAAGCCGGTTTCGAGCGGCGTCTGGGAGATTTCCTGGTAGACCATTCCACTGGTGACGCCGGCGATCATTCCACTGACCTGACCGCTGGCGAGGTAAGGTACCAGCAGCGGCGCCGCCTGAGCGCTGGCAACCACCAGCAGCGGTGTTTCACCCAGCGCCGGCTGCACCTGCTCGAGCCACGCCCTGCCGGACTCGAGGCTGTCTGCAACCACCACCACTGCCGAGAAATCCCGCAGATCGCCCACCCCGGCAAGCGCCGGGTGCGTCCACGCCTGTGTGCCATCCAGCGCCGACGTCAAACCGTAGCGGCTCGCCTGCTGCGGTCTGAGCGAGAACTCTTGCAGCGAGGCAATCCCGCCCGGCAGGTAACCCAGGTTCACTATCATCTCGCCGGCAGCATAACCAGGATTGACGGTCCCGCCCTCTCTAGCCAATCGAGCGGCAGCTTCAACAATGAGCTGTTCCGCCAGAATCGGTCCGGCGGGCACGGTCGAAACCAGCGTCAGACGGGTGTTCTTGGCCATCAAGCGGTTCAACATCCCTGTGGCGATGCGCTGCATCTCAGCCGAATAACCGGGCTGATACTCGAAAGCCAGTAACACCGGTGCGCCGTCGGGGATCGCTTCGATCTGATTGTTAAAATTGAAAAGCTCCAGCGGAGCGTACAATCCGGTCGTGCCGACGGTGAGGGATGCGCTAAAGATCAGCACCGCAATCAGGATCACCCCGACCATCAAGCGCAACAGACGTTGCGGGTCTTTGATCAATTCCAAGCGAGCCTGGCGCGGCTGGGTTTCGTCTGCCAACATCTTTTCCAACAGATCGGCGTGGGCGCGCTGCTTCTCCGTCAGCCTGAGCCTGGCTGAGTATCCCGGCGGTTTGCTGTAGCCCACCGCCTGAGTGAGCGGCGCCAAGATGCCAGGCAGTCCCGCCAGCGGTCCGTCGCTGGCAACCGTTTCCTCGCCGCCTTCGGTTTCCGCCTCCGGCGCCACCGCCTCGAGCGGGCGTATGGCTTCGAGCCAGCCGGGGAGTTCGCTCGGTTGCAGTTCGGCTTCACCCGTCGAAGACGGTTGCTCGTGCCCACGTAGTGGGTACTCGCTGGTTTCTGCTAACGCCACATCAGAGAGCCAGTCCGGCAGGTCATCACCGCTGAAAGGATATCCGATTTTTTCTCCAGCGGGAGTTGGCTCTTGTTCTGCTTCCGACGAGAACGGCGCTGCGCCGGAGGTATTTTTTTCCAAAATGGGTTCCGACGCCAATTCATCCAACCACTCAAAAAGACTCCCCTCGGTGAAAGGAGAAGCAGAGACAAACGCTTCGCCCTCTATCGGCTCTTCCACAAAAGGGGGTGGGGCTTTGTCCGCCTCTGGCTCGGATGCCAATTCTTCGATGGGGATTGTGAACGCTGCCGGCGCGCCGATACGCTCCTCACGCTCTGTTTCTCCTGGCAAGAAGGCAGACATTTCAGCCGTTTCAACCTCTTCGTCCGTTGCGGTTTCTTCTCGCGTTTCCTCTTCCGCAACCGAAAAGGCGCCAACCCAGGCGGGCACCTCCCCCTCTTCCCTCGCCGTGACGGTTTCTTCCGCTTCCCTGTCGCCGGCTTCTGCGGTGTGCACCCAATCCGGCAGCTCCTCCTGCTCGCCAGGGGGCTGCCATCCAGGCGGGGCTTGCGCACTCTCTCCTTCGAGTGCTTTGAGCCAGAAAGGCAGATCTGCCTCTTCACCCAACCCAGCCGCTTCGTCTGACGGTTGCTCTTCCTCGCCGCCGTTCAGCCAATCTGGGATATCGTCGCCTTGTGCGGGCGGTGCCTCCGCCGCTTTTAGAGAAGAGTCATCTTCGCCCCCAGCAACTGTTTTACTTCCCTCATCCGTTGAACCCTCCGGCAGATCGAGCCAGGCGTCGCTTCTCTCCTCCCGCCGCGCCGATTCTGACCCGGATTGAATCTCCTTTAACCAGTCGGGGTTTTCATCACCCGTCAGACTCAAATCATCCCGAGTCGAAAAACTGTCCTTGGGGTTGGCTTCTTCTTCCATCCGGGCGCGCTGGCGGATGCGCGCCAACCAGTCAGGCACTTCCTTTTCGAAAGCGTCGTTCTCCCACCTGCCCTCGCCTGCTGGTGATTCGGATTGGGATTCGATGCCGTCCCGCAAGCCGCTCAGCCAGTCGACTTCGTTTGACTCGCCGCCGTTCGAATCGCTGCCCTGAGCGCCGAGAATTGGTTTGAGCTGCGCCTGGCAAACGCGGCAAAGCTGGGCATCTTCGAGGTTGGGATTGCCACACATCGGGCAGCGAAGTTCACTCATCTCTATCCACTATAAGGGCGATCAAAACCCATCAAGATGCGTAGTCCGGCGGTCAGGCTGCCCAGCCCGATCCCGATCAGAATGCCACGGGAGCCGGCGAGCGGCAAGCGGGTCAACAATCCGTACAGATCAGATAGTCCTGCTATCTGGTAAAGCGCAGAAAGATAACCGCTGCCAATGATCAGAAAAACAAGGGCGCTAATCAGAAAAACCAGCGAAAGGGTGGTTTTGCGCCGTTGCAACAATCGCAAGCAGGCGTACGCCAGGCTGATCGCCAGCAGCGCCAGCATGCTCATCTCCACCGGCGCCTGGATGAAAGTAACCACTTTCTGAAACTGCGCGCCCGCCGGCGTCAAAATCAAGCCGGCGACAAAGGTCACCAGAAAAGCCAGGATCAAAAGCGGGCTGTACACATCGCTCTCTGTCGGAGCGCTCATCTTGCGCCAGTGCACGCCAACCAGATTGAAGATGCCAACCAGGGCTGCCACGCCAGTCAGGATGACCCCCCATCCGATCAGGAGCGCCTGAACGTCCTTGAGTAACTGAAGGGGGAAAAAGTAACCCGCCAGCACGATCGATCCAACCGCAATCGCAATTGCAGCAGCCAGTGGCGCTCTCATAGAAGGGGCGCCCCCAACAAACCAGAAATCAGGTTCAATAGTACCCCCACCACCAGCACCCCCACCACCAACCAGCGGATGACGTCCTGTGCCCGCAAGCTGTCCTGATAGATGGCGCCGGCTTGGAGATACGCCGGTATAGCAAACAACTCCTCACCGATGAGCGGCTGCTCGGCGCTAGCATACAACACCGCCTGCGCTTCAAGCGAGTCGCTGGCAGCGAGTGTGAAGGATTTCTCGTTGTCAGCCGCTTCGCATAACAACGCCACCTCGCCACCGAAATTACCCACCAACAAGTTCGCCGCGACATTCTCGTCGCGGATGATTGGAATGGCTCCGGCAATGTAAGCGAAAGGCGTTGCCCCCGCCAGCCGCCCACGGTCGGGATCGTATTGTTCCATGACATTTGCGGCGCGGTAGGCTGCCCGCAAAGTATCCTGGCTGAGCACTGCCAGCGCCCCCTCCCCGCTGGTGGCAAGCGGGGGGCGGTCACTGATGATGCTGATCTGCGCCACCCGGGAGAGCGCGCTCAGCCCGCTCAACGCCGTTGCAAATGAAGTGTCCAGGATGGAGGCTTTGCCGATCGTCACGTGCAGGCGTTTGCCCTCCTCCACCGCCAGACCGATTGCCTTGCCCAGCCGGGTGAAGGCCGGAATGACCCGCAACCCGACCCGCGCTCGCCGGCTGCGGGTGAGAGTAAAAAAGAGCATCAACCCTGTGCACAGCGCCACCAACCCAAAACCAATCGAGAGCATCATCGCCAATCTTTCGCCGTGTCTTCCCGAAGGAGGACGATGAACGAGCGGGTTTCTTCCTGATCTTCGAGCATGCGTGCCATGGCTTCGATCTGCTCGAACGGGAAAGCCAGTTCCAGCAATGGCTGCCCGATGCGGGTGAATTGTGCGAACAGGATCAACAAGGGTCCGAGCGCCTCCATCAGAAGAGCGCAGGGCTCGTTCAACCCCCTCTGGTGCAAGAATTGCGCCCATCCAGTCCAATAATACCGCGCCTGCATGGAATCAGTATAGCACAATTCATCCGACAGACAACCAACGGCTCGTTTCACGTTTGTCGTCGCAACCATTATTCCAGACGGCTTGGCGATTGCCACAGGCGGCTGCCGCCACCTTCCCGCCAGTAGGCTTCGAGCGACGCCCGCATTTCGTTCTCATTCTCCCAGAACGAGCTGATCTGCGATACGTAGGCGGCACAGGCATCCTGCCATGCCTTCAGCCCTTCCGTTCCGATCATCAGTTGAAAGAGCAGTGGAGAATCCGCCACCCAATCCGCCAGGTTTGTTGATGGTCTGACGACATAGGGATAATCGGCGTAGAACCACACTTCCTCGAAAGCCCGCTGCGCCGCCATCCGGGTGAGACGATGATCGACATGCCCGCCGATGCCCAAAGGGCACACCACCCGCTCAGCCGCCCGGATCGCGGCTGCCAGGAGGGGGGAGAGTTTCTCCCTCAGCGCCGTTTCACCGTGGTGCGGAAAGCGAAAAAGATCCGCCTCGGACTGAATCAAAGGGCTGCCATCCGGCGGAAGACGGCGGTAAATACAGTCGGGCAGGTCAAAATGCAGCGGTTTCGCCCCCAACCGGGCGCACGCCAACCGCTCCTCTTCTCGCCGCCGGCGCACCGCCTCATGTCCACTGCCCCAACGGGCGTGAATCTGCGCCGCAAAGGGAGGCAGGTCGCCCGGCGGGGGTTCACCGCCAAAAACTGTCAAAATCGTGACCCGCTCACCTTTTGCCACCAGCGCATGGATCATACCGCCGCAAGAGTAAACCGCATCATCAAAATGAGGTGAAAGGAAAACCCACTCCACACCCTGTTTTTACCATAAACCCTGCTGATTGCGCCGCCCGGCAACGCGCAATTATGATAGACTTAAATCAACGGGCGCGGCTTGCGTCACAGGTATTGTTGAGGAGAATCGCTGCATGTCATTTTTAAGGGACCTGATTTTGGGCGCGCCGTGTCCGCCCGGTCACAAAAAAGAAGTCGACCGCTTGCTGAAAGAATTGCTGCGCATCGGCAGAACGGATGATTTTCTCTCCGAACGACCCGGACAGTCCTTTAATTTGCAATGCCGTCACATCCGTGCCCGCGAGATCGGGAAACGCCTGGATGAGATCGGCGGTATCTCGTTAATGGAATATGCTTATCAGCGTGTTAATAAACAATTAGGCTCGACCCTGGGTGAGCACCTCGATTTCGCCTGGAGGGAAGTCGGCAGTTGGGGGTAGACCCCTTCGAAGATGCTTCAACGCAGGAAGAAAGAAAGAACGATCAGCACCAGAATAAAAAAGCCAGCCAGGGTACCGATCCGCTTCAAGTCCGATTGGACATAGGTGTAATCGGGGTTAAACTCACCGCCGCTCTGGCGTATGGCGGCGACGCTTCTGTCCGCCGTCGTTTTTCCCGATTGCAGTTGGGTTTCACCCGAGATGACCTTCTGCGATACCCGTCGTTTTTGCTTCTTCGGCATGCTTCTCTCCTTAATCGCCGGCATCTGCCGGATTATTTTATTCCTGCAGGGTAGCCGTCACCACGATCCGTTTGTCGTTTACCATATAGGGATAACACGAGATCAATGTTACCACAGCATCCTGTGTGGGCGCCATCACTTCAACCTGGGTGGGTTCAACGATTTTCGTCTGCCTCACCACATAGGTATAAGTACGCTGCTGGGTGAACAACGTCACCAGGTCGCCGGGCTTCAGACGGTCGAGGTCGCGAAATATCTCGCCAAACACGTCGTTGTGCGCCGAAAGTACGATATTGCCGTTTTGCCCGGGGTCGGGCGTTCCTAGATGCTGCCCGACGCCCTTTTTCAACTGTTCCCAGCCATCACCCTGCACCACAGGCGCATCCACACCGATGGCAGGGATTTGAATTCGAACCGCCTGCTGTGGACCGGCAGTGGGCAGCGGAAAGTTCGCCAGCGTCTGCACCAATGGTCGCAGGTGTTCCGGAATCTCGGCATCGTTGGGCTGCACACCGCCAGGGGCGTTAGGCGGGGTATGACCGGAAGGCAACACCACCGCCTGGATCAAAGGCGTCGGCGTCAGGGTGGGTTGTTTCAGCGCCGAAGCCACCTCACGGTTCAGATCGCGCAGGACGTTAAACCCGCTCAGTAAAACGAACACCAACCCCAGTACAGCAGCAACCTCAACCAGAAACAGCAGCGTGTCCCAACCCGAACGACGGGCTGAGCGAGCGGAGATGCCACCCGCCCCGCCTTCGTCACCGATCGCCTGAATGCGTAGCGAGTTAATCGTTTGCGGCTGCGGATCGGTCTCAACCGCAATCACCCTTCCGCTGCGACGGAAGCGCTCCAGGCGCGCCTCGCGCTCGCCCCGCCGTTTCTCAACCAATAAACGGCGTAACTCTGCAGCGGAAAGTTCGTCAGCCGGACGCGATCTGGACAAAAGTCAACCTCGTGTTCAATAGATCGTGAAAATTATACCCCAACTTACCGGCGGGCAATTTTCACCTTCGCCGAAAAGTAAAGCAATGCTCCGCCCAAAGCGTTGCAATCAGAGTGCCAACAGCGCGAAAGCGGGCGGGCATTGGCGGCGGATATGGTAAAATCAAAGATCGAATGCATAACCAAACTAAAACCTTCTCAACCGATCCCCCCCGGCTGATTGCCTCGATCACGGCTGGGTTTAGCACCGTTGCCAACAACGTCTATCTCATTGTTTTTCCGGTATTCTTTGACCTGCTGCTATGGCTCGGACCACGCCTGCGGGTCAGATCATTGCTCAAACCAGTCATCGCTGAATTCGATACCGTGATCGCCGGTTTCAACTCGGCAGAGATGGAACAAATCGGGCGCGCCACCCAGCAGTTGTGGGAAGTGATCCTCGAGCGCTTCAATCTCTTCACCGCACTACGTACCCTGCCGGTAGGTGTTACCAGCCTGCTTTCATCTCAATCGCCGGCGACGAACCCGCTCAACCACACCTCCGCCTGGGAGATCACCGCCTTCCCGCACCTGGCAGGCATCTGGTTGTTTTTAGTCCTGATGGGCATCATGTGTGGCAGCGTCTACTTCAATGAGATCGCCCGCTCGACCGAAGGCAAGCAGCGTCCCTTTTCGATCCCAGAAGTTCTGCGCCAGTACGGGCAAATGCTGCTGTTGACATTGACACTGCTGGTGTTGCTGCTCGTCATCGCTATTCCGGTCAGTTTGTTGCTTTCGATCCTGGCGATGATCAGCGCAGTCGTGGCGCAGATCGGTGTTTTCATTATCGGTGTGGCTTTGTTGTGGCTGCTGCTGCCGTTAATCTTCTCACCTCATGGCATCATCGTTCAGCGCCAGAATGCTTTTACGGCCATGTTCAACAGCCTACGCCTGGTGCGTTTCTTTCTGCCCGGCACCGGCGTTTTTTTGCTGGTGGCTGTGCTGATCAGCCAGGGAATGGACGCCATCTGGAGCATCCCCCACGAGGATTCTTGGATGCTGCTGATCGGCATCTTCGGGCACGCCTTCACCAGCACTGCCCTCATCAGCGCCAGTTTCATTTACTATCTGCGGGGGATGCGCTATATGGAATCCATCATTCAAAAGGTATCGCAACAGCCGCGCGGGCAATAGGTTACCCGTGTGAGCTTTGGAGGACGAAGTGGTTCAACCCAACAACACGGTCGGTTCAT
>JBBIKU010000032.1:0-7962 GCA_037445245.1 Anaerolineaceae bacterium
CAGCACACCAGACTTTGGATCTGTGGATCTTGGTTCGAATCCAGGCGCCCCAGCTTGTGAAACCAAATACCCGCTTATGGGAGGATTTCGGCTCAGCACAACCACAAATGTACGCTGTTGCACGGAGCGGCGCTCTGTGAGGTTTGGCGTGCATTTGTGGTTGATTTTTTCGGTGAGCCTGGGAGGTTCAGCAAAATGGAAGTGACGGCAGTAATTCTGGCAGCCGGAGAAGGAACGCGCATGCGTTCCGCCACACCCAAAGTGCTGCAGCCGCTGGCGGGACGCCCGATGATCCAGCACTGCCTGGATGCGGTTACGGCGTTGGTGACCCAGCCGCCGGTCGTCGTTGTCGGTCACGGGAGTGAAGCGGTGCGGCAGGCGGTTGGCGCTTCAGCCCGCTTCGCAATCCAGGAAAAGCAGCTCGGCACGGCGCATGCTGTGCAGGCAGCCGAAAGCCTCTTGCGCGACAAAGCCGACCTGCTGCTGGTGATCAATGCTGACCTGCCGCTGGTGCTGCCTGAAACCTATAAGAATTTGCTTGAAGCGCAAAAGAATAACGCTGGCGCGCTGGCGTTGTTGACGGCTGATTCTACCGAGGCGCGCAGTTTTGGGCGCATTGTGCGCGACGCTGCCGGGCGGGTGATCGCCATCGTCGAAGAAGCCCAGGCAACCCCGCAACAGCTTGCACTAACCGAACTCAACGTCGGCGCTTATTGTTTCGACGCCGAATGGCTATGGCAGGCGCTGCGGCGTATTCAGCTTTCGCCCAAGGGCGAGTATTATCTGACCGACATCGTCGCCGTGGCGGAAGCGGATGGAAAGCAGGTGGCGACGGTTCCACTGCTCGAAGCGGAAGAGGCGGTGGGCGTCAATAACCGGGTGCACCTGGCGGAAGCCGAGGCGGTTGTGCGCCGCCGCATTAACACCTACTGGATGTTGGAGGGGGTGACCCTGATTCATCCTGAAACCACCTACATCGAAGCGCAGGTAAAAATTGGGCGGGATACGGTAATCTACCCTAACACCACCTTGCAGGGCGAGACTCGCATCGGCGAGGGCTGCGCCATCGGACCCAATGCAATTGTGCGCGACACCACCATCGGCGATCGCTGTGTGGTTCTGGCTTCGGTGCTGGAAGGCGCCGTACTGGAAGATGATGTGGATATCGGACCGTTCGGGCATCTGCGCCAGGGTGCCCATCTGGCGCAGGGCGTGCATATGGGGAATTTCGGTGAGGTAAAACGTTCTTACCTCGGGCGCGGCACCAAGATGGGGCATTTTTCATACATTGGCGACGCCCACATTGGCGAGAACGTCAACATCGGCGCCGGGACGATCACCTGTAATCACGACGGCGTGCGTAAAAACCGAACCGAAATCGGCGACAATGCTTTCATCGGCAGCGATACCATGCTGGTGGCGCCGGTCAAGCTAGGGAAAGGGGCGCGCACCGGCGCCGGGGCGGTTGTGACCAAAGACGTGCCCGCCAATACCCTGGTGGTTGGCGTTCCGGCGCATCCGCCGAACCGTTCGAAAGAAGATGAAGGTGACTGACACCATCTGGCTGTTGTTGATCCTGCTGCTATTTCTTGATCTGCTTTTCGCGGCGCTCCGCGCCAGCTTTGTCCATGCCCGCCCTCCGCAGTTGCTGACGCTGGATGAATCCTACGCCAGTGCAGTGGATTCTTCGCTCAAGCTGTTGGAGAAGCCCCATTTTCTTGCTACGCTGCGGCTCAACGTCAGTTTAATGCATTTCCTGCTAGGGGGAGTGATTTACATGACCCTGGTTGGGGTGGAATTACTGCCACCTGGCTTTGGCGCGATTGTGCTGGCAATGCTGTTGACCACCCTGGTTGTCCTCTCGTTCGAGTTTGCTGCCGAAGGGCTGGTGTTGCGCCAGCCGGAACGATGGGCGGCACGCTTATCGTCGCTGGCAAGAATGCTTGATCTGCTGTGGAGACCGGTGACCTGGTTCTTGATGACCCTGATGGGTTCACCCCAATCCTTGCAGCGCTCCCGTACGCTGGTGACCGATGACGAATTGAAAATTTGGGTCGAGAACGGTGAGAGCGAGGGCAACCTGGAGCACGGCGAACGCAAGATGATCTATTCGATCTTCCAGTTTGGTGACACCTTGTGCCGCGAGATCATGGTGCCGCGCATCGATGTTTTTGCCCTGGATGTGAATACGTCGCTGGAAGAGGCGATCAAGGTGGCGCTGCACTCGGGGCATTCACGGTTGCCGGTATACGAAGAGAACATCGACAATATCATCGGTCTGCTCTATGCCAAAGACCTGCTGCGGCTGCAGCTAGAAGGGGAGGAAAACGTTTCCATTCGTTCCCTGCTGCGCCAGGCGTACTTTGTGCCCGAAGCCAAAAAGGTAGACGAATTGCTGCGTGAAATGCAGGCGCGCGGCGTGCACATGTCGATTGTCGTAGATGAGTACGGCGGCATGGCGGGTCTGGTCACGCTGGAAGACATCGTGGAAGAAATCGTGGGTGAAATTCGCGACGAGTACGACGAAGGCGAGGAATTGCTTTATCAGCAGGAAAGCGCGGATGAATACCGGTTCCTGGGCAGGATCGATCTGGATGATTTCAATGAAATCTTGGGCACCCACCTGACCAAGGAGGTGGCGGATACCCTGGGCGGGTTCATCTATGCCCAGATTGGACGGGTGCCGGTGGGGGGCGAAGAGCTGGAAGTGGAAGACTGGAAGGTTAAAGTGGAGCAGGTCAGCGGCAGGCGTATTCGCACCGTGCGTGCCAGCCGCAAATCCGGCTTGTTGGCAACGGAGATGAAAGGCGATGGAACTGAGTCATGAGATGAAAGCGCGCTTGATCGAAAGCGCTGGGCAGGCGCGTCGGTGGGCGTATGCGCCGTATTCCAAATACGCAGTGGGGGCGGCGCTGTTGAGCGACTCCGGAAAAATCTACGACGGGGTCAACATCGAAAGCGCGGCCTACCCCACCAGTATTTGCGCCGAACGGGTGGCGTATTTCAAGGCGGTCTCGGAAGGGGAAAGAAATTTCCAGGCGATGGCGGTAGTGACCGAAAACGGCGGCTATCCCTGCGGCGCCTGCCGCCAGGTGATGGCAGAATTCGGGCTGGAGACGGTGGTGATGATCTGCAACGCCGAGGGCGAGCTGCTCGAAGAGACTAGCGTGGGGGGGTTGCTCCCCGGTGCTTTTACGCCCGACTCCTTACCTCACAGTTGAGGAATGGCAGCGCCCCGCTCTGTCCGCGTCGAAGCGGTCGTGTTGCGGCATTCCGATTGGGGAGAAGCCGACCGCTTGGTTCATCTATACACCCGTGAGCGCGGAAAATTGCGGGCGATCGCCAAGGGAGTGCGCCGCATGCGCTCCCGCAAATCGGGACACTTGCAGCCGTTCACCCGCGCCGCCTTGCTGCTGGCGCGCGGGCGCGATCTTTGGATCGTCACGCAGGCGGAGACGGTAGAAGCCTATCTGCCGCTGCGAGACGATCTGCTGCGAACCGCTTATGCGGCGTATGTGGTGGAATTGCTGGATCGCTTTACCTATGAGGAAGGCGCCAACCCGGCGCTCTACCGGCTGCTGACCGATAGCCTGCAACGCGTCGCCGCTGACGCCGATGCTTTCCCCGGGTTGCGTTATTACGAGATGCGCCTGCTGGATTTACTCGGTTATCGACCGCAGTTGTTCCAGTGCACTCTCTGCCAGGAAACCATCACTGCCCAGGAGCAGTTCTTCTCCGCCGATCAGGGTGGGGTACTCTGTCCCCGATGCGGCGCCAGCTTCCCTGCGGCCAGAGCGGTGTCGCTGGCAGCTCTGAAATTTCTGCGCCATTATCAGCGCAGCACCTATCGAGATGCCCTGCGGGCTGAAATTGCTGCGCCTGTGCGCCAAGAGGTGGAAACCCTGTTGCAACACTATCTAAGCCACCTCTTGGAACGCAGCCTGAACGCCCCGCTGTTCCTGCGGCAGGTTAAAGGAGCGGGACGCCGGTAATCAAAACAGTGACTCCTATTCTCGCCCATAGCTTTGCCGAAGCGGGGGATGAATCAGGTATAATCAGCCCGTGAAATAAGCGAAGAGGAGCCTGGCTGATCCATGGAACAACCCCTTGATTTTCAATCGATCATAATGTGTTTGCAATCCTTCTGGGCTGAACAAGGCTGCCTGATCTGGCAGCCTTATTACACCCAGGTTGGCGCCGGTACGATGAACCCGGCAACTTTTCTGCGCGTCTTGGGTCCGGAACCGTGGAAAGTGGCGTATGTCGAGCCTTCCATCCGCCCGGATGACGGCAGGTACGGTGAGAACCCCAACCGTTTTCAGCAGCATTACCAGTTTCAGGTCATCCTCAAGCCTGATCCCGGCAACCCACAGGAACTGTACCTGCATTCGCTGGAGGCGCTGGGCATCGACCCGCGCCGGCACGATATCCGCTTTGTGGAGGATAACTGGGAATCACCGGCGCTGGGCGCGTGGGGGTTGGGCTGGGAAGTCTGGCTGGATGGTCAGGAGATCACCCAGTTCACCTATTTCCAGCAAGCGGGTGGTTTGGTGCTCGACCCGGTTTCGGTTGAGATCACCTACGGCATGGAGCGTATCGCCATGGCGCTGCAACGGGTGCAGCACTTCCGCAATCTGGGTTGGAATGCGACTCACACCTACGGAGATGTCAATTTACAGGGTGAACAAGAACACAGCCGCTATTACTTCGAAGTCGCCGATGTTGAGCGGTTGCGGCAAATGTACGACATGTTCGAAGCCGAGGCTGAAGCAGCATTGGGCTGCGGGCTGGTGTTGCCAGCGCATGACTATATTCTCAAATGTTCACACACCTTCAACGTGCTGGACACGCGCGGGGCGGTGGGCGTGACGGAACGGCAGGCGTTGTTCTCGCGCATGCGCGAGTTGGCGCGCCGGACGGCAGAAGCCTACCTGGCGCAGCGTGAGGCGTTGGGCTTCCCGTGGCTTGAACAGGGCGCGCCTGCCAGCAATGGTTCCACGGTCACCGTCGACGCTGCGAGCCAGGAAACTGACGAGGGCGCCTTAGCGTCTGAGAGTGAGAAGCTGCCCTTCCTGCTCGAAATCGGCAGCGAAGAATTGCCGGCGGCAGACCTGCAATCTGCCATCGAACAATTGCAGGCGCGTCTGCCAACGCTGCTGGCGGAGCTGCACCTGGGGCATAGCGAGGTGTATGTGATGGGAACACCACGACGGCTGGTGGTGTGGCTGCCTGAACTGGACACTCACCAGCCAGATCGCACCGTCATTCACCGTGGTCCCCCAGCCAGCCGGGCGTTTGACGCCGACGGAAAACCAACGTCGGCGGCGGAAGGCTTCGCCCGCAGCAAGGGGCTTTCGGTAGAAGCCCTGGAGGTGCAAGAGATTGACGGCGGCAGGTACGTCGTGGCAAGGGTAGAGGAAAGGGGTCGCCCGGCGCGGCAGGTGTTGTGGGAAGCCCTGCCGGGATTGATGGCGAGCCTTCACTTTGATAAATCGATGCGCTGGAACGCCAGCAATGTCGCCTTTTCGCGCCCGATTCGCTGGCTGCTGGCGCTGCACGGCGAGCGGGTGCAGCCGTTTGAATACGCCGGGATGCGGGCGGGTCGCATCACCCGCGGCTTGCGCTTCCATGACCCTGAATTCATCTCCGTCACGAAGCCGGAGGATTATTTCAAAGCACTCGAACGGCAGGCAATTCAACTCGATCCGCAGCAGAGACGGCAGACAATTGCCGCCCAGGTGAAGGCGCTGGCGGCGGAAGTGGGCGGTGAACCCTGCCTGGATGAGAATTTGCTGCTCGAAGTGACCCACCTGGTTGAAGCGCCGACCGCCCTGCGCGGCGGCTTTGCAGAAGAGCACCTGCGGCTACCACCCGAAGTGCTGGTTTCGGTGATGCAAAAGCACCAACGCTATTTTCCGCTCTGGAAGACGGATGGCTCGTTGCAGCCGTACTTTATCGCCGTGCGCAACGGTGACGGGCAACATCTGGATGTGGTCACCGACGGCAACGAACAGGTGATCCGCGCCCGCTTTGCAGATGCCGATTTCTTTATTCAGGAAGACCTGAAGTTCAAACTGGAAGAATTTGTGCCGCGCCTGGCGTCGCTCACCTTCCAGTTCAAGTTGGGATCGATGTTGGATAAATCGCGCCGGGTGCAGTCACTGGTAGAGAGCCTGGGAACGCAACTGGGGCTGAAGGCGGAAGAACTTACGGCTGCCCGTCGCGCTGCCCAACTGTGCAAAGCTGACCTGGTCTCGCACATGGTGGTCGAGATGACCTCCTTGCAGGGTATCATGGGCAGATTTTACGCTCTCCACTCCGGAGAACCGCAGGCGGTGGCAGATGCAATCTTCGAGCATAACCTGCCTCGCTTTGCCGGCGATGATCTGCCGCGCTCCCGTCCCGGTTTGACAGTGGGGATAGCCGACCGCCTGGATTCGCTGGCGGGGTTGTTTACAGCCGGACTGGCACCCAGCGGCACCAAAGATCCGTTTGCCCTGCGCCGGGCAGCCCTGGGTCTGGTGCAGAATCTAATGGCGTGGGAGCTTCCCTTCGATCTGCGCCACGGGCTGGCGCTGGCTGCAGACAACCTGCCCCTTCCGGCTTCACTAGAAAATCGGGCAGCCTGCCTGGAATTCATCATTGGGCGGCTACGTGGGCTGTTAACCGAACAGGGCTATCGTTACGATGTGGTCGAAGCGGTGCTGGCGGCGCAGGGTCACAACCCTGCCGGAGCGCTGCAGGCGGTCAAATCGCTGACTGGATGGGTGCGCCGTGAGGATTGGAATACCATTCTGCCGGCGTACGCCCGTTGCGTGCGTATCACCCGTGATCAAGCGCAAAGGTATCCGATAAACCAGGCGAGTTTGCGTGAGGAGGCTGAAAAAGCACTCTACCAGGCTTTGCTGGAAGCGGAAGAAACGCCGCGTCTGCCCGGCTCGGTGGACGGTTTCCTGAACGCCTTTTTGCCGCTGATCCCGGCGATCAACCGTTTCTTCGACGCCGTGCTGGTGATGGACGAGGACGCCACGCTGCGCAGCAACCGGCTGGGAATGCTGCAGCGCATCGCTACCCTGGCTGAGGGGGTAGCTGATCTATCTGTGCTGGAAGGATTTTGAGCGGGGGTCGTTCCGCCCGGTTCAACGATTTGCTGACGCTTTTTGATACGCTGTCGGCGCCAGAAAGCCCACGCCGATCAGGATCATTACAACCGGCATACTCAGGCTGAGGCTGAGCTTAGCTTGGATCATCGAGTAGAAGATGATCGCCAGTGAAAGGGCGACGGTGATCATTCGTACCGCCTTCCGCCGATCGTTTCGATTTTTTTGATCTACCAGGCTGGATAAAAGCAGTCCCAAGCCGTTGAAACCCAAAATCGCCGGCAGGAGCAGGCTCCAATACTGTGGTCCACCGGTGAAGGGCAGGTATTCGCACGCCACGCCGATGCCGGTGAGGAGGGTGCCGGCGAGCATGAAACCGCCGGTCGAAGTGACCAGTCCGGCGATCAGGAAAGTGACGCCGGCGGCAATGGTGTAAAACTGCCAGGAGGGTGGATTGGGCGACAGCAACATGCTCAAATCCATCGAGGACGACGACCATAATAAAACTACCCCCACAGCCAGCAGGGTAATGCCGCTTGCCAACCCGCGGAGGCGAAAATTCTGTGTCAGCTTAATCATCTCCTCCCCCAAGCATACCATGAACAGGGAGAAACCATCCAATGCTGCACTGATTAATTCTTCTTCTCCCGAAGGTCCGGGTTGGGTGGGTTTTTGATGTGGGTTTCTTTTTTTTTATGAATTGCTGCTTGTGCAAGGCGCGTTATTCGGGTATCTTTAAAGAAAACCACACCGTTTTCAGTTAATAGCCCAATTTTCCACACAAAAGGAGAATCTGAAATGCTCAAATCGATCAAGAAAGACTTCACCACCATGACCTGGGTGCTAGATCGGAAGAGCACAC
>JBBIKU010000032.1:7972-14732 GCA_037445245.1 Anaerolineaceae bacterium
ATTGCCATCAATATTGTTATCGGTCAGATCGTTCTCTTGCTCAGGCTGCCCGTGTTTCTGGATTCGATCGGCACGGTGCTGGTTGCTGCCATCTGCGGTCCGTGGGCGGGAGCTTTAACTGGGACCCTTTCCAACATCATCTGGGGGCTGACAATCGATCCTAACAGTTTTCCGTGGTTCCCGGTAGCGCTGTTCATCGGTTTCGTCGCTGGATGGTGCGCAGTGGGCGGGTTGTTTAAATCGTGGTGGAAGGTGGTCATCACCGGGGGCTTGGTCGCCATCACTGCCGCGATTGTCTCCACCCCGATTGCGGTCTATCTTTACGGTGGCATCACCGCCAGCGGTTCGTCGTTTATCACTGCCTTTCTGCTGCAAACCGGGCAGGATCTGGTGGCTGCCGTGCTCAGCACCAATTTCCTGGTTGAACCGGTCGATAAGATTGCTACTTGCCTGCTGGCGTTTGCGATCATCAAGGGGCTTTCGGGGCGCTATCTGGCTCGCTTCCCGCGCTCTGAAAATGTGCTTTGATCTCGCCTGCCGCTGTGGGTTCAACCGGAGGTAGCTTCCTTGCCGACGGTTTGGCTTGGGTTGGCTAGGGCTGCCTCCGAAAAAACAAGACTGAAAGATGCGTGAGCGATGAACACCCGTCTGTCCTTCTATGTTCACCGGGAATCTCCGCTGCACCGCTTGAACCCGTTGACCAAGCTCACCCTGGTGGGTACCCTGATCGTTTTGGCTTTTGCTAGCCGGGGGCCGGAGTTGCCGCTCGTATTATTTCTGGTGGTGGTCTTGCTCAGCGTTGCCGGTCAGGTGCTGTGGGAGTTTCTGCGGGTGGCGGTGAGGCTATTGCTGCCGGTGTGCGGTTTTATTTTTGTCATGCAGAGCCTTTTTATCCCGATCGGTGAAACGATCTTGTTGCAATGGTGGATCTTCTCGCTGCGGCTGGAAGCCATTCAGCACGCCGCCCTGACCGTGTCGCGCATCCTGGTGATGGTTTCCTCCTTCATTTTGCTGATCTTGAGCACCCACCCGTCGACCCTGATGAGCGATCTGACCCGGCGCAGGCTGCCGGGCGGATTCGCCTATGTGATCACCACTTCGTTGCAGATTATTCCGCAAATGCGCGCCAAAGCACAGACGATCATCGACGCCCAGCTTTCGCGTGGCATGGAGACCAAAGGTGGGCTGTGCCAGCGGGTGCGGGGACTGCTGCCGCTGGTGCGCCCGCTGGTGTTCGCTTCTCTGGTCGATGTGGAAGAACGCGCCATCGCCATCGAAGCGCGCGCCTTCAATTCGAAAAAAGAGAAAACTAGCCTGATCGAGATCGAAGACCCTGTTTACGAAAAAGTCGTCCGCTGGTTGATGCTGTTCCTTCTGCTGGGGATGATTGGAAACAACCTGTGGCGATCGTTGAGGTAAAGAACCTCACCTACAGCTACCCGGCGGCGGACAAACCGGCGCTCAAGGGCATCCATTTTCAGGTAGAAGAAGGCGAATTTGTCTCGCTTGTGGGCGCCAATGAAGCCGGGAAAACCAGCCTGTGCTTTGCGCTTGCTGGTTTTGTTCCGCACTTTTTCAAGGGCGAGCTGAGGGGTGAAGTGTGGGTTGCCGGAAAGGAAAGCAGCCGCACCAGCCTCGACGACTGGTTGTTGAACGTCGGGCTGGTTTTTCAAAATCCGTTCAACCAGATTTCCGGCTCGAAATTCACCGTCTATGAGGAAGTGGCGTTTGGCTTGGAGAATCTGGGTATCCCCCGTCCGGAGATGAAAGAACGAGTCGAAGGCATTATGCAAAAGACCGGCATTACTGAACTGGCGCAGCGCTCGCCGTACGCGCTTTCGGGTGGGCAGCAACAGCGGGTGGCGCTGGCTTCGATCTTGGTGATGCAGCCACGCCTGCTGGTGCTGGATGAGCCGACCTCACAGTTGGACCCAATCGGGACGCGCCAGGTCTTCGAAGTGATCAAGTCGATGAGCCAGGAGGGCATTACGGTGGTGATGGCGGAGCACAAGCTGGAGTGGGTGGCGGAGTTCTCTGATCGGGTGATTGCCCTGGCGGATGGTGAAATGTGGATGGCAGGCAAGCCTGGTGATGTGCTGACCTCGCCGTTGATGACGGAATTGGGCATTGGGGTGTCGCGCTACACCGCGGCAGGACGGCGAGCGGTTGAGATTGGTCTTCTGCCGGCAAGCCAGCGCCTGCCGGTCACTCATCGCCAGGCGTTGGCGTTTTTTGGCGCTGCCCCACCATGAAGATCGAGGTGCGCGATTTGCGCTTTTCGTATCCCGGCGGGGTCGAAGCGCTCTGTGGGGTTTGTCTGACGGTCGAGGCGGGTGAGCTGGTCGCCATTGTCGGTCAGAACGGGTCGGGCAAGACCACGCTAGTAAAACATTGGAATGGGCTGCTCAAACCCACCGCCGGCGAGGTGATCGTCGGCGGATGGAACACCGCTGATCACAGCGTGGCGCAACTGGCGGCGCGGGTGGGGTATATCTTTCAGAACCCGGATGAACAACTATTTTGCGCTACGGTCTGCGGCGAGGTTGCCTTCGGACCGCAAAACCTGGGTTTTGATGAGGTCGAGGTTGATCAACAGGTCAAAAGCGCTTTGGCGATGACCGGTCTGGGCGGGTTGGAGCAGACCAATCCCTACGATCTTTCGACCAGCCGCCGTAAGATGGTGGCGGTTGCCTCCGTGCTTGCCATGAACACGCCCGTCATCGTCTTCGACGAGCCCACCACCGGTCAGGATCACGTTACCATCGAACGCATCCGCGAGATCGTGCAGCGGCTGCACGGCGAGGGGAAAACGGTGATCGCCATCACCCATGACATCGATTTTTGCGTGGAAAACTTTGAACGGGTGATCGTGATGGGTAATGGCAGGGTGTTGTTGGATGGCGAAGCGGGCGAGGTGCTGACTCAGGAAGCCGTGCTGGCGAGCACGGCGGTCGACCCGCCGCAACTCATCCGTTTGGGGTTGCGTCTGGGATTCAACCAGCCCGTGCGGAACGTGGACGAATTTATCGCTGCCTATCAACGCTGGAAATCACGCCGGTAGTTGTGTGTGCGGCAGGATAGGCTGATTCCGCGTCTAATCGAACTCGCTACCGCCTTTCAGAAAAACCGTGCTGATGGGGATCAGCGCCAGCAGGAAGGATACGCCGCCGGCCATCACGCCCATGCTGAGGAGCGGCTGGCGGACGATCATACCGACCATGCCCACCATGCACGCCACGCCATTGAGCCCTAACAGCCATCCGCCGCCAGCCAACGACTTTGAACTGCTGCGACTCAATAAGACGCCGAAGATAATCGAAGGGATGCCCAGTATGGCGTACGCCAGGGCGTTGATGAACGCCGCTGCTGAGGTTTGCCAGGCTTGTACCATCATGGCAATCATCCAATGGGTGGATGCATCGGCAGGTTCGCTTCCGACAAACGCACTCATGGCAGGAACGATACTGACCTGTGACAGGTAAGCAAACAGGTTGAAGGCGGTGTAAACCGGCACAAAGGTCAACCCAATGGCAGCCCAGTAAGGCGAACGATCCTGCAGGAAGCGGTACAAACCGGCGAACAGGGCGGTGGCAGTGAGGGTGATGATGGCAGCGTTGACATAGGTTGCCAGATAGGCGCTGTCTGTCCGGCGGGCGTGGCGGATGGCTTGTTCAGGACTTTCGATCGCACCAAAACGGGCGGTGTCAGAGATCCGCAGAACCAGCCAGAGTACGGTCAGGATCAGGCAGATCAGGGATACCCATCCCAACAGTTTTGTTTTCATCTTCCGCTAATTTCCAGGTTTCAAACCGAGATCAGCGAAACTTGCGGGCGCGCAGGCTGCTGATGACCTGATTGAATTCCGACAGAGTTTCCCTGATATCCGGGATCAATTCAGTGGCGTCTACAGCGCCGGCTTCCACAAAGTAGTAGATCCCATCGATGAAGAACCAGATATCCGAGAGGTCTAATTCGATATCGGAAAGCACAGTGTAACGGGGTGTATCCTCTTCGGCGTATAGGTCGAGGTAAGCGTAAATGGCATCTTCAGCCTTGAACAAGGCGTCTTCGGCGTTTTCGATCAGAGGCTCGAGCGAGATGATCTCTTCGGGCGTGATACGGTCGTCGCCAACCGCGCCCGCCAGGGCTTCGGCGAGCTTTTGGGCGGCGCTGACGGCTGCGGAAAGTGAACGGTGGATCACTTCGATCAGCTCGGCTTCGCTGAGTTCATACGGGTCGAACTTCGGGTCGGCGTCGGAATTGGGATTTACTTTGGTGGTTTCCGGCTCAACTTCGAGCTCAAATTCCGCTTCAGGTGGGGAGCCTTCCGCTGGCGTTTCAGTTTTAGTTTGGGGTGGCGGGACGCATGCCAACAGGAGGGTAACCGAAAACAGCAGGAGGGTCAGGAGTGAGACCGATCCTAACTTCATCATTCATTCCTTTCTCGGTTCGCTAATTGCGGTGTTTCACAAGGATACCTTATTCCTCGAGCTGGTAGGTGGTGTACTTGTTCTCACAGGGAGTTCCCCACGTTGCGTGTAGCTGACGGGTGGTCAAATCGATGACCAGAGCGGTGATGGTCTTTTCCCGATCCAGCGGGTCGCCTTCGATGGCATGGTTGCAGATCGAATCGGGGTAATTGACATGGTCTTTTTGGATGTTTTGCAGGCTTTTGATGGTGTGTTCAGGCGTATCGCTCAGCAGGCGCAAGGCTCTAAAATAACGGATGCGGGTGCTGATCAATTCATCCGGCTCGCTTTCGATGGCACGCATCTCGTTGGACAAGTAATGATTGGTGTGCGCCAAAAAACCCTCCAAACCGTATTGCAGCGCAAAGTGGCGGGCAGATACTTCAACGTTGTAAAATTCACCGCTTTCGTGGACGATCAGGTGGTTGTAACCGGCAGCGCGGTGCGGCACCAGCGTGCGTTGAATGGCTTCAGCCGGTGTGCGTGCTGCCAGCACCGCCCGCGAAACGATCACGCGCGGCACCCCAATGCGCGAATCGGTGGGATAGACCGTATCGCAGCACTGTGCCAAGCCGGCGGCGTTGAACCCAATATTGGGCGACAGACCGCCGTAGGTCACGGCAAGAAAGGGCAGTTCGCCTTCGGGGCGGGCGTGAATGATAAAAATGTCCGCTTCGTCTTCAGGTAACCAGTCCTCATTATGTGCCACGATCACGTGCCCGTTTGCGGTGCGTTGCTGATTGACTGCCAGACTGGTGCATTTTGTAAGGTGCAAAGCATCGTTGGTCACGGCTTCCATGGCGTTGAGCACGAAGATGTCATCGAGGGGAATATCAGCGCCTTCAGCGATACCCTCCAGTTCTTGTACATACTGCGGGTAACGCTCTTCAGCGAAGGGCAGATATTTCCGCGATTGGATCTGGGCGCCTTCCCACGACAATTGGAGCTGGTCATAGGCATCTGCCAAAAGGCGGCGGGCGTTCTCGATGCTGTGTAAAACCTGAGCGCGGCAGGCTTCACCAATCTGCCGCCCCATCTCACGATGGGAACCATGGACATGAACGAGGGGTAATTGTCGATTTTTCATACCTTGCCGATGGACTTGCATGGATGGTGCCAGGGTGGATTGGCGAGGGCGGCGGTTCTACGATTGGGGCGGTTATTTTGGATTTTCTGCCGTATCGTCCGTGTCGGTCTGCCCGACGCTGGCGTCCGGCTGTGTTTCCCCCGTAGCCGTTTCGGCATTTTCGCTTTCTTTTTCAGCGGCATGTTTTTTCATAGCTTGCAGCACACGCTCGTCAATGGAGAGCGCCGCAGCCGCTTCTCGGGTAGCTTGGACGGTTTCATCGAGTTCTTCCGAGAGTTCACCGGAGATCTTGCGGGCGTCCGTTTGCAGTTCTTGCAGACTTTCTTCCAAGCCGGCGTCGCGAATGATGCGCTGGGGCAACTGACGCAGTTCGCGCGAGGTTTCCTGCACGCTGGTCCATATTGGCGAGCGCACGATCTTGTTGACCATCCGTCCCATTGACCGGGCGGATTGCACCAGTCTTTCTGGTCCGAGGACGACCAGAGCGATCAACAGAATAAAGACGAGTTCAAGCCCGCCAATGTTGAAAATTTGCATGAGTGTGGCAATTGCTTATAACAGGGCGGGCTTTCCCTTCCCGCCCGGATGGATCAAAGGTGCGGTTAACTTACGTCGCCGATGTCTTTCGGCTCGTCAGATGCTTCTTCTTTTTCCTTGCTGTCTTTGTCTTCGCTCTGAAGTCCCTTGCGGAAGGAGCGGATGCCGCTGCCAAGTTCGCCGGCAATCTTTCCGATGCGTCCCACTCCAAAGAGCAACAGCACGATGACGAGAATGATGACCAATTCCAGTGGACCTATGCTTCTCAAAAACATGCTTTTCTCCTCTCGAATTCTTCGGCTTTGGTTTAATTATACCAGACAAGGTTTTTTTGATGATCGGTCGTTCTCATCTTCGCGATTGTTTGCGGGATGTCTTCCCCCGGTTTATTTTCGGATCGCCAGCTTTGCAAACACAATGCTGAGCAGGTAGAGCATGAAGAGCGGTAGCATCAGCAAGCCCATGTTGACCGGGTCGGGGGTGGGAGTGATCATGGCTGCCAGGATGGCGATGATCACTACCGCGTAACGCCAGTGTTTGGCGAGCATATTGGGGGTGACGATTCTGAAACGCGCCAGAATATAGACGAACAAGGGCGTCTCGAAGCTGACCCCCACCCAGAATAACAGGTTGGTCACGAAATTGAAATAATTGACCGGGCGGGGAA
>JBBIKU010000032.1:14742-18079 GCA_037445245.1 Anaerolineaceae bacterium
TAGTGCGGATACCCATAAAACCGATCAGAAAGGGCAGTGCTGCCGGTAGCATGATAAAGTAAGCAAACAGCACGCCGGCGGCAAACATGAAGGTTGCCAGGGGCATAGCGAGCAGCACCCAGCGCCGCTCCTTGGGCGTCAATCCGGGCAGAATGAACGCCAGCAATTGGTAAATAATGACTGGAAAAGCGAGAATGAAGCCGCTCAGCAGCGACACCTTCATGAAGATGGTGATGTTCTCGGTGACTTCAATGGAGACCAGTTCGGTGATTCCACCGATCGGGCGCGCCAGAATATCGACCAGTCGTTCGGCAAAGATGAAGCTTAAAAATGTGGCGATGGCGAGGGAGATCAGGGCTCTGAAAACCCGGTCGCGCAGTTCCCCCAGATGTTCCCAGACTGACATGGGAGTGTTTTCCACCCTCTTCTTTTTTACGGGCATGGGAATCTCCGGAAAGGGTGTGCAATCGACCGCAACATGCTCCGATTATAACCGAATTGGAGGCGTGTCCGCTCTGGCGATGTTCACCGCCGCGGCAACTGAAAGATAGCCGGGCAATGGGGTTGTAAGGGCGGCGAAAGGGACGCCATCGCGCCAGTCATTGGCGATGGTGACTGGCGCCGGCTATCTATAGGTTGGGAGGGTTGGATTGCAATCTGCGGATGGCAGCGGTTGGTTAGAGGTTGAAGCGTTTGAGACGCAGGCTGTTGGTGACCACGAAGACGCTGCTGAATGCCATCGCTGCTGCTGCCAGCATGGGGTTCAGAAAACCGGCTGCCGCTGCCGGGATGAGCAGCACATTGTAAAAGAAAGCCCAAAACAGGTTTTGCTTGATGGTGCGCAGGGTACGCCGCGAGAGCGCAACTGCTCGCCATACTCCACGCAGGTCGCCGCTGATTAGCACCACCGGCGCCGACGCCATTGCCACGTCTGTGCCGCTGCCGATCGCCATCCCCACATCGGCTTGCGCCAGGGCGGGAGCGTCGTTGATGCCGTCGCCGACCATCGCCACCACCCTGCCGGCTTCTTGCAGGCGTTTGACCTCGACGGCTTTGTCGCCCGGCAGCACCTCTGCCAGCACGGTGTCCACCCCCACCTGGCGGGCAATGGCGGCGGCGGTTTGCAGATTGTCGCCGGTGATCATCACCACTTGCAGCCCCATGCGCTGCAGATTGCGAATGGCTTCGATTGATCCATCCTTGACCGTATCGGCAATGCCGATCATACCCTGAATGCTGCCGTTAAGGGCAATCAGAACGGCAGTTTTACCCTCGGCTTGCAGGCGTTGCAAATCTTGCTGCAAGCCATTGGCGTCCAGTCCGCGCTCGCGCAGCATACGCGGGCTGCCGACGATGACCTTTCTGCCCTCCACCTCGGCTTCGACCCCCTGCCCGGCTTCGGCGCGAAATGCCTGCGGAGCGTGTAGCGGGATGCCACGCTCACCGGCTTCGGCAACGATGGCTTCACCCAGAGGATGTTCACTGCCTTTCTCGACCGAAGCAGCCAAGCGGATCAATTCGTCCGGCCCGCCCGCCAACCCATTGACGATCACATCCGTCACTACCGGCTGCCCGCGGGTGATCGTGCCGGTCTTATCGAGCACGATGGTGTTGAGCCTGCCAGCGCGTTCCAACGCCTCGCCGGATTTGAAGAGCACGCCCATTTCGGCGCCCTTGCCGGTACCGACCATCACTGCCGTGGGCGTCGCCAGACCCATGGCGCACGGGCAGGCGATCACCAGCACCGCCACCATGTTGATCAACGCTCGGGTGAAGGGGGCGATTTGCGCTTCCGGAGGCAGCGGTAACAGGAAGTACCAGGCTACGAAGGTCAGGGCTGCAATCACCAGCACGATGGGAACGAAAACGGCTGAAATACGGTCGGCGAGCTGTTGAATGGGTGCCTTGCTGCCCTGCGCTTCTTCTACCAAGCGGATGATCTGCGCCAGGGCGGTTTCTTTGCCGACCTTGGTGGCTTCGAACTTGAGCAACCCCAGCTTGTTGAGGGTGGCGCCAATGACGGCGTCGCCGGGAGCTTTATCAACCGGAAGCGATTCGCCGGTGAGCATCGATTCGTCCACCGCTGAGCGCCCCTCGACCACCACGCCATCCACGGCGATTTTCTCGCCGGGTCGCACGATCACCAGGTCGCCGACGCGCACCTCTTCAGCGGGGATCACCATTTCGTTGCCGTTGCGCAGGACGCGTGCGTTTTGTGGACGCAGACTCATCAACTTTTTGATGGCTTCGCTGGTCTGTCCCTTGGCGCGGGCTTCCAGGAATTTCCCCAGGCGGGTCATGGTGATGATGACGGCGGCGGTTTCGAAGTACACATGCCCCGGGATCCATCCCAGGGCGATGGGGATCGAATACAGGTAAGCAGCGGAGGTGCCGATCGAAATCAACACGTCCATGTTGGCGGCGCCGTTGCGCAGCGCCTTGTAGGCGCCGATGTAATACTGCCTGCCGACATAAAATTGCACCGGGGTTGCCAGCAGGAACATCAAACCGTCCATCCAGCGGGCATGCGCCAGCGCCATGGGCAGCAAGCCAAAATCCCGGCTCATGGCGAGCACAAACAGCGGCAGGGTGAAAACGATCCCCACCCACAGATAGCGGCGCTGCTGCTTGATCTCTGCCTGGCGGGCTTGCGCTTCGGCGTCTTGGGCTTCGCCGCCGACCTCGACCGCTTCGAAACCGGCGGCGACGATTGCCTGGCGCAGCTCGCTCTGGGTTATGATGGTGGGGATATAACGCGCCCTTACCCGCTCACCGGCAAAGCTGACGCGGGCGTCGAGCACACCTTCAAGCCGCCTGAGTGCTTTTTCGAGGCGACGGGCGTCGTTGTCGTCGTTCAGGCGGCGGATGATCAGGTCTGCTTCACCGCTGGCGACGTCGTAACCGGCGTGCTGTACGCGCCCGACCAGTTCATCCAGGCTGACAAGATGGGGGTCGAAACTGACGGTGGCGCGTTCGGAGGAAAGGTTGACGTTGGCAAAATCAACCCCGGCGACCTTCTTGAGATTGCGCTCAACCGTCGCCACGCAGTTGGCGCAAGTCATACCGGTGATGGGCAGGGTGATCTGCTTGCTGGCGGGCATGCGGGTTACTCCTCCGCAGCGGGGTAATTGATCTCTGCCAGCAGGGTTTTGATCTGCTCCTCGGTGGCGGGCGGTTCGAAGGCAATGGTTGCTTGCCTGGTATCAACTCGCGCCTCAACCGAGCGCACACCGGTCAGATCGCTCAATTCGTTCTTGATCGTGTGCACGCAGTGGTTGCAGGAAATATTTGGAATGTTATAGGTAACGGTTTGCATGGTAACCTCCCGGGATGGGTG
>JBBIKU010000033.1:0-17598 GCA_037445245.1 Anaerolineaceae bacterium
CTTTAGGATACTCCTGACTCACCTCTTTTGTTAAGGTTCACGATTTTACAGAAAGTATGTTACACCAGCAATTGATGTCAGTTCACGCAGCTCTCACTCTGCCATCTTAATCAGCTTATCCGCATATGACCCCTCTTTGACCAAACCCATCAGCAGGTGGGTGTATCTTCAAACCGGGTTTATAACCAGCACATCGGTCAAGCTGTGTTCATAGCGCGTCGTTCCCCATTCCCGACTGCGCTTGCGTCCCACAATGCCTGTCTTGGCATCTCGCTAGCAGATGCGCGGCAGCATTTCGCCCGCCAGCACGTCGAGGACGCGCCTGCCGCCAATGGTAGTCGTCAGCAACACCCTGCCTGCTGGTTCGGGGCGCACTTCACCGATGCGAGCAGCTATCTGCCCGTAAGGATGGGCGCGCATCGCCTGCAGGGCGGCTTCGGCTTCTTCGACGGGGGTGATGACGACGACCTTGCCTTCGTTGGCGACGTAGAGCGGGTCGAAGCCGAGCATTTCACAGGCGGCGCTCACCGCTGGATGGAGCGGGATACTGGCTTCGTCCACAACGATGTTGACCTTGCTCTGAGCGGCGATCTCATTCAGCGTAGTCGCCAATCCGCCGCGAGTGGGGTCGCGCAGCACGCGGGTGTGGGGGGCGGCTTTGAGTATCTCGCCCACAAGATGGTTCAAGGGTGCCACGTCAGAGCGCACCTCGGTCTGAAATCCCAACTCGCCACGGGCAGCCAGCACGGCAATGCCATGATCTCCCACTGTGCCCGAGAGCAGCACCACGTCGCCGGGGCGCGCCTGCTCGCCGCCCAGTTGGCGACGAGGCGGCAGCCAGCCCACACCGGTGGTGGTAATGAACAACCCGTCGCCTTTGCCTTTTTCGACCACTTTAGTATCGCCGGCGACGATCTGTACACCGGCTTCTTCTGCTGCTATACGCATTGAACGGGCTACCGCTTCTAGGGCGGCGGTGGGTAGCCCTTCTTCGATCAAAAATGCGGCGGTGAGATAGAGCGGTTCGGCGCCCGACATCGTCACGTCGTTAACCGTGCCGCACACAGCTAAACGCCCGATGTCGCCGCCGGGAAAGAACAACGGCGACACGCTGTGCCCGTCGGTGGAGATTGCCAATCGTCCCTTCAGGCTTGCCGCCCGCGGCAGATCAACCCTGGCGAAGTCGTTGCCGTAGGCGAGGGGCGGCGAGGATAGCTGTGGCATGAACACACTGCGGATCAACTCCTGCGTCATTCTGCCGCCGCTGCCGTGCCCAATGACGATCTGATCTTTGTGGGCGAGCGGCAGTGGGCAGAGTGGTCCTTCAAAGGCGGGGAGTGGTGCGTGTTTCGGCATGGGGTCGACTTCCTCTCAGGCGTTCGGGACGGCAGTGGGCTGCGGTTGACGGCGCCCGTAGCGGTAATAGGCGTTACAGGCACCCTCCGATGAGACCATGGTCGCCCCCAGCGGATTGGACGGGGTGCACAGAACACCAAAGGCAGGACAATCAGGCGGTTTTTTCAGCCCTTGCAAAATTTGACCGGAGATGCAGGTGTCCGATTCCTGGGTTTGGATGTGATCGATACGGAAGCGCTTTTCGGCGTCGAAATCGGCAAACTCGGGACGCAACCCCCAGCCGCTATTGGGAATCACCCCGATGCCGCGCCACTGGCGGTCGCGCTCTTGGTAGACGCGGGTGATCATCGCCTGAGCAGCCTGGTTGCCCTGGCGGGTGACGGCGCGGGAATAGGCGTTGGTCACTTCATGCTTGCCGTTTTCGAGCTGCCTGACCGTCTCGAGGATGCCCTGCAGCAGGTCGACCGGCTCGAAGCCGGTGATGGTGATCGGAACGCTGTATTGTTCGGCGATGGGGGGATATTCCCAGTAGCCCATCACCGTGCAGACGTGACCGGCAGCCAGAAAGCCCTGAACCCGGTTACCGGGCGCGCCCAGGATGGCGTGCATGGCGGGCGGGACGCGCACCTGTGAAACGAGGATGGAATAGTTGGTCAAGCCCAGAGCCTGCGCCTGCAATACGCTGGTCACGTTGGGGGGTGCGGTGGTCTCGAAGCCGATAGCGAAGAACACCACCTGCTGGTCGGGGTTCTGGCGGGCGATGCGCACGGCGTCCAGCGGTGAATAGACCACCCTGACCTGGGCGCCTTGAGCGCGCAATGAGAACAGGTCCCCCTGCGAACCGGGGACGCGCAGCATATCGCCAAAGGTCGCCAGGATCACGCCCGGCTGGGCAGCGATCGCCTGGGCTTTGTCGACCAGTTCTAGGGCGGTGACGCACACCGGGCAGCCGGGACCGTGGATTAGCTCGATCTCCGGCGGTAGCATCTCATCCAGCCCGTAGCGCAGGATCGCGTGCGTCTGCCCGCCACAGATTTCCATGATCACCCATTTGCGGCTCACCAGACGTTGCAGGGAATCGATGACGCCCTTCACCCGCGCCGCGTCGCGAAATTCGTCTACATAGCGCATCATTCGCTCACTCCGCCGCCTTGTGCGGGTTGAGGGGTTCTTCCTCGAACTGGGACATTTCATTCAATATATCGAGAGTGGCTTGCGCTTCTTCTTCGCTGAGCAGGTTGAGTGCAAACCCGGCGTGTACGATGGCATATTGACCGACCTGCGCTTCGGGCAGCGCTTCCAGACAGGTTTCGCGCACCACGCCGCCGAAGTCCACCTTCGCCATTTTCAAGCCATTTTGGGCGTAGATTTCGATAATTTTTCCGGGTACTGCCAGGCACATGATGAAAATCCTTGTTAATCTAGACTGAATTCGATTGACCGGAATCCCTGCCGGTGTGGGCGGCAATCATGGTTTGACCGAGGGCAATCCCGCCGTCGTTGGCGGGGACCTGGCGGTGGATCAAAACCTGAAATCCGCCTGCCTGCAGCAGGGCGCGGGTTTTGGTCAATAAAAGCATATTTTGCCACACCCCGCCACTGAGCGCCACAATGGCGTTACCGGTCTGCTGGCGAATCTGTTCGCAAACCTGGGCGGTCATGCGCGCCACACCGTTGTGAAAACGGGCGGAGAGGGTGGCGGTCGGCACGCCGGCGCGTCGCTCTTTCAACAGCGCCAGCCACAACGGCTTGGGGTCGATCAGCCGCCCGGAGATGTGGAAGGGGTATGCTGCTTGCTCGTGCGGGTCGGCGAGCGCTTCCAATTCGATGGCTGCCTGCCCTTCGTAGTTGATCGCTGCGCGTATGCCCAGCAGGGCTGAAGCCGCGTCAAACAACCTTCCCATGCTGGAGGTGGGCGGGGCGTTTATGTTGTGGTCAAGCTGGGCGCGCAGCGTTTGCCGTTGCTCTGCGCTGAATGCCTGCAGCGGTGGGAGATCGTCCTGCCACTCGATGCCGGCGCGCTGCAAATGCGCCAGTGCCATGCGCGCCGGTTTGTGTACTGTCACGTCTCCGCCGGGCAGCGGGGTGTAGATCAGGTGTGCCATGCGGCGGTAGGCAGCGTAACCGCCCAATAGAAACTCGCCGCCCCAGATGGCGCCGTCGCTCCCCAGCCCGGCGCCGTCGTAGAGAACACCGATGACTTCTACCTCGTCGTCCCAGCCGTTATCTGCCAGGCAGGTGGCGAGGTGGGCGTGATGGTGCTGCACCTGAACCAGGCGCAAGCTTTGCTGCTCGGCTCGCTGATGGGCATAACGGGTCGCCAGATAGTCGGGGTGCAGGTCGGCAGCGATCATTTCGGGCTGGATGCGGAAGAGCCGCTCGAAGTGGGCGATGCCCTGTTCGAAGGATTGCAGCGTCTCGAAATTTTCCAGATCGCCGATATGATGGCTGAGAAAGGCATAGTGCTGGCGGGTGAGACAAAAGGTGTTCTTCAATTCGGCGCCGACGGCTAGCAGCGGAGGCGTCTGTCGGGGTAGCCGGATGGGATCAGGGGCGTAGCCGCGCCCCCGGCGTAGCGGATAGGACTGACGCTCGACCCGGCGGGTAACCGAATCGTCCACACGCATGTGGATGGGGCGGTTGTGCATCAAAAAGCCGTCTGCCAGGGGTGCCAGGCGGGTGCGCGCCTCTCCGTCCTGGTAGGCGATCGGTTCTTCGCTCAGATTGCCGCTGGTCATCACCAACGTCTCGGGGAAGGAGGATTCTGGCTGCAACAGCAACAGGTGCAGCGGGGTGTAGGGCAGCATAAAGCCGAGCGTGCGCTGATTGGGTGCCACCAGCGAGCTGATGCTGGATTCGGGGCGGCGTTCCAGCAGCACGACCGGGCGCTGGCGGGCGTTCAACAGCGCGGCTTCTTCGTCTGAAACCATACAATGCCGCACAATGGTATCCAAATCGAACGCCATCAGGGCAAAAGGCTTGTCGCTGCGCTGTTTACGCTGGCGCAGCCGGGCGAGCGCCTCCGGGTTGATGGCGTCGCAGGCGAGATGATAGCCCCCCAGCCCTTTGACTGCCAGGATGTCACCAGTGCGCAGGTGTTGACGGGCAAGTTGCAGCGCCTCCTCGCCCTCGGCGAGCTTTTCGCCGCCGACTTCGAACCACACCTGCGGTCCGCATTGCGGGCAGGCGATCGGCTGGGCGTGAAAGCGACGGTCGGCGGGATCGTCGTACTCAGCCCGGCACTGACGGCACATGCCGAAAGACGCCATGGTGGTGTTGGGGCGGTCATAGGGAATGTCCTGGATGATGGTGAAGCGTGGACCGCAATGGGTACAGTTAATGAAGGGATAGCGGTAGCGCCGATCGTGCGGGTCGAACAACTCTTTTTGACATTCGACGCAGATTGTCACATCCGGCGAGATGGGGATGAATTCACCGGGCTGCGGCTGGCTGGCAATGATCTCAAAGCTGACGTATCCGTTGTGCGGGCGCGACTCGACCCGCAGGCTGTCGATGCGTGCCAACGGCGGCGATTGGCTTTGCAGCGCCTCCACGAATGACCGCAGGGCTTGCGGTTCACCGTTGACCTCGATTTCCACGCCGCTGGATGTATTGCGAACCCAGCCGGTCAATCCTCTGGCGGTTGCCTGAGCATACACAAAGGGACGGAACCCCACTCCCTGGACGATCCCGTTGACCCAGATCTTCATGCCGCGGCGCACTTTCATCGTCTAAGTTACCCGTTCCTTGTTGCTGGCGATCTGTTCTTTCAACCACCCAGTCCAAGCGTCGACGCCCTCACCGGTTTCGCAGGAGAGCGGGAAGGTCAGCAACCTTGGATTCAGCATCTCGACACCGCGGCGAAATTGATCCATGTCGAATTTGAGGTGTGGCAGCAGATCAATCTTGTTGATGATTAAGACATCGATGCCGCGGTAGATATTGGGATATTTGTAGGGTTTATCATCGCCCTCGGGGGTGCTGGCGATGACCACGTTGGCGTGAACCCCCAGCTTGAATCCAGCCGGGCAGACCAGGTTGCCCACGTTCTCGATGATCAACAGGTCGATCTCATCCAGCGGCAATTCGGACAGCCCGCGATTGACCATCACCGCGTCCAGGTGGCAGGCGCCGCCGGTGTTGATCTGCACCACAGGTCGCCCGGTGGTGAGGATTTTGTCGGCGTCGATCGTCACCGGGGCAGTATCGCCCTCGATGACGCCGATGCGGACGCCGTCTTCGAGTTGCCGGATAGTTTGCAGAATCAGACTGGTCTTGCCGGCGCCCGGCGAAGCCATGACGTTGATCGCAAACACGCCGTTCTGACGCACCCGCTGCAAGTTGCTCTCGGCGACCTGATCGTTGGCGTCCATGATTTTCTCGACGATGGGCACCTTTTGGTTTGGCATGCAATTATCTCCTTAATTACTGCGCGGCGGAATTTTCGATTTCGATGCTGTCCAGGTAGAACTCCTCTCCGGCGAGTGTTTTGAGACGCACACTGTTGCATTGCGGGCAGGGAGTTAGCTCGTCTTCCAACAGGTAGGTGTGCTGGCAGTCCAGACATTGCATTTGGGCAGCCACGCGTTTGAAATGCAACTGCGAACCGCGGCACAGCGTGTCGCGGCTGAGCAGGTCCCAGTAAAACTGCACTGACTCGTCGACGATGCCGGAGAGTCTTCCGACCACGATGTTGACATCGGTTACCCGCACGGCGTCTGCCGCTCGGGCGTATTTGAGCGCAATTTCCAGAATGCGTTCGGTGACAGCTAATTCGTGCACGCTGATAATTATAATCCAATTCATAAAAATCAGCATATTAAGAGCGATTTAGTCGGATAAGCCCTTAACGAGGATTGATCGCCCGATGCCGCCGCGCCACGACAGCAATTTTATAAGCTGTTATAAGTGTTAGCGATGACGCCATACCCAGCTCGGGGTTGGATTTATTCGTTTGAGGAGAGAGATGGGGATGAAGGGGACGGTCAAGGGTTTGCATCAAGCCATCCATTTTGGCGCCGCATTGTTGATTTCTTTTTTCTTGTTCCTGTATTTTGGGTCAATTTCATAGAGACACACGGGCATCCGCTGGTCAGCGCCGGTTACGGGGCGATCCTGGTGTTGCTGCTGGTGGGGGAGATCCATGTTTACCGTGAACTGCGGTCGACGCTCAGATGTCAACCGTTCGAGGTGTGTTTGATCCGCCTTGCGATTTGTTTGAGTGGGAGCGTTTTTGGAGCGGTGGCGACCTACTTTGCAAACCATA
Source organism: Anaerolineaceae bacterium (assembly GCA_037445245.1). GTDB lineage: Bacteria > Chloroflexota > Anaerolineae > Anaerolineales > Anaerolineaceae > JBBIKU01. The sequence goes on from JBBIKU010000033.1 coordinate 6,623, forward strand.
CGCTGGGATTGGGGGCGGTGATTGCCGCCAGCCTGGTGGGGTTGCTCGGCGCATGTACGCCGGCGCTGCTCAGACACAAGAACGCTAATTTGCTGCCGCTGCTGATCTATTGCGGCGCGTTCATCGGCATGAGCTCGATGCAGGTGCTCGACCGACTGTCGGCGGTGGCGCAGGCGGGACTGGTTGCCGGATTCATTTTCTGGCTGACTCAGTATGTATATGAGGGTTTTGGAGGAAAACTAGGGACGATTGCATTCGGCGCGGTGCTGTTGACAACGCTGCTGCTGGGCGTGGTTTATCTTTAGATGATTTGCGGAGCGAAACAATTGGCTGAAAGTCGTTGAGCTGGGTGGGTGTTGGGTGGATGTGGAACTCTCTTTTGTGATGGCGGCAACCAGTGTAGCAGCGGTGCTGTCCACTTATTACGTCAACCATAACTTGAAGCAGGGCCCCGTCAAGGCATCGGCGATCACCTCGTTGGTGGTGGGGGTGGTGGTGGCGGTATTGCTGGCGAAGGGGTGGCTGGTGTTCGACTACCTGGAAGTAGTGGCGGTGGTTTTCATCGGGGCTTCGTTCGCTGCTATGGCTTCCAAAGGGATCGTGGAAAGCTTTGGTTTGATCGTCTTTGCCGGGCTGGTTTTTGGCTTTCTGTTCACCAATCTGGGTACACGCTTCAACGGTTACGGTGGCGGCTTGGGAACCAAAGCCTGTCTTTCGGTGCTGGCGGCAGTGGGTTTGAAACGGCTGCTGATCGGGGCGGAGAGTTTGCGCCGGCGTGGTCGGGGAAGCCAGGCGGGTGGGCTGCGCCCTGATTTAGGGAAGTAGCTTTTGACTGGAAAGCAGAGGGCATCTTATTCTTGCTCTGACCGGACTACCGTTGGGGTCGGTGGCGCCGGGTGCGGTCCGCCGCCGCGCCATGAGCCCGTCGAAGGGTGGGGTGAACTGTGGTCTAACGGCGGTTATTCCTGCTCTAGCCAGTCGAGAATCGCTTGAATTGCCTGCTCTGCCAGTGCCTCGGTCTTGGGAGAGAGGGAACGCTGAAAGCCAAAGCGATAACCGCGCACTGAAACCAGGATCGCCCGGGGAGCGTTGCCGTACAGCGTTTCAGCAAACGCCAGGCAGGTGCTGGGAGTCATGTGATGGGTGAAGGGGGAGTTTTGATATTGCGCCGAGAGGGGGATGATGTGCAGGTCTTGGGGGACGCTGCCGGTATGGGCGTCGACGAAACAAATCCGGTCGTATTCTGCGATGGTCTCCGCCATTTCGGGGGTCAGTTGCAGGGTGAACCACAATTGGGGTGACTCGCCAATGGGAGAAAGCGGCTCATCGGGTGAGGAGGGCGCCGGGCGTCCCAAACGGCGGGCGATGCCAGCAAAAATGTGCCAGGCGACGCCGTCATCCTGACGGTCGGCGTTGCCGTAGCCGAGGATCAGGGTGCGCTTGGCGGTTTTCATCCCGAAATCTTTCCGCGAAAAGGGGTTTGGCGTGTTGCATGGTGGCGTCGGCGTTCGCCAAACCCCGGTGAATTCTGGCTGAAAGGGGTGATCAGGCGTCCCGCTGCAGGGTCTTTATCAGGTTACCCTGCGAATCGCGCACCTGCACGATCATCGGCATCTGACCAACGGCGTGGGTGGAGCAGGAGAGGCAGGGGTCGTGCGCCCGCACCGCCGCTTCGACCCGGTTGAGCAGCCCCTCGTGGATTTCAGGTCCTTTGACGTAGGTCTTGGCAACACTATCGACGGCGTTGGACATTGCCCAGTTGTTGTGACCGGTCGAGACGATCAGGTTGACCCGTTCCAGTTGACCGTTCGCTTTTGTCCAGTAATGATGGATCAGCGTGCCGCGCGGCGCTTCGATCACGCCGACGCCTTCTCCCTTGAAGTCCTGGCGCGTGTTGCGGATATCGGTGCTGAGAATATCGGGGTCTTCGAGCAACCGGCGCGCGTTTTCAAGCGCATAGATGATCTCAACCAGGCGGGCGTAGTGATAATGGAGCGTGTTTTCAATCGGCTTGCCGCCACCGTTGAGCGCCTTGAACCGCTTCAATTCCTCGTTGGCGAGAGGGGTGGGGATATGGTCGACCGCGTTCAGGCGCCCCAGCGGACCAACCCGGTAAACGCCTTGGGGATATCCCATTTTCTTGTAGTAGGGGAATTTGAGGTACGACCAATCTTCGACATGTTCGGCGATGTAATCCAGGTAGTTGCTTCCGGAGAACTTTTCCAGTTGTTTGCCGCTCGAGTCAACCAGCCGGATATTGCCGTCATACAGTTCAAGTCCGTCGTCTGCGGTGACCATGCTCATGTAGCCAGTGGGGAAGACGGCAAATTTGTTGATGTCCTCGGCGTTCTTCTCCGCCCAGTCCTTCATGATCCGGATGCCAAGCTGGGTGGTTTCGATGGCTTTGTCGATGCCCGAGAGCATTTCGTCGCGCAGTTTGCGTTCCAGGGCTTTGTTCACCCCGCCAGGGATGGCGAAAGTGGGGTGGATGCGCCGCCCGGCAACCTTTTCGATGATTTGCTGTCCGAATTTGCGCAGCTCGACCGCCTTGACTGCCACCTCGGGGTTGGTCTGGATCAAGCCGACGACGTTGCGAACCGCCGGATCGGCGTCGAAGCCAAGCAGCAAATCGGGCCCTGCCAGCTCGAAGAAGTGCATCCCATGGCTCTGGATGATCTGCCCCATGTGCGTGAGTTCGCGCAGCATGGATGCTGGTTTTGGCGGGGGTGACCCTGCCAAAGCATCGCCCGCCTTAGCGGCAGCCAGATGATGACTCACCGGGCAAATGCCGCAGATGCGCGGCGTGATGGTGGGCATTTCGAAGTACATTCTGCCTTCGCAGAACTTTTCGAAGCCGCGAAATTCGTTAATGTGCAGGTAGGCGCGCTCGACGCTGCCGGCGTCATTCATGTGAATGGTGACTTTGGCGTGACCTTCGATCCGTGTTACCGGCTCGATTGTTATTTTTTGAACTACCATTGATTTATCCTCCAGTATTAATGCCAGTGAAGCATACCATCTTTAATTTCTGGCATACGACCCTGCGCCAATTCTGATAACAGGTAAAAGATGGCATCGGCGTTTGGAGGGCAGCCAGGCAAGAAAATATCCACCGGGACGACCTCCTGAACAGCGCGCACGCGGGTCATGACGGCTAATTCAGGGTCGGAGGGGATTTTTCCGCCTGAGTCGGTGCTTTCGGTTTCGATGTAAGCCCGCCGTAGAGATTCTTCGAGGGGGAAGAAATTGCGCATGGCGGGAACACCGCCGAATACAGCACAATCACCCAGCGCCACCAGGATCTTAGAGCGGGTGCGCATCAGTTTTGCCACCGCTTCGTTGGCAGAGTTTGTGATCCCGCCTTCCAGTATGCCGACATCGACGCCGCTCTCGTCGGGGTGTTTAAAGTCGGTGATCGGCGTGGCGCGAATATCTGCCAGTTCTGCCACTTGCAGGATGCGCTCATCGATGTCCAAAAGGGACATGTGGCAACCGGCACATCCCCCCAACCAATCCGATGCGATTTTTGGTTTTGCCATTCTTTCGCTCCTTACTCTATCATACCATCTATATGTCCGCGCCTGTCAATTTTCGATCAGGGTGGTGGCAGGGGTACGTTCTGAGAGCGCCTTTTGCCAGCCTTTGACGTTGACCTTGACGCCCACTTTCTCAGCAATCGCCTGCAATGCGTCCAGGTTGGACCGGACGCCTTCGGGCGGTTGCAGCGCCTGTACTGCCTTTTGCAGGCGACCTTCGAGATTGAGGTAGTGACCTTCCTGCTCAGCCCACATCGCCACCGGCAGTACCACGTCCGCCACGGCGGTGAGGGGCGAGATGTAGCTGGCTTGCACCGCCAGGAAGGGCGCTTTTTCGAGCCGTTTGACCAGCTTCTGGCTGGGTTCAGCGTCACCCAGCGCCACAAAGGCTGCCTGTTGGTTTTTGATCTCGAAGGGAGAATCCAGCCGGTATTGGGCGGCTGCCAGGCTGTTGGCTTTCCCTTTGGTGCTGATCACGCTTGCGCCGCTGCTTTTTGCCAGTGCCAACAGCGCTTTCAATTCATCCAGCGAGGCATCTTTCCCGTAGACAAAAACCGGTTTTTCAGCCGAGCCGAGCCGATAGGCGGCTTCGAGGATCAACTCGGAGTCGACCGCGGTGGCTTGGGCGGCTTCCTGGACGGCAGCATCGGGTTGGGCAATGCTTTGATCCACCACCAGCCCGAGTTTGACCAGAGCGGCTTGAATGCCTTTGAGCAACTGGGTTTGGGTGCCCGCTTTGATCTTGAAAGACCAGTTAGCCAGGGGGTATAAATCGTTTTCTTCTTCGGCGTCAACGACGATCAACCCCACCCCGTTCGGCAGGGCGCGCTTGACGAAGAAGCCGGCAACCTCGTGTCCCCTGATCAGGTCGGTATCAAGTGCGAGCACGCAATCTGCTTCCTTCAGGTTAGCCAGTTTGCCTTCGAAAGAACTGTTCAACTCATCCGCCAGAGCGGCAGGGGCAGCTGTGGGATAGCCTTCTTCGATGGTGGTCACCATGTCGCAGCCAAGTCCGTCTTTGAAGATTTCGCGGAACAGATACAATGTCTCGGCGGCCAGACGGGTGGAGGCGAGCGCAGCCAAGCCGTCGCCGTTCTTGCCCATCAGGGGTTTGAAGTGGCTGGCGATGACGCCCAGCGCATCTTCCCAGGTGGCGGCTTTCAACGCCCCGTCTTTGCGCACCAGGGGCGTCCGCACCCGTTCACGATCTTCATCGAAAGGCTGGAAGCGCCCAACCTTGCAGATCACACCGGCGTTCACCGGCGCATCCCAGTTGCCGGAGATGCGCACCATGTTGTTATCGAGGGTTTGTACATCCACCCCGCAGCCGACGCTGCAGCCGACACACACCGTAAGATGGTGATCGACCTTCACTTCCTTGCCCAGGTAGGCGCTGCGGCGGTCGATCAGCGTGCCGGTCGGGCAGACCTGAACACACATGCCGCAGGAGACGCAGGTGCTTTCACCCAACGGAACGTTGAGATCGGCGACGATCATGTTGTTGGCGCCGCGCTCCTCTACCCCCAGCGTGAAATTGCCCACCAGTTCACCGCAGGCGCGCACGCAGCGGCGACACAGGATGCAGCGGTTCTGCTCCAGGATGATGTAGGGATGCGAGGCGTCCATTTCGAAGACCTTCCAGTTGGGCTGGAGAGGCCAGTGGGTCATGCCCTCGTGATAGGCGGCGTTCTGAAGCTCACAATCGCCGCTGCTCACCTGGCAATAGGGGCAGAAATGGTTGCGCTCGCTGAAGATCAGGCTGAGCACGAACTGGCGCGATTGGCTGATCTCGGGCGATACGGTGCGAACGACCATATTCTCGACAACCGGCAGCGTGCAGGCTGTTTGGAGCGTGCGACTGTTGTCGACTTCCACCAAACAAAGCCGGCAGCCGCCATAGGGCGTCAACGCCGGGTGATCGCACAGGGTGGGGATGTGGATGCCAGCTTGCTGCGCCGCCCGTAATACGGTGGTGCCTTCGGGGACCTCAATTTTCTGATTATCAATCGTGAGTGTGACCATAATCAAACCCTCTCTAAAAAGTACTGTGTGACATGACGGGGGCATAGGCGAGGATGCGTCCGCTCATGGGGCAAACGCCGGTCGGGCACACCTTCAGGTTGATGTGCGCTTCGACCTCGGCGCGGAATCGGTTGAGAATGTCGCGCAAGGGGGTGCCGGCGGTCTGACCCAGTCCGCAATTAGACAGGCGGGCAAGATTTTCGCTCAGCAGGCTCAGGTCATTCAGATCATTCAGACCGCTCACCCCTTCGGAGATGTTATCTAGGATTTCATAAGCGCGCTGGGTGCCGATGCGGCAGGGGGTGCACTTGCCGCAGCTTTCTACGCGGAAGAAATTCAGCAGCACCTTTGCCAGATCGACGACGCAGGTTTCTTCGTTGCAAATCAGCAATGCACCTGATCCTAACGAGACGCCGTTTTTCTGGTACGAGTCGAAATCCATGGGGGTGTCTTGCAGGCTGGCGGGGATGATCGAGCCGCTGGAGCCGCCGGTTTGGGCGAGCTTGAAGCTGGCGCCGTTTTTCATCCCTTTGGCGTAGATGGCGATGACTTCGCGCAGCGTGATGCCCATGGGAACTTCAATCAGCCCGGTCACGTTGACGTTGCCGAGAATGGTGTAGACCTTGGTGCCGGGGCTGTTGGGCGTGCCGATGTTGCGGTACCATGCGGCGCCGTTACGGATGATGGGCGGTACATTGGCGAGGGTTTCGACGTTGTTGACCATGGTGGGTTTGCCCCACAGCCCGTGGGTGGTGGGATAGGGCGGGCGGGAGCGCGGTTCGCCCCGTTTACCCTCGAGCGACTCGAGCAGGGCGGTTTCTTCACCGCAGATGTAAGCTCCGGCGCCGCTGTGCACATGAATACGGAAACTGAAATCTGTGCCGAAGATGTTCTCGCCTAGGATGCCCATCTCTTCCGCTTTTTCGATGGCGATGCGCAGACGCTCCTGCGCCAGGGCGTATTCACCCCGCACATAGATGTAGCCTTCGTCGGCACCGACAGCATAACCTCCGATCAGCATTGCCTCGAGGATGGCGTGCGGGTCGCTTTCCAGCAGCAGGCGGTCTTTGAAGGTGCCGGGCTCACTTTCGTCGGCGTTGCAGACGACGTATTTTTTCTCGCCTTTGGCGGCAGCGACGAACTGCCATTTCAATCCAGTCGGGAAACCGGCGCCACCTCTACCGCGCAAGCCGGAGTTTTTGACCTCGGCGATCACTTCAGCCGGGCTCATTTCTGAAATCACCTTGGCGAGCGCTTCATAACCATCATGAAGGATGTATTCCTCGATGCTGGTCGGGTCGATCACGCCGGCGCGCTGCAAGAGGACGCGGTTCTCTGCCGGCAGGGTATCCTTGCGGGCGCTGATCCATGCGATGCGCCCGCTCAACTCGCGCTGCGAAGCTTGTAGTCCGGCGGCGATGCGCCCTTTGTACAGGTGTTCTTCCACTAGGTAACGGACATCTTTGGGGGTCACCGGTCCGTAGATCACCGCTTCGGGGTAGACGATGGCCAGCGGGGCGGCATCGTGCCGTCCGACATCCCCCACCATTGAAAGGGACACTTCGTCTTTGAGCCCGAAGGCAGAAATTTCTTTTTGAAGCTGGTCGAAAACTTCCTGAGCGCCCCTTTCCATGCTCAGGGGGTCGCTGGAAACCAATACCATGGATCGATAAGCTTTCATTATTGCCTCGCTTAACTGTAACGCGCCAGAATATCCGGCAGCTGTTCAGGGGTAACGTTGCCGTAAATATCTTCATCGACGATAATGACGGGTCCCACGCCGCATACGCCCAGGCAACTGGTGGTGACCAGAGTGAACTTGCCGTCGGGGGTGGTGTCTCCTGGCTGGATCGAGAGCGTTTCCAGCAGCGTTTGCCAGATTTGCCGTCCCCCCACCACGTGACAGGGCGCGCTTTCGCAGAACTGAATCACATGCTTGCCCCGTTTTTGGGTCGAAAGCATATTGTAAAAGGTCGCCACCGAAAAGAGCTGGCTTTTGGGAGTGCGCAGCAGGGTGCTGAGTTCCTGCAACGTTTCGCTCGACAGGTATCCCAGGCGCCGGTTGATCTCGTTGAGGATTGGCACCAATTCCGCCTTGTCTGCGCCGTGCCGCTCGACTACCTGGCGCACCACTGCTGTTGTATCTTGGTCTGTCTTAGTCTCAATTGTCATGCTCCTCCTCCAGGATTGAAGCCACCTTCAAGGGTGTTGAGGGCGGGGCGGCTACAGCCTGCCCGCCCGGGTATGGATGAATGTCAGGTGATGATGACCGCATTGAAATTACACACCTGCATGCAGATGCCGCAGCGGATACAGATGTCGGGATCGATGACATGGGTATGGCGGCGTTCGCCGCTGATGGCATTGACCGGACAATTGCGGGCGCACACGGTGCAGCCGGTGCAGGCATCCTCCAAAATTTCGTAAGAAATCAGGGCGCGGCATACCTTGGCCGGGCAGCGCTTTTCGTGGATGTGCGCCTCGTATTCGTGGCGGAAGTATTTCAGTGTGCTGGCAACCGGGTTGGGGGCACCCTGTCCCAGCCCGCACAGGCTGCTGCCACCAACCTCTTCGCACAGCGATTCCAGCAGTTCGATATCGCCCCGGCGACCTTCACCGTCACAAACGCGGGTCAGAACTTCCAATAGACGGCGGGTGCCCACCCGGCATGGGGTGCACTTCCCGCAGCTTTCGTCTTGGGTGAACTCCATGAAAAAGCGGGCAATGTCAACCATACAGGTGTCAGCGTCCATCACGATCATGCCGCCCGATCCCATGATCGAGCCGACTTCGGCGAGGGATTCGTAGTCCACCGGGAGGTCGAGATATTTCGCCGGGATGCAACCGCCCATCGGTCCGCCGGTTTGAATGGCTTTGAGCTCTTTATCGCCCTTGATGCCGCCACCCACATCGTAGACGATCTCGCCCAGGGTGATGCCGAACGGTACTTCAATCAAGCCGGGGTTCTTGACGTCTCCCGCCAGGGCAAAGGTTTTGCTGCCCTTGGATTTTTCGGTGCCGATGGCGGCGTACCATTCTGCCCCGTTGAGGATGATCTGGGGCACATTGGCATAGGTTTCGACGTTGTTGATGTTGGTCGGCTTGCCCCACAACCCGGAGAGAGCCGGGAAAGGCGGTCGCGGGCGCGGTTCACCGCGCCGCCCCTCGATGGACGCCATCAGTGCCGTTTCTTCGCCACAGACGAAAGCGCCGGCGCCTTTGCGGATTTCTAGATCGAAGCTGAAGTCGCTACCCAGGATGTTTTTGCCAAGCAAGCCGAAGTCGCGCGCCTGGCGCAAGGCAATCTCCATCACCCGGATGGCGTCGGGGTATTCCGCCCGGCAGTAGATATAACCCTGCCCGGCGCCAATGGCGTAGGCGGCGATCGCCATACCCTCGATGACGCTGTGCGGGTCGGTTTCGAGCACGCGGCGGTTCATGAAAGCGCCGGGATCACCTTCGTCGGCGTTGCAGATCAGGTATTTGGGCGAGGCGGGACTGTTGCGGGCTAACTGCCATTTCTTCCCGGTGGGGAAGCCGGCGCCGCCCCTGCCGCGCAGCCCGGAACGCAAAATAACGTCGAGGATGCCTTCGGCGGTCATTTCGGTCAGAGCTTTGGCGAGCGCCTGGTACCCATCGATGGCAATGTAATCTTCGATGTTTTCGGGATCGATGCGCCCCAGGCTGTTTCGCAGCACAATGCGCATCTCTTTGCCGGTGGGCGGGCGAACTTCCTCGTCAGGGGTTACTTTTTTCTTGACCCGCAACTTTTCGACCTGACGCCCTTTGAGGAAATGTTCTTCCACCAGGAACGGCACATCGTCCACCGCGAGATTGCCGTAATGCACCCCCTCCGGATAGACCATCAAATCAGGTCCGTAAAGCTCGGGGTCGCCGATGCGCGAGGTCTCCAACACCTGGACTTCATCGATCAAACCCTGCGCCACCAGCTCATCATGCAGGCTGTCGATGATCTGGTGTGCGCCGCGCTTGACACACGCCGGGTCTACCGATACCAGTATGTGCGATCGAAAAAATGCCATACCGCCCTTTCAGGTGAAAGCGGACCACCGCTTCGCTCAGCCCGGCGGCAACCGGACCGATCCGCGCTGTCAGCGGTCAGGCTTCGATTTGATGCTCCTTGACAATTTTGCTCTTAATGATGTGCTCTTCCATGATCAACCGAGCCGTATCCGGATCAACCTTACCGTAAGTGACTCTGGGCTCTTCGCCGATGGTGACCTGGACGACCGGCTCCCATGAATCGAGACCAATGTTGCCGGTCTGCCGAACGATGATATCGGTCAATCCTTTCTGCTCGATGACTTCTAGAATGGCTTTGAGCGTCTCGCGCGCCCCGGCGGCAATGCCGACCGTTCCCATCCCGACCACGATTTCTTTTTGCCCGGAGACGGCTTTGCTCTGACGGATTTTCAAAGCTTCTTCGCGGATACGTTTCAGGTCTTCGATTGACTTTACTTTACTCATTTCATTCCTCTCCCAAATGTCGTGATCAATTCGACCAGGCTGGCGGATATGAGGTTGGCGTCGCATACCGCTGCATGGATTGGATTCTTTTCCGGTTTGGCTGGTGGTGTGCTTTGCACCGGCTGCAGTGCGATCTGGCAAATCGTGAAAACCGGTAAAACGTAAGTCCGTTCAAGCTGTTTCTCTCAGGGCGTGGATAAGCTTGGGGAACTTGTTCGGCTGCACCCGCCCGACCAGTTCGTCGTTGATGACGATCACCGGTGCCTGGCTGCAGGCGCCAACGCAGCGGCACAGTTCGAGCGTGATTTCGCCATCGGCGGTGGTCTGACCGGGTTCGATGCCCACAACTTGCTTTGCCTTTTCGATGATCTGTGGCATGCCGCCGACGTAGCAGGCGGTTCCCATGCAGAATTTGATGGTGTGCCTGCCGCTGGGGGTGGTGGAGAAAAACGAATAAAAGGTGACCACCCCGTGTACCACACTGACCGGCACGCGCAGCGCATTGGCGACGTATTCTTGCATCGCTTCGGAAATGAAGCCGATGTGAGTTTGCAGCTCGTTCAACACAACCATCGTGGCGCCGGGTTTATTGCCGTTGCGGGCGATGATTTCATCAATGACCTGCTTTTTTGGGGGATCATTGAGGGGGTCTTTTTCGGTGGCTTTAACCAGCCGGGTTACCATTAACACTCCTTATGCTTACAGAATAATTGGCTTTGTGAAGAATCGCTAGTGAAAAAAAACACTATTAAATATGGTCAAGTTTACCCTGTTTTGATGAATTTCGTCAACCACAGATACGCTGACGAAGCGCTGATCATCTGGTGTGAATCGATACGGGGTATAATCGTTGCTCATCACTGGTGTAGACCACCGCTGACCGGAATTTGCCCTCTCGTTCGCGATCCAGTCGAGGGTTTTGACCAGGCT
>JBBIKU010000034.1:0-9296 GCA_037445245.1 Anaerolineaceae bacterium
GCGTCGGTGTCCGGTCCGATCGTGCGTATGGTTTTGGAAGCCTACTTCGAATTGAAAGCCATCGATGTCGCTGCCGGGCGAATACCGGGTCCTTAGGGCTTCTTTTGCGATGTCACCTTTGCTATAATCGGGTAATGAGCAGCACAGAATGTAATTCCATGCTAATAGCTGGGCGGTGCGAGTAATCGAATGCTGGTCGCGAAGAGGGTGACAGTGCAGGTGAAGGGTGTTGGGGATGGTTTGGTGGTTCTGCTGGGAGAAGGCGAATGGCAGGAAGTCCAGCGTGCCCTCTTTGCACATATCGAGGAGCGCCAGTCATTCTTCAGTGGCGCAAAAGTTGCCCTGGATGTCGGCAATCGCATTCTGTATGCCGGCGATATGGGCACGCTGCGTGATCGCCTGGCAGACCGTGGCGTTTCTTTGTGGGCGGTGATCGGCAATTCTCCAACCACCGAATCGACTGCTCAGATGCTGGGTCTGGCTACCCGTCTTTCGACGCCAAAAAGCGAGCGGGCGGCGAGTCGTAACCTTGATTCGTTTCTCGAAGGTGAAAGTGCCATTCTGTTACAACGTACGCTGCGTTCAGGTTTCAAAGTGTCTTTTTCGGGGCACGTGGTTGTGGTTGGGGATGTAAATCCGGGGGCTGAAATCGTTGCCAGTGGAAGCGTGGTGGTGTGGGGCTGCCTGCGTGGCGTTGTTCACGCCGGCGCCGAAGGGAACGAGCAGGCGGTGGTCTGCGCTCTCGATCTCACCCCGACCCAGTTGCGGATTGCCGGGAACATTTCGGTAGCTCCTAAACGAAAGGGTAAAATTCAGCCAGAAATGGTGCGCGTTCACGAGGGTCAGGTCGTGGCAGAACCCTGGCATCCCAAAGAGGGAGGAAGATGACAGCCACAGTCGTTACCATCACATCGGGAAAAGGCGGGGTGGGCAAAACCACCACCACTGCCAACGTTGGCGTTGCGCTGGCTGCAGAAGGGCTGAAGGTTGTCTGCATCGATGCGGATATCGGTTTGCGGAATTTGGATGTTGTTTTGGGCTTGGAGAACCGCATCGTTTACGACCTGGTGGACGCCATCGAAGGACGCTGTCGTCTACGGCAGGCGATGATCCGCGATAAACGCCTGCCGGAGTTGTATTTGATCCCCGCGGCGCAGACTCGTGACAAATCTGCCGTCTCGCCTAGCGACATGGTACGCCTGTGCGACGAATTGCGCCCGGATTTCGATTGGATATTGATCGATTCGCCAGCCGGTATCGAGCGCGGTTTCCGCAACGCCATTGCCCCGGCAGATATTGTGCTGGTGGTCACCAATCCCGAAGTTTCAGCCGTGCGAGATGCCGACCGCATTATTGGATTGGTCGAAGCGGAGGAAAAAGGACCGCCGCGCTTGGTGATCAACCGCGTCAACACCCATATGGTGAAGCGGGGCGATATGCTTGCCGCCACTGACGTGCTTGAACTGCTGGCAATCGAGCTGGTCGGTCTGGTTCCAGAGGATGAGAGCGTGGTGGTCAGCACCAACCGCGGGCTGCCGGTGGTATTGGATGGCAAGTTGAAAGTGGGGCAGGCGTTCGCCAATATTGCCCTTCGTCTCAAGGGGGAAACGGTTGCTTTCACTGAGCTGGATGTGAAAAGCGATTTTCTGCATCGCTTATCGAAGATGTTGCGGGCGGGAGGGGAGTGACATGGCGGACTGGCTGGATCGGCTGACCTTGAACAAAGCAAAAAGCGCCGATAAGGCGAAAGAACCGTTGAAGTTGGTCTTGATTCACGATCGCACCGATCTCTCGCCGAAAGAACTGGATGCATTGAAAAATGAGCTTCTGGACGTGGTTTCCCGCTACATCGAGATCGACCCGGCAGGGGTGCATATCACCGTCAAACAAGACGGGCGTGAACAAAGACTGGTTGCCAACGTTCCCTTAAAGGTCACGGCGCGCAGAAGGATTGGATAAGTTCGGTAATGTTTCGACGAGAATACTGGCGTCATTTTGATTTTCTGCTGTTTGGTGGTGTGGTCATCCTGTGCATCTTCGGTATTGTCATGATCCGGTCGGCGATTGCCGGCAACGAAGCGCTGGCTGATCATGTGCAACGTCAGGCGATCTACGTGGCGCTTGGGTTGGGGGTGATGCTGCTCACGGCGATGATTGATTATCACTATTGGGCGTCCTTTTCGCGGGTGATGTACATTGGGTCGGTCATATCCTTACTCGTCATTTTTGTTGTGGGTGTGGCGCAGTTTGGATCGGCGCGCTGGCTAGAGGTCGGCGTCATTTTCATTCAGCCCTCTGAAATTGCCAAAATCGTTATGATCCTGGTGCTGGCAAACTATTTTGCGAGCACCTGGCACGAACCGCACGATCTGATGTGGGTGCTGCGTAGCTTTTTGCTGACGATGGGTATCGTCATTTGGATCCTTCTGCAACCCAACCTGAGCACGTCGATTGTGATGCTGGTGTTGTGGTTTTCTTTTTTGTGGATCAGCGGGATTTCAGCCAAGCATTTGCTGTTATTCGTCGGGATTGGAATTGTGCTGTTCTTCATTTTGGTGTTTTTGCTGATGTTGGGGATGGATATACCCATTCTTGCCGATTACCAGATCGCGCGGGTGGTCAATTTCCTGTTCCCGGATCCTGCAGCCCGGCATGGTGTTTCTTACAACGTGGAGCAGGCGCTGATTTCGATCGGCTCTGGTGGCTGGTTTGGACAGGGGTACGGGCATAGCAGTCAGGTGCAACTGCGTTTTCTCAAAGTGCGCCACACTGACTTTATCTTTTCGGCTATGGCGGCGGAATTTGGGTTTGTGGGTACGGTGATCGTGACGGCGCTGCTGGTATTCATCATTCTGCGCTGCCTGCGGGCGGCACGGCTGGCTGGTGATGTTTTCGGCTCGTTGGTCGCTTATGGCTTTGCCACCCTGCTTTTTTTTCACACCGCGGTCAACATTGGGGTAAACCTGAACCTGATCCCGGTCACCGGCTTGACCCTGCCCTTTGTGAGCTATGGTGGCAGCTCTCTGCTGTCGTTGGTGTTGGGGGTCGGGCTGGTTGAGAGCGTCATCTCTCGCCATAAATCTCTTGAAGTCATCTAAGGAAGCACCAAGGAGCGCCATGAAAAACCAAACAACACCGGCGCGGGTTCGATTCGCGCCTTCTCCAACCGGTCATTTGCATCTGGGCGGCGCCCGAACAGCGTTGTATGACTATCTGCTGGCGAAGCAGAGTGGTGGGCAATTTATTTTGCGGATCGAAGACACAGACCGAAGAAGACTGGTGGCGGGCGCAGAAGAAGAGTTGATGTCCGGTTTACGCTGGATGGGTCTGATTTGGGATGAAGGTCCGGACGTGGGCGGCGCTTGTGCTCCTTACCGGCAGTCCGAACGCCAAGACATCTATCTAGCTCATGCCAGAACCCTGATCGAAGGCGGACATGCATTTTATTGTTTTTGTACCCCTGAGCGGCTGGCGGAGGTGCGCCAGCAGCAGCAAAAACGGAAACAACCACCACATTATGACGGCACCTGCCGCAACCTTTCGCTCGAAGAAGCGCAAAAACGGATCGACTGTGGAGAGCGGCACGTTATTCGTTTCAAGACACCGCAGGAAGGCAGCACCAGCGTGGTTGACCTGCTGCGGGGTGAGATCACCGTTGCCAACGCCACCATCGACGATTACATTCTGGTCAAATCGGATGGCTGGGCGCTCTATCACCTGGCGGCGACAGTTGACGATCACTTGATGGGTATCACTCACATTATACGCGGCTCAGAGTGGCTGCCGACCTTCCCGTTGCATGGGCTGATCCACCGCGCCTTTGGCTGGGAAGAGCCGGTGTGGGTGCACCTTTCGGTGTTCCTGAAACCGAGCGGCAAGGGTAAGATGAGCAAGCGTGAAGCCGCCGATTTGAACCAGGACGGCTATTCGATTTTCATTAAAGACCTGCAGCGTCTGGGCTATCTGCCCGAAGCGGTGGTGAACTGGGTTGCCCTGATGGGGTGGAGTTACGATGACCACACCGAATTTTTTACCCTGGCAGATCTGATCGAAAAGTTCGATCTCAAACGACTCAATCCCTCGCCGGCGGCGATCAACTTTTCCAAACTGGATCACTTCAACGGCTTGCACATTCGCAGCCTGGCGCCGGATGACCTGGCGAAGCGGTTGCAGAGTTACTTTGAAGAGAGCGGCTTGCGCGTCGACCCGGCGCGACTCGAAAAAATTGCTCCTATTATTCAGGAACGAATTGCCACCCTAGACGAAGCGCCAGAGATTGCCGGCTTCTTCTTCCGCGACACGGTCGAGCCAGCCGGCGACGATCTGGTGCCGAAAGGGATGAGCTCCGCTGAGGCTTTGGACGTCGCTCGTCGTTCGTACCAAGTGCTGCAAGGGCTGCCAGCTGTGGGCGTTGAGGCTGCGGAAGCGCCCATGCGCCAGTTGGTGGAAGAATTGGGTTTGAAGGCGGGGCAGGTTTTCGGTATACTGCGCGTAGCCGTGACGGGTCAACGCGTCAGCCCACCCCTGTTCGAGAGCATGGCGATCATGGGAAGGGAGACAGTGCTCCAGCGCCTTCGAAATGCCATCCAAATATTGGAATCGATGGCATCAAAACAGGGCTGAGTGCCTGCCGACAATCGTGGTGTTGGACGTTTTTCTCAACCTTTGGTACAATAGGGCAATCAAGATGGGGGTTCGTCTAATGGCAGGACGACAGACTCTGAATCTGTTTGTGGAGGTTCGAATCCTTCACCCCCAGCCTGCAAAACCGTCTTCCAGTTGCCAGGAAGGCGGTTTTATTTGCGTGGATCGCGATTCAATCCCCGCCGCACGACGGGATGCCCGTAGCGCTGGCGCAGCGAGTCGATGGCTTGCAGCAAGCGGCGTTCCTTTTCGGCTGGTGTTTCCCACAGTTCCGGCTGGTGCACGGTGGTAACTAACCCGCTGCTGCCGACCCCTAAAAGTCGAACCGGTCGGCGCGGCTGCCAAACCTGATCGAATAATTTCCGCGCCGCGGCATACAAAATGCTGTCCTGATCGACCGGTTGTGGCAGGGTGACCTGGCGGGTGAGGGTCGCGAAATCATGCCAACGGATTTTGATCCGGACGGTTGCAGCGCACACCCGTTTTTGTCGCAGCCGGTAACCCACCTGTTCGCTTAGCCGCCGTAGGGTGCCGTCCAACTGCGCCAGATCGGTAACGTCCTTTTCGAAGGTGATTTCCTGGCTGATCGATTTTACCTCGTGGTAAGGGGTCACCGGACGCTCGTCAATGCCGTGGGCGTGCCGCCACAGGTCGCTTCCCATTTTGCCAAACCGCTGCATCAAAAGGGTTTCGGGGGTCTTTGCCAGATCGCCGATGGTGATGATCCCCATTTTCTCGAGTCGTAGAGCGGTTTTGGGTCCTACCCCCCATAGTTCTCCAACCGGCAGCGCGGCCAGAAAGCGTGCTTCATCCCCGGCGGCTACCACTCGGATGGCGTTGGGCGGCTCAGCGCTGCGATTGGCTGCCTTGCCGATGTTGTTGGCGATCTTGGCGACCAGCATGTTGGAAGCCCCTCCCAGCGAACAGGGCAGCCGCACCTGGCGGTTGACTTTCGTCTGAATTTGCCGGCAGATGTTCTCAATGGGTTCGGGCAGGTCGGTCACGTCCATAAATGCTTCATCGATGGAAAGCTGTTCCAGCAGCGGGGTTACCTCCGATAAAATTTTCATAACCTCGATCGAAGCTGATCTGTAGCTGGCATAATTCCCGCTCAGGATGATCAATTCGGGGCAGAGCCGTCGGGCGCGACTGGTCGGCATCGCCGAATGGACGCCGAAACGGCGGGCGGCGTAGGAGCAGGAGGAGATCACCCCTCTGCCCTCCGGCTGCCCACCGACGGCGAATGGCTTGCCTTTTAGTGAGGGATCGCGGATCTCTTCAACCGCGCAAAAGAAGGCATCCAGATCTAGGTGGATGATTTTTCGCACCCGCATGATAGGTTTATATACCGATTGTCAACCCGGCGCAAGCCAGGGATGGGGTTAAATCAGCACGTGTTACCGCTGGTTGATTTCCGGGTAACACGCGCAAGGACTGCTATTGAAACTTTCAGCCGGTTTTGCGGCTGGATGTACGAAATCAATACTCGTCTTCGTCGGTATCCCAAATATCCTCTTCGTCCTCTTCGTTTTCCAGTTCGTCCCATTCCTCTAATTCTTCGTCCTCGTTCCAATCGTCGTCGGAGGACACCTCCGCATTGGGTGAATAGGTCATGCAGCCTGCGTCGGGATCGATCTCAACCGCGGCTGCGCTGCAATAGCCATCATCCAGGAAGGCGCAATCGAGGTAATGGCATCGAATACGGGGCATTTTTTCCTCCTGCCAGTGGGTCTTGATCATCGTGCAAACGGTTCAAGTAATCGTTTGCTCAATCTCATCCTTCAGTATCCAAACGTCCACTTCAAAGCCACCAGGAAGCGATTTTACCCCAGCAGGCACGATCAGTAAAGCGTTTGCCTGTACCAACGAATACAGGTTGCCTGATCCCTGGTGACCGGTCAGGGTCACGGTGAACTGGTTGTTTTCGTTCTTCAACACCGCCCGCAGGTAGCTTTCTCTGCCATCGGATTCGATTGGTTGAGTCAGCCTGGCTGTGACCATTTTTCGTTGCGGTTGTTTCAAGCCACACAAGCGGTTCAAAACGGGCAAAACGAACAATTGAAATCCGACAAATGCCGAAACGGGGTTTCCAGGAAGCCCGATCACCGGCGTATTGCGGTAGCTGCCGAAAGCTACCGGCTTACCGGGGCGCATGTTGACTCGCCAAAAGTTCAGGCGCCCTTCTTCTTCGATGATCGCTCGCACGAAATCATAAGCACCCACGCTAACGCCGGCAGAGGTGACGATGAGTGCCACCTCCTGCTTGATCGCTTCCTGCAGGCGACGGCGAACCGCTTCAGCCCGATCGGAAGCAGTGGCGAGATGGACAGCTTCTCCGCCGTTATGCTCGATTAACGCCGCCAGCATGTAGGAATTTGCATTGCGGATCTTTCCGGGCGTGAGCGGAACTGCGGGGTCAATCAGCTCGTCCCCGCTGGAAAAAAGCGCCAGGCGTGGCTTTCGATACACCGGTACATTTGTCACCCCCAGCATTGCCAGCAAGCCCACATCCTGGGGATAGATGCGGGTGCCGGCATGCCAGACGAGTTGGTGGCGGCGAACATCTTGCCCCTGTGGTCGAATAAAGGCACCGGGTTGCGTCGGTCTGAAAATTTTGACCTGCTCCGGTAATCGCATCTCGGGCTTTTCCGTTGAGTAATTGGTATCTTCGATCGGGACGACCGCATCGGCGCCATCGGGAATGGGCGCGCCGGTCATGATGCGGGCTGCCTGACCGGCTTGAATGACAGCGGTGGGCGACACCCCGGCGGGAATATCTGCTACGACCTGCAGGATAACCGAGTTTTGTGGCGAGGCGGCTACGAGATCGGCGGCGCGAACAGCAAAGCCGTCCATGCTCGAATTGGCGAAGGGCGGTAGGTCGCTGTCGGTTTCGATATCCTGGCTCAGCACTCGTCCGCAGGCGTCTTTTAATTCAACGCGGGTGGTCGAGACGGGGGAAAACTCGGATAAGATGTACTGTTGTGCCTCATGAACTGAGATCAGTCTTGACACCGGCTCTCTCTCCAGTTCGGTCAGGGTGAGGGATGGGGTCGAAATTATATCACCACTTGTTCACGCCCGTTCATCCGGGCCTCTGCCTGTGGGCTTCCATCACGTTGGGCAGGTTTTCGATGCGGGTGAGCACCCGGCTGAGCTGACTGATATCGTCGATTTCGACGACCAGATATATCGAAGCCAGGTTGTGGGACACCTTGAGGTTGATATCGAGCAGATTGATGCCTTCGTTGGAAAGGATATTGTAGATGTCGCCCATCAACCCCTGGCGGTCGTAGGCTTTGATCTCGAGCGAAACCGGGTAAGTTGCCTGCGCCTCGCCCCAGTTGACTTTTACCATCCGCTCGCGATCTTTCATACGAAGTACATTGGGACAATCCTGGCGGTGGATGGTAGCGCCGCGCCCGCGGGTGATATAGCCGATGATATCGTCGCCGGGCGCTGGATTGCAGCAACGGGCGAAGCTGGTTAGCAAGCCCTTCAGCCCCAGCACTGCCACGGCATTGTTGTCTTTCTTGATCTCGCTGGGGGCATGCAACTGCAGCAGCGGATCCTGGGCTTTGCCGATCTCGCTCAGTTTGTTGATGATTCGTCCCAGCGAGGTATCGCCGCAACCCAAGGCGACGAAAAGATCTTCTTCAGAGTTGTAATCGAATTCTTTTGCCAGTTTTTCCAGATCGATGTCCTGCATCCCGAGGCGACGCAGCTCTTTATCGAGCATGGCTTTACCCTGGGTTTGGTTCTGTTCTCGGTCTTGATGCTTGAACCACTGGCGGATTTTAGAGCGGGCTCGCTGCGTTTTGACCAGACCCAGATTGGGGTTGAGCCAGTCCCGGCTCGGTCCGCCCTGCTTGGCGGTGAGAATCTCCACCTGGTCGCCGGTTTTCAATTCGTAGTCCAGTCCAACCAATTTGCCGTTGATCCTGGCGCCGCGGCAGCGGTTGCCGATCTCGGTGTGGACGTGGTATGCGAAATCGATTGGAGTAGAACCGCGCGGCAGGTCGATGATATCGCCGCGGGGGGTAAAAACATAAACCCGGTCTTCGAAGACATCGGTTTTCATCCCATCCACAAACTCCTGGGCATCTTCGACGTCCTGGCGCCAGTCCATCAGGCGGCGCAGCCAGTTGATGCGCTGCTCGTAGGTGTCGTCCCGCTTGCCGCGTTCCTTGTAGCGCCAGTGGGCAGCGATGCCATATTCGGCGTTCTGATTCATCTCAGGCGTGCGGATTTGCACCTCTAACGGTTTGCCGTCATCGTAGAACACCGCCGTATGCAGCGACTGGTAAAAGTTATCTTTTGGCGAGGCAATGTAATCGTCGAATTCATGCGGAATGGGTCGCCAGTTTCCATGAATGACGCCCAGCGCGGCATAGCAGGATGCCGTATCGGGTACGATCAGTCGCACCCCGCGCAGATCTCGCACCATCTCAAAAGGTTTGCCTTTATCGTTCATTTTGCGATAGATCGAAAAAATGTGCTTGGGACGGCCGGTGATCTCGGCAGTGATCTCCGCCTGCTCGAGTACGTTTTTTAATTTTTCGATGATTTGCTGAATGGCTTTTTCACGGTCGGCGCGGCGTTCCGCCAGATTTTCAGCAATTTCTTTGAATTTCTCAGGGTTGGCGTAGCGG
>JBBIKU010000034.1:9306-11377 GCA_037445245.1 Anaerolineaceae bacterium
CCGATAGTCCTCAGATTCGAGATATTTGAAAGCCAGATCTTCTAACTCCCATTTCATGCGCCAGATTCCCAGGCGATTGGCGAGCGCAGCAAAAATATCGAGGGTTTCTTTAGCGATGCGGGCGCGCTTGTGTTCTGGCATGTAACCCATGGTGCGCATATTGTGCAGACGGTCTGCCAACTTGATCACCACCACCCGAATATCTTCACCCATCGCCAGGAAGGTTTTGCGCAGGGTTTCGTTGTGCAGGTCTTTTCGCCGGCTGCGGGATGATGCATCGCGACTTTCCTGTGGGTGCACCTTGGCGTCGTGGCCGTTGTCATCGCCGTACACCTCTTCGATGTGTTGATCGCCGCGCGTGACACGCGGCAGATTGGTGAGTTTGGTCACACCGTCCACCAGCTTGGCTATCTCTTCTCCAAACCCGCGTTTCACATCTTCTAGGGTGATATTGGTGTCTTCGACGGTGTCGTGAAGCAGTCCGGCGGTGACGACCACCGGCGGGGCGCGCAATTCCACCAAAATGGCAGCGACCGCCACGCAATGGGTAATGTAGGGTTCACCGGAGGAGCGTTTTTGCCCGCGATGTGCCCTTTCAGCCAGCTCGTAGGCGTGCTGAATCATCTCGCGATCGAGCGCGCTGTAATTCTCGGGCAGAACCTCCATCAGGCTTTCTATCTTCATCTCTTAAACGCTCACTCGCGTCAGGTTTGACGCATCATCATGCGTGATAGTATAACTCGCACCTGTCACTTGTTTCAAGGGAATTGCCTCATTCAATGGGTAAGTTCGCCGTGATTGCGAAGGGTAGTTCGGCAACCGTGATAAAATTAGCCCGATTTTCTCAACGGGAGGGGGCGGGCAGGGAGAAGGAAGGAGGAACAATGAAAAGGATCGCGGTACTAACCAGCGGCGGCGACGCGCCGGGGATGAACGCTGCCATTCGGGCGGTGGTGCGGACTGCGCTAGACAAAGATAGCGAAGTATTCGGGGTGCGTCTGGGGTACGAAGGTTTGATCAACGGCAAACTGGTGCCGATGGGCGCTCGTGACGTGGGTGGGATTATTCAGCGTGGTGGCACCATTCTGGGCAGTGCCCGCTGCCCAGAATTCAGAACTGAGAAAGGACAGCGCCAGGCGCTGCGTGCCCTCAACCAGATGGGGATCGAAGGTTTGGTTGTGATTGGCGGTAACGGTTCGCAAGCCGGAGCGGCTGCGCTTTCGCGGCTGGGGTTTCCGGTGGTGGGGGTGGCTTCGACCATCGACAACGATCTGTATGGGTCGGATATCACCATCGGGGTTGATACAGCGCTCAACATTGCCCTGGAGGCGATTGACCGACTCAAGATCACCGCCTCATCGCATCAGCGGGCGTTTCTGCTGGAAGTGATGGGGCGCGACTGTGGCTACCTGGCTTTGATGGCGGCAATTGCCGGCGGCGCTGAGATGGTGGTCATCCCCGAAGTTGAGACTGACCCTGAAATGGTCGCCGACGGAATTCGCCTTGCTTACGAGAAAGGAAAAGCCCATGCCATTGTGGTGGTGGCGGAGGGTGCCAAATACAACGCGCAGAAATTAAGCGAATATTTCACACAACACCACGACCGCTTGGGCTTCGATCTGCGGGTGGCAATTCTGGGACACATCCAGCGCGGTGGTAATCCCGGCGCTTTCGACCGCATCCTTGCCAGCCGTCTGGGGGCTGCCGCTGCGCAAACCCTGCTGCAAGGAAAGCACAGCGTGTTAATGGGGTGGGTCAAGAGCCAATTGAAAGCGACCCCTTATCCGGAAGTTATGTCGAATAAAAAGAAGCTCGACCTCAAGTTGCTCGAACTTGCCAGTATGCTGGATTAGCAAGCCATCGCTTGACGTAGTCGATTAATCTAAATCGAAAAATACGAGCTGATCTGCCGGGCGCATCCCTGCCGGCGGTCAGCCTCATTTGGATGGGGTGCGATTCTGCTGGCTGCGCAGATAGGCTTCGATGAAACCGTCGATGTCGCCATCCAGAACCGCCTGGGTGTTGCCCTCCTCGTGCTCGGTGCGGTGATCTTTTACCATCTGGTAGGGAT
>JBBIKU010000034.1:11395-17522 GCA_037445245.1 Anaerolineaceae bacterium
CCATTCGGCTTTGGTGTATTCGCCGCGCAATTCAGCCAGTTGCTTTTCCTGTTCTTCCTGATGCAACTGTAACAGTCGGGCGCGCAGCACCCGCATGGCGTTCTCGCGGTTCTGTAATTGTGAGCGCTCGTTCTGACAGGAGACAACGATGCCGGTTGGGCGGTGGGTAATTCGGACGGCGGTGGCGTTTTTCTGCACATTTTGCCCGCCGGCGCCAGCCGAGCGGAAAATATCGATGCGTAAATCGTCGGGATCGATCTTGATGTCGGTTTCTTCGTCGCTTGCTTCAGGCAGCACTTCGACCTGGGCAAACGAGGTGTGACGGCGGTGGGCTGTGTCGAACGGCGACAGCCGCACCAGGCGGTGAACCCCTTTTTCGGGGCGCAGGTACCCGTAGGCATAGCGACCGTTGACGGCGATGGTCACGCTCTTGATGCCTGCCTCTTCGCCCTCGGTGACATCGAGGATCTCGGTTTCAAATCCGCGGCGTTCTGCCCAGCGCAGATACATACGCTCGAGCATGGCCGCCCAATCCTGCGAATCGGTACCGCCGGCGCCAGCGTGAATGGCAAGCAGGGCGTTTTTCGAATCGTAAATGCCAGATAGTTGAATGCTCAATTCACGCCGCGAAAGCTCTTTTTCGATCGTTTCAACTTCCAGAGCCAACTCGGCTTGCAGGGAGTCATCGCCGATTTGTACCAGTTCGAGGGTGTCTCGCACGCGCTTTTGCAAACCCCGCCAGCCATCGATCTCCTGGCGCAGGTCGGCGATTTTTTTCATCAACGCCTGTGCCTGACGATTGTCCTCCCACAGATCGGGTTTTTCAGATTGTCGGGTCAGTTGTTCGAGTTCGGTTTCCTGTTTGGGTAAGTCAAAGATACACCAGCATATCCTGGAGTTTTCGTAAGGCTTCTTGCATGCGGTCGATCAGCTCTTGCATTGAATTTCTCCCTCTGATTTAGCTAAAATTCCGGCGACGAAGGCTTCGCCGGCGAAAGTTTGTAAGTCTTCGGCTTTTTCGCCCAGCCCTGCGTATAAGATCGGCAGCCCCAGTTCATGCTGGATGGCAAACGCCATTCCGCCCCGGGCGGATGAATCGAGCTTGGCGAGAATGACGCCGGTCACCTGAACAGCTTCCTTAAAGGCGCGCGCCTGTTGCAGGGCATTTTGCCCGGTGGTGGCGTCCAGCACCAGCCAGGTGGCATGCGGCGCGCCGGGCAACGCCTTGCCTGCCACACGGTGCACCTTTTTAAGTTCTTCCATCAGATTGTAGCGGGTGTGCAGCCTGCCGGCGGTGTCAATCAGCACGATGTCCATATTGCGGGCGATGGCAGCCTGGATGGCGTCGTAGACGACTGCGCCGGCGTCACCGCCCTGCTGCCCGGCAATCACCGGCAGTTGCAGGCGCTCTGCCCAAACCTGAAGCTGATCTACGGCGGCGGCGCGAAACGTGTCGGCGGCAGCCAGCAGCACCTTTTTCCCGCAGCGGGCAAACTGCCTGCCCAGCTTGGCGATGGTGGTGGTCTTGCCGGAGCCGTTGACGCCGACCACCAGTACCACTGCCGGGTGAAAGCGCTCCAGCTCGACTTCCGGGGGGGGGTCGAGACGCGCTACCAACTGGCGTTGCAGATGCTCCTGCAATGCCACAGCGGAGGTCAATCCCTGTGCTTGGACGGTTTCCTGGAGCGCGGCAAGGATGGAGCGGGTGGTTGCTACACCCACGTCAGCCTGGATCAGCAACGCTTCAAGATTTTCCCACGTCTGCGGGGTGATCTCGGTGGCGCCCAGCAGATTGGCGATGCGTCCAAAGGTAACTTTGCGGGTCTTGTCGAGCCCACTCTTCCAACGGGATAGAATGTCGATCATGATGGGCGATTATATCACGTTGGGGTGACGGCAAGCTGCCCGCAGCCGGCGCGGATATCGATCCCCCGCCGCAGGCGGATGCTGCACGGAATGCCGGCAGCTTCGAGTACGGTACGAAAAGCTTCTGCGCAGGCTCGGGTGGCGGCTTTTCCGCCGTAACTGGCGGTTGGGTTGAGGGGAATGACGTTAACGTGGCACAGCAGCCCGCTCAGCAGGTCAGCGAGCTGGTGGGCATGCTCACTGCCGTCGTTGACGTCCTGGATCAGCGCCCACTCGAAGGTAATCCGGCGGTGTGTCATTGCCACATATTCCCGGCAGGCTTTCATTAACACGCCGAGGGGGTATTTCCGGTTCACCGGCAACAGTCTAGAGCGCAATTCGTCGTTGGCGGCGTGCAGACTGATCGCCAGGTTGATCTGGCGTTTTTCGGCGGCAAAGCGGCGGATGGCGGGCGCGATTCCCACAGTTGAGAGGGTAAAGCGGCGTTCACCGAATCCGAACCCTAGCGGATGATTGAGAATATCGATGGCAGACAGAGTGGCCTCATAGTTTTGAAAAGGTTCTCCCATTCCCATCACCACAATGTTGGTAAGCCGGTCGTCTTCGGCTGCCAGCCGGCGGGCAAAGTAAAGCACTTGTTCGACGATTTCTCCGGCGCTCAAATTGCGTTGCAATCCCATCTGTCCGGTGGCGCAAAAAACGCATCCTAGGGCGCAGCCAGCTTGGGTCGAGATGCACAATGTTCGCCGTTGGCGGTAGCGCATCAGAACGGTTTCGATGGCGTTGCCATCCGGCAGGCGGAATGCCACTTTGATCGTCTCACCATCATTTGAGGTCAGTTCTGCGACGGGAGTGAGGCTGGAAAAATGAAATGCCAGCCCCAACCGGCGGCGTAGTCCGCCGGGCAGGGTGGAGAATTCTGTCGGGGACGCCCATAAGCGTCGGTACAGTCCCTGCCAGAGCTGATCGGCGCGGTAAGCGGGTTCATCCCAGCCTTTCAGTATTTGCCGCAGGCTCTGCGCGGTCAGGTCGTAGATGAGCGGTTTGTCGTCGCGGTGGGAGTGGCTATCCATTCGGAATATTTTACCCCCCGCCGCGCATTACTTCATTCCCAGCAGCGTTGATAGATTAGGCGCAACCAGGTTGGGAGCATCCTGCCAGGTTTCCAATTCCGTCTGCGTGGTGGCGCCCGAAAGTACCAGGGCGGTGCGGCAGCCGGCGCGTTTCCCCCCGGCGATGTCGGTGTCTAGGCGGTCGCCGACCACCAGGCTGCGCTCGGCAGGGAGTTGCAACCGTTCGAGCGCCATTTCCATCATGGTCGGGAAGGGTTTTCCGGCGATCAACGGCTCGGTTTGCGAGGCAGTCTGAATGGCTGCCATGATCGAGCCTGCCGCTGGGTCCAGCCCACCGGGGTGTGGAAAGGTGGCATCGGGATTGGTGACAATGAAACGGGCACCCTGGCGGATGAGAGCATTGGCACGACGTAGCTTTTCATAGCTGAAATTCAAATCCAAACCGGAGACGACCGCAAGTACGTTCTCTTCGGCATGATAGAACCCCCGCTCTGCTAGGTGATGCACCAGCCCGTTCATGCCGATGATGTACACCGGACCACCCCCTGGGAAGATGCGGCTGAGCAGGTAAGCTGCCGCCATAGAGGAGGTGACTACCTGCCAGGATTCGATTTCGACCCCGAAACCCCTCAATCGTTTTTGATACTGTTCAACCGACTTGGTCGAATTGTTGGTTGCCAGAACGGCTTTTAGACCGATGGCGCGCAGGTGGGAAAAGATCGCCGGCAGATCTCCAATAGGCTCATTTCCGCGCCACAGCACGCCGTCCATATCGAGGATTAGCGCCTGGATGGGGGGCGAGAGGTGGTTGATCATGGGGGCTCCATTTAAAGAAGCCGTATCGCTTGCGCCATCCGGCGTGGGCTTCTAAGCATCTCTTGACCCGTTAGCGTCAGGACGCCTTATTTCGCGGGCTTTGTCAAAACCTGGTCGACCAAACCGTAATCGACCGCGCCCTGTGCATCCAGGTAAAAGTCGCGTTCGGTGTCGCGCTCGATGGCTTCGAGGGTTTGTTTGGTGTGATCGGCGAGGATCTGGTTGACGCGCGCCTTGAGACGCAAGATCTCTTTCGCCTGAATTTCGATATCTGACGCCTGTCCCTGGGCGCCGCCCAGCGGCTGATGCATGTGAATGGTGGCGTGAGGGAGAGCGTAGCGATGTCCGGGCGCACCGGAGGAAAGCAACAAGGTGCCAAAAGAAGCGGTGACGCCCACCGCCACGGTACTGATGCGGTTTGAGATCATCTGCATCGTATCGTAGATCGCCAGACCGGCGTAAATCTGCCCGCCGGGACAGTTGATGTACATCTGGATCTCGCGGTCGGGGTCTTCGCGGCTCAAGAAAAGCAACTGTGCCACGATCAGGTTGGCGACCTGGTCGTCAATGGGGGTGCCCAGAAAGATGATACGCTCTTTGAGCAGCAGTGAATAAATATCGTAGGCGCGTTCGCCCCGTCCGGAGGTTTCGATCACCATCGGGATTATCGATTGAAAGTTAGCAACTTTGGACATAATTTCCTCTCTCGTTGCAGTGTGCATAATGATGTCAGTTATTTCTCTTGGTCAGCGGATTGCCTGACGCTGGTTTTTTTGGTAGTCTTTTTGGTTGCAGCCGCGGCGGTTTTTGGGGAGGTTGCTGCCTTTGCTTCTCTCGCAGCGGCGGGCGGTTTGGCAGCTTTTTTGGCACGGTTGGGTTTGGGGGCATTTTCCTTGCTCTCGCTGCTTTCGCTTTCACCCCGCACCTCTTCGGTCTGCAAAGTATCCGTGGCGATTGCTTTCAGCCGTTTCATCAGGTTGTGGTAGAACATGCGGCTGGCGGTGTCGTAGGTGAGCATTTCGGTCAGATTGCGCATGCCTCGCTCGGTGCGGAATTCCTTTTTCTTCAGCATTTCTCCCATTTCGCCGATGCGTTTGCCGACAGCTTCTTTCAACTCTTGGTTGTCGACCTTGATATCTTCCAGGCGCGCCAGTTCCTGCAGCACCAGCGAACGCTCCAGGTTGCGGGCGGCAGCCGGGCGGGCTTCCATGGCGATGTACTTTTCCAGCTCTAACTGACGCGTCTTGAGATAGGTGTCCAAATCCATTTTTTGCTGGGCGAGCGATTTTTCGACCTGTCGCAGGTACTTTTCGAGTTCCTCTTCTAGCATGTGGGGCGGATATTTGATGGTCGTATCCGCCATGATGCGGTCGATCAGTTTGTCAAAATATTCTTCTTCGCAGTCCATTCTTTCGGCGTTTTCGAGGTTTTTGCGGATGGTTTTGCGAACAGCTGCCAGCGACTCGAATTCTCCCAGGGTTTGGGCAAAATCGTCATTCAGTTCGGGCAGGGCGAGCGACTTAACGCTTTGGATGAAAACTCTGAAATCGACCGTCCTGTTCGCTAGATTTTCGAGCGGGTTATCTTCAGAAAAGGTATGGGTGATGGTCTTTTCATTATTGGCAGCCAGCCCGATGAGGTGTTCCGAAAAGCCTGGGAAGGGCCAGTCGCTCTCGCTCTGGTTTTCATCACCGATGATGACCTGAAAAGGGGTCTCTTTGATTAATTCTTCGTCCTCGCCTTCAAGCGGCTGGGTGAAACGAGCGTTGATCTTGAGATAAACCAAGTCGCCGCTTTGCGCCGCTCGATCAACCGGCTCGGCAGTAGCGTAACGCCGCTGCAGGTTGCGCAAGGTTTGATCGACCTCTTCTTCGGTGACCGGTTTCGGTTGGTAGGCTTCACGAATGGCGCGATAATCGCCCAAGTGCACCTCGGGCGTCAACGGGACAAGAAAGACGAATTTGGGCGGGTTGATGCTGACGATCTCTTGCAGTGTGCCGGGCCCCGAAGGATCAATCTTCGCCTCATCGAGCAATTTGGGATAGACATCATCGACCAGCAGTTCGACGGCTTGCTTTTCGATCATCTCCATGCCGTAGAGACGTTTAACGACGTCGAAAGGTGCCTTTCCAGGACGGAACCCGGGGATCTTTGACTCGCGAGAAATCTTGCGCGCTGCCCGCTGCATGAATTGATCCAATTGATCAGCTTCCAGCTCGGCGGTTAATGTTACCTGGTGGTCGTCGCGGTTTTCAGTTTCTATTTTCAACGCAGCAATCCTTGTATGGTTCGTTGTAAATTCCACATGGGGAAGGAGGGACTTGAACCCTCACGCCTTGCGGCACGTGATCCTAAGTCACGCCTGTCTGCCA
>JBBIKU010000035.1:0-4580 GCA_037445245.1 Anaerolineaceae bacterium
ACCGATGAGCACAACTCAAATAAAAAATTCACAAACAATCGCCGGGACGATCGCCCTGTGCCTGGTGTTGTGGCTGGTGTTTGCGCCGATGCAGTTCGCCGGCCATTTGGCTTATGTCATGATTTCCGGCAACAGCATGCTGCCCACCGTAAAAGATGGCGACCTGGTGCTGGTGCGCCCAACTGCCGTTTATCAGGTCGGTGATGTTGTCGCCTATCGTTTTCCCGAACTAGGCACCGTGTTGCACCGGGTGATCGACAAAAAGCTCGATCGATACCTCCTGCAGGGCGATAATAATGAGTGGGTCGATTCTTATCAGCCAAGCCGTGACGACATCATTGGCAAATACTGGTTCAAAATACCGGGCATGGGGAAAGTTTTCCGTTGGCTGCGGCAACCGACGGTGATGGCAACCTTAATGGGGCTGACAGTCCTCCTGCTCGGGATGAGCTTCTTTGAAATTCCCCAAAATAAGCAAAGAAAGAAATTCGTACCCCGCTCCGCTGCCATCTTTAAACAATTATCTTTCTTGTTCGCCAATCAACACTACGGCATTTTTATCCTGATCCATTTCATAGGCATTATTTCGATCATTTTGGGCATTGCAGCCTTTAGCCGCCCGTTGGAACGCAATGTAGCGGTTGACCTTCCTTATCAGCAGAGCGGTTCTTTTTCATATACGGGACCCGCCCCCGCCGGCGTATACGACCAGAAGGCAGTCATGAGCGGGAACACAATCTTCCCCAAGCTCACCTGCCTGATTGATTTGGACTTTAATTACCAGCTTCATTCACAGGCAGCCATGAGCGGATCGGGCAGCTATCGGGTCAATGCGGAAGTCCGCAACGATACCGGATGGCAGCGAACGATACCGCTGCATGCGCCCACCCCCTTTACCGGCACAGGTTTTACGACCCAGATGCAATTGGATGTGTGCCGCGCTCAGCAAATGATCCTGCAAATGGAAGAACTCACCGGGACGCATAACCTGCGCTATTGGCTGGTGGTCAAACCGCAAATCAGTTTTTCGGGGTTTCTGAATGACAATCCGATTAATGATAATTTTTCACCCGAGTTGGGGTTTCTGATTGAATCGCAACAAATTTATCTACCCCGCAGCAGCATGGAGGAAAACGACCCGCTGAATCCGCTACAAGCCGGGGTACTTGCCGTCAGCCGGCTTGAACCCAACCAACTCTACGGGTTTGGGGCGGAAATTTCGGTAAGGCTCGCCAGGTTACTTGCCGCCCTGGGGGTGATGCTCGCGGCTGCGGGGGCGGGTGTCCGCGCCTATTTCCTCCGTCGCATGCAAGAGACGGACGAACACACCTATACGAGTATGATGCTGGGTGAGCGTGTGGTTGAATCACAGGGCAGGCTGATCTTTCCGCACGAACGGGTCATCGACCTGTCCTCGCGGGATGATCTGGTGCGTTTGGCTGAGTTGTTGGGCACCATCGTTTTCTTTTATCAGGAAGACGGCTGCGCCAATTATTTCATTCGCGATGACTGGGTGGTCTACCGCTACCATAAAACCATCACTGACCCCAATCGTTTGCCCACCCAGGCAAATGGCAACCCGGATGAAATCCGCCGCGCCATTGAGAAAGGTGAATTCACGCTTTACTACCAACCGGTTGTGGCAATGGCATCGAGGAAGATCTTACACCTCGAGGCTTTGGTGCGCTGGGATCATCCCGATCGCGGTATGCTTCTGCCGGGAGCTTTCCTTCCTCAAGCCGAACTGGCAGGATTGCTTCCCGCCATCGATCATTGGGTGTTCGAGCATGCCTGCGCCCAGTTGAAACACTGGCTCGAGTCCGGCGTTTCAGTCTATCCCATATCGATCAATATATCCGTGCACAAGCTGCAGCAAAGCGGATATGCAAAAGAGATCCAGGAATATCTGACCCTACAGAATATCCCACCCAGTCTACTCTGCTTTGAGATAGAAAAATCCGAGTTCGAATCAAATCCGATCGTTGTGGAAAATATCCATCAACTCAAAACCTTCGGCGTTGGTATTGCCATACAATTAAAAAGCACGGCGGATGTGAACCATTTGTTGAGCCAGCAGGAGATCAACAATATCAAAATCGGGCGTGCGCTGGTTCGCCGCATGTTGACCGACCGGCAATTTGGCGAATCCGTCCAGCGCTGGTTAGAGACCGCCCGCGCTCGCGATATTAATGTCACCGCCGTAGGCATCGAAACCTTTGAGCAGTATGATTTCTTTAAGCAGCACAACCTTGAAACCGTCCAGGGTTACCTGATCTGCCCGCCGCTCCCCGCGGATGCGATTCGACAACAACTCAAGGAAGGCTTTTCGATTGCTGTTGATCGCAACGCCCAGATTGGTGATTGAATTGAAACGAAACCCATACCCCCTCACGCTTCCGCTGTGGGTATTCATTCTAGTAGTGCTGCTGAGTGCCATAACGGCAACTGCGGCAGCCAACCTCGTCCCAACCAGCCTGCTGGGCGAACGCCAGTTCGGCATCACCGCCAACGACTTAAAGCCGGCGGCGTGCGCAAGTATCAACTTGCACGAGGTCGTTTATCTCAGGGGCACGGGCAACCGGAATTTCCTCGTTCTGGGCAGTGCCGACAACGATGAGCTGCGAGGAAGTTCGGGGTCAGATTGTCTGGTGGGCGGCGCAGGCAATGACACGCTTAACGGCGGCGGCGGTCAAGGGTATGATATCTGCCTCGGCGGCGCGGGGATTAACACCTGCGTCAATTGCGCCGTACGAATTGACTGCAACTGAAATTAATCCTCACAGGATCATCAGCGTGAAATAATGTAATACTACCTGAACCCGCCGCAGGACAGGTTAGATTTCGATTCTGAAAACCGAGCGGATGACACTGCCAATGATAAAAGACAGAAAAGCAACCCCAAGACTGATGGCGGTCATCTCCAGAAAGCGGCTGCGGAAGGAAAACGCTTTGACCACCGAAACATAATAGTTGAAGATAGCGATCACCACCACCGCGTTGATGAGGGTGAAGATCAGCGCCGCTACGTAACGATTGAAGAGCAGATAGGGCAGGATCAGAAATAACACCGTCAACACGTACGCCACCCCGGTGTAGAGAGCAGATTTAGCGGGTGACTGCTCGCTGCTCTCTGACTTGACCGAAAGATACTCCGAAGCCGCCATCGAGAACGAGGCAGAGATGCCCGTGATCAACCCTGCCAACGCCGTCAGGCGCGTATTTTGGAAGGCGAAGGTCAAACCCGCCAGCGCCCCGGTCAGTTCGACCAGGGCGTCGTTCAATCCCAGCACCACCGAACCGGCATAGCGCAAGGCTTCTTCATCCAGCATCGCCACCAGCTCGTTCTCATGCACGGCTTCTTCGTCCAGCATTTGCTGCAGCCCCGGCACGGCATTGATGAACGTCCGATACACCTGCTGCGTGGTCTCTTCGCCTTTCTCCATCAACTTGATCACAAAGGTGAAGCCAAACAGATGGGCACACAAGGTGTAGAAAAAGACCTTGAGCCGGTCGGCAGGCACCTCCTGATGTGTGTATTTTTTCCACGTCCGGTAATGCTGCATCTCTTGTTCGGCGATCTTACGGATGATCGCCGAGTTGGCATCATCCTTGACCCGTTCGGCGAGCATGCGGTAGGCATGATAGCCGGTGATTTCGTCCTTCTGGAATTGAAGGAATTTTTTGAGCGTATCGGCGGCAACTGGATCAGACGACATGAGGTTGCTCACCTTTCTTAAAACTCGGATTGGATAAAAAATTATATCACCCCTCTTAGACCTACCCCCTTTCCATTCGCGGGCGGTATTGCACCGCCGCTTGCCCGGCGATGAACTCTCCGGCGCCATCAGCCCGCTGCTGCGCCGCTTCAGCCGTGCCAGCCAGGATGTAGACGCAGCCCTTCGTCAAACCAGCTCCTACCACACCCGTCTCTTGTTGGGTTTGGTCAACGAGAGCATGGCGAGTCTGGAACGCAGTTTGCTGATCAGCAGTCACGCCCATTCAAGTCGTTTGCTTTCTGTCGTTAGCCACTGGCAAAGTTTGTTTTTCGATAAAGTCGATCACCTGTCTGCCTGGACTCAATCGCAGCAGATCATCGAAAACCCCTATATTTGCGGCATGCCGCTCAATGACATGCAAGAAGTATTTGTCGGGCGTGGCGATGTGATCTCCCGCATCGAACACCTGTTGCTCGATCCGCGCCGCCCGCCGTTGCTGCTCTACGGACAGCGGCGCACCGGCAAGACCTCGCTGCTGCTCAACCTGGGCAGGATCTTGCCGCGCACCATTGTACCCATGTTTGCCGACTGTCAGGGGCTTTCGGGTTTGGATAGCTACTCTGACCTGCTGTTCGGCTTGACCCGGCAAATGGGCAACTTTACGGAACGCCGGCGCGGACTGTTACTGCCGCAGCTCGACCGTCACAGCCCGACCACCAACCCGTTTGTATTTTTCAATCACTGGCTGGACCAGGTCGAGAATTTATTAATAAAACACAATGCCACCGGTTTGATCGTGCTGGATGAATTTGAAGTGCTGGAAGAAATTTTTCACCGCAGCAAGCTGGATGCCTCCCCTTTGAT
>JBBIKU010000035.1:4602-17078 GCA_037445245.1 Anaerolineaceae bacterium
GCTGCGCCACCTCATCCAGCACCGGACGGTGTTCAAGCTGCTGATGGCGGGTTCTCACACTCTGCAGGAGCTGCAGCACTGGTCGGCATTTCTGATCAACACTCAGGTGATTCACATCAGCTACCTGGAGCAAAGCGAGGCTTTCCAACTCATCCAGAATCCCTTTGCGGATTTCAAATTGCAATACCATCCCAAAGCCGTACAGCGCATCTGGGAGTTATGCCGCGGGCAGCCCCACCTGGTGCAATTGCTGTGCTACGAGCTGGTTACGCTCAAGAACGAACAGCCGCTATCCAGGCGCTTTCTTGCTTGCCTTGAAGGTGTAGAAAGTGCCGTGCCGTTGGCGCTTCACTCGGGAGCTTTTTTCTTCGCCGATATCGAAAAAAACCGGATTAACCCCGGCGGTGCTGCCATGCTGCGTCGCCTTGCCTGCATGGGGGAGGGCGCCATCCTCCCCAAGATCGAATGGCGCAAAGAATGTCCTCAGCACTTCGACCAGCACGTTCGGCGGTTTTTGCAACGCGAATTAATTGAACCCATCGATTCGGGTTATCGGTTTCAAATCGAACTGGTGCGGCGCTGGTTTGTCTCCCCCCTCACATGAAAGATCCAATTCATTCGTGATCGCCTTGCACAACTTTTCTGGGATCGCCGCTGCATCGCTATTGATGTGCCGCGGCGGATAGGCTCGATTCCTTGATATAATCATTGCATGACGCTTACATTGAAAGAAGTAGGGCACATCGCCGGACTGGCTCGCCTCAACCTCACCGACGAGGAAAAACAACGTTATACACAGCAGCTTTCGGACATTTTAGAGTACGCCGCTCGACTGCAGGCGCTCGATACCGGGGATATTCCCCCCACTTCGAGCGTGCCGCCGCCGCGCAGCGTGCTTCGGGAGGATGAAGCGGAAGCGGGGTTGCCGCCCGAAGTATTGCTGCGCAACGCGCCCGAGGCGCAGGACGATCAGTTTCGTGTTCCGCCGGTGCTGGAGTAATTGAATGCCCGAACTTATCGATCTAACCCTGCGCCAGTTGCTGGATCTCCTGCGGCGCGGCGAGTGTTCCAGCCGCGAGCTGACCCGGACATGTCTGGAGCGCATTGACCGTTTGGAAGCTACGCTGTGCGCTTTCATCACGCTTACTCCCGAAAAAGCGCTGCGCCAGGCAGACGAAGCCGACCGACTGCTCAAACAATGGCGTAGCGACCGCGAAAAATCGTTGCCACCCTTACTGGGCATTCCCATCGCCATCAAAGACCTGCTATGCCTAGAAGGGGTGCGCTGCACCTGTGGTTCGCGTATTTTGGACAATTTTGAACCGCCTTACACCGCCACTGCGGTGGCGCGGCTGCTGCGCGCCGGCGTGATCAGCGTGGGTAAAACCAACACTGACGAGTTCGCCATGGGCTCGTCCACCGAAAATTCGGCCTACCAGATCACTGCCAATCCTTGGGACCCGCAGCGTGTGCCAGGCGGCTCTAGCGGCGGCAGCGCCGCTGCCGTGGCAGCGCGTATGGTGCCGGCTGCCCTGGGCACCGATACCGGCGGCAGTGTGCGCCAGCCGGCGTCGTTCTGCGGCGTTACTGGCATCAAACCTACCTACGGGCGGGTTTCGCGCTACGGATTGGTGGCGTATGGCTCCTCGCTGGACACGGTCGGTATTCTGGCGCGAAGCGCTGAAGACGCCGCCCTGCTCTTCACCCTCATGGCAGGGCATGACCGGCGCGACTCCACAAGTGTGGAGTTGCCCGTCCCGGAAATCTCGTTCGAAGAACCCATCGATCTTGCCGGCCTGCGCATCGGCGTACCGGAGCAATACTTCATCACCGGCATTCAACCGGAA
This sequence comes from Anaerolineaceae bacterium, assembly GCA_037445245.1. Classification (GTDB taxonomy): domain Bacteria; phylum Chloroflexota; class Anaerolineae; order Anaerolineales; family Anaerolineaceae; genus JBBIKU01. The sequence goes on from JBBIKU010000035.1 coordinate 6,450, forward strand.
GTGGAAACGGCAGTGCGCGCCGCAATCCGACAATATGAAAGCATGGGCGCCTCGGTACAGCCGGTGCAGTTGCCACACACCGAATATGCCCTGCCGGTGTATTACCTGATCGCCCCGGCGGAAGCCTCTGCCAATCTGGCGCGTTACGACGGGGTGCGGTTTGGTCTGCGCCAGTCCGCCGGGGGGATGATCGAAATGTTCAACGCCAGTCGCGGGTCTGGGTTCGGCGCTGAGGTGAAGCGCCGCATCATGCTCGGCACTTATGCTCTTTCGGCAGGCTATTACGATGCTTACTACGGGCAGGCACAAAAGGTGCGCACGCTGATTAAAAACGACTTCGAGAAGGCGTTCCAGTCGGTGGATGTCATCGCCGCCCCAGTGGCACCCAGCACCGCTTTCCGCATCGGCGAGCACCGCGACGACCCGCTGGCGATGTACCTGGAAGATGTTTTCACCCTGCCTGCCAACCTGGCAGGCGTGCCGGGCTTGGCGTTCCCGGTCGGGTTTGACCACCACAACCTGCCCATCGGCATGCAGTTGATGGGCGCCCATTTCAGTGAGCCGATGCTTTTTCGCATGGCGCACGCCTACCAGCAGGTAAGCGACTGGCATTTACGCCCGCCGCCGTGCTGAACCACCATCCGCTTGATGAACATTCTACCGGAGGGAGATGAATGACGCAAACAATCAAGATCGCCATTCCGATGGCTGGCTTGGGGACCCGCATCCGACCGCACACCTGGAGCAAACCCAAACCGCTGATTGCTTTGGCAGGCAAGACCGTGCTCGATCATGTGCTGGCGCAGTTTAATTCTCTGCCCGATCCCGCCAACGTGGAATATGTCTTTATCATCAGTCCGCATGGAGAACAATTGAAGGCGCACATGGAGGAGCACCATCCAGATAAGAAGGTGCATTACGTGGTTCAGGCAGAGATGAAGGGACAATCGGACGCCCTGTATCTGGCTCGCCAGCATTTGCAGGGACCAACCCTGATGGCGTTCTCAGACACCCTGATCGAGATCGATCTTTCGTTTATTCAGAATGAAATTGCCGACGGAGTGGCATGCGTCAAAGCCGTTGAAGATCCACGTCGCTTCGGCGTCGCTGAAGTCGACGGCGACGGGAAGGTGACGCGCCTGGTCGAAAAACCCCAAGACATATCCAACAATCTGGTGGTGGTGGGGTTCTATTATTTTCGCCGCGGCGAGGAATTGATCGCCGCCATTGAAGAGCAAAAGAAGCGCCAGATCAAACTTCACAACGAGTACTATCTGGCAGATGCCATCAACATTATGCTCGAAAGAGGCTGCCGCTTGCGCACCGAGAGGATTGAAACCTGGCTGGACGCCGGCACCCCCGATGCCTTGCTCGCAACCAACCGTCATTTGCTCAGCAACGGCTACGATAACAGCCAACAGGCAGCCAAACGGGCTGGTGTCAGCGTGGTGATGCCGGTCTTCATTCATGAAGAATGCCGCATCGAAAATGCGGTCATCGGACCCTACGTTTCGATCGGCAAGGCGTGCCAGGTCAGTAATTGCGTGGTGCGCAACTCGATCATCGAAGATTTCTGTCACATCGACCACATGGTGCTGGAAGATTCGCTGGTCGGACAGAACGTGCGGCTGCAGGGGCAGGCGACCCGTTTTAATGTGGGCGATGACTCTTGGATCATGCAATGACCGAGGTGGTGGAATGCCACTCCGGTTTTGAATATGCTGAACGCCCGCTGGCGGTGAATTGGGAAGGCAGCCGCTATGCCGTGCTAGAGATACTGGCGCAATGGCGCACATCCGGCGGACGCTGTTTTCGTGTCCGCACCGAAGAGGAGAAAGCATTCGAGCTGTTTTACTCCGAATTGCACGACGAATGGCGGGTGAAACCCGTCTGAAATCAATGAGGCAGGATACATGATCATGAACACAACACCAGTCATCCCAACCGATAAAAAACGCACCAGCTATATTTCTCGCCGGGTTGCCGGGTTGAAGCCCTCCGGCATTCGCAAGTTTTTTGACATCGCCGCCACCATGCAGGACGTCATCTCGCTGGGCATCGGCGAGCCGGACTTCACCACCCCCCCTTCCATCTTGGAAGCCGGCATCCAGTCCCTGCGCAAAGGGGAGACTCATTACACCTCTAACGCCGGCATTCTGGAATTGCGCCAGGCGCTCTCGAAGCATCTCGAAAGATTGCACGGCGTACACTACGATCCCGAAACCGAAATCATCATCACCGTCGGTTGTTCCGAAGCGGTCTACCTGGTCAACACCGCCATCCTCGACCCCGACGACGAAGTGATTGTGCCCACCCCCTGTTTCGTGGCGTATCAGGCTGGGGTGACGCTGGCGGGCGGTACGCCCATCGAGGTGCCCGGCAGCATGGAGGATAACTTCGATCTTGACCCACAGCGGGTGGCGCAAGCCGTCACCCCCCGCACCAAAGCGATTATGATTGGTTATCCCAACAATCCCACCGGGGCGGTGGCTTCGCCGCAAACCCTGACCGCGATGATGCGGATTGCCGAACAGCACGACTTGATCGTGATCTCGGATGAGATCTACGATCAATTGGTGTACGGGGGAAAGCATGTGTGCGTGCCCACCCTGCCCGCGGCGCGTCAGCGCACCGTTCTGCTGGGCGGCTTTTCCAAAGACTATGCCATGACCGGCTGGCGCATCGGTTTTGCTGCCGCACCGAAGGATTTGATCCGGGCGATGGTGCGCGTCCACCAGTACACCATCATGTCGGCCCCCACCACCGCCCAGTATGCTGCCATCGAAGCCCTCCTGCACTGCGACGAAGACGTGGCTGAAATGCGCGCTGAATACAACCGGCGACGGCAGTTGATCGTCAAGGGACTGAACGAGATTGGCTTGCCCACTTTCGAACCATTGGGTGCTTTTTATGCCTTCCCCAAGGTCAGAGTCACCGGATTGGACGACGAAACCTTTGCCGCACGGCTGCTCGAGGAAGAAAAAGTGGCGGTCGTGCCTGGCTCGGCTTTTGGCGCCGGCGGCGAGGGCTTTGTGCGTTGCTCCTACGCCACCGCCTACGAAAAAATCGAAGAAGCGTTGCGTCGCATCGAATCCTTCGTTAATCGCTTATGACTGACACCCGCTCCACCCTTATCCGCCAGTACCAAGCCGTGATCGGCTTGGAAGTTCACGCCGAGCTTCAAACCCGTTCCAAAATGTTTTGCAGTTGTCAGGTGGTTGACCCGACCACGGCGAAACCCAACATTGCCGTCTGCCCGGTGTGTGCCGGCATGCCGGGCGTGCTGCCGGTGGTTAACCGGCGGGCGGTGGAATACGCCCTGCGGGTGGCGCTGGCACTGCAATGTGAAATTGCCGCCACCAGCCTGTTTGCCCGCAAGAATTATTTCTACCCCGATTTGCCTAAAGGTTACCAGATTTCGCAGTATGAGCAGCCGCTGGCAGAACATGGCAGCCTACTTATCGCCACTTCAGATGGCGAGCGCGCCGTCCGCATCCGCCGTGTTCACTTGGAAGAGGACACCGGAAAACTGACCCACATCAATCAGGGGCACCTGGCTTATTCACTGGTTGATCTCAACCGCGCCGGCGTTCCGCTACTCGAGATTGTCTCCGAACCGGACCTTTTCAGCGTCGATGAGGTGCGCGCCTACGCCACGGGTTTACGGGCGGTGTTGCGTTACTTGGGCGTGAATTCGGGCGACATGGAAAAGGGTGTCATCCGCTTCGAAGCCAACGTCTCCGTGCGCCGTCGGCACGACCACGCCCTGGGCACGCGGGTCGAGATCAAGAACCTGAACAGCTTTCGCTCTCTGGAACGTTCGGTAGCCTACCAAATTGAGCAGCAGATGCTCAAACTGGAAGGCGGCGAAACTATCCGTCAGGAAACGCTCGGCTGGGACGAAGCTCAGGGGGTTACCTTCTCGCAGCGCGGTAAGGAAGAGGCTCACGATTACCGCTACTTCCCCGAACCCGATCTGCCGCCGCTGGTGGTCGAGAACGAATGGGTGCAGCGGGTCGCCGCAGACCTGCCCGAACTGCCTCACACCCGCGCCCACCGCTTTGAAAAAGCTTACCAGCTTTCGGCTGCCGACAGCCGCTTGCTGGTGGAAGAACCTGCCATCGCCGATTATTTCGAAGCTGCCGTCGGCGCTGCTGGCGGGCTGCCGCCGAAGACTATCGCTAACTGGATCACCGGTGAATTGTTTGGCTGGATTAACCAGAGCGGCGAGGATATCCACACCATCCGGGTAACGCCGCAGGCGCTGGTGAGCCTGGCAAAGCTGGTCGAAGCCGGTGAGATCAACTTCAACACCGCCAAAGCCGTGTTTGCCGAAATGCTGGCAGGCGGAAAATCTGCCGGGGAGATCATCGCCGAGCGCGGCTTGAAGCAGATTTCCGACGCGGGTGAAATCGCCCATTTGGTGCAAGAGGTGCTGGACAAGAACCCGAAAGAGCTGAAAAACTACCTCAAAGGCAAAGAGACCCTTTCACAATGGTTCTTTGGTCAGGTGATGCGCGCCGCCGGCGGGCGCGGCAACCCGCAAGTGATCCGCCGCGAGCTCGAACGCCAGTTAGAAGCCAGGAAGGGATGAGCGATGCGCCTCTTGCTGGGTGAACCGCTAGCCGTGCCATCACAGCGCGATCTGAAACCACAGCCACCGCCAACGTCACAGGAATTATTCCCCTATTCAATCCCCCAATCAGGAGTGTAAATCATGGCCAGTGCAACAAACGCGTTTGAAATGGCGCAGAAGCAATTCGATAACGTGGCAGATTTATTACAGCTTGAACGGCAGGTGCGCGAGATACTGCGCTTCCCGCTGCGCGAGTACCACTTTCGCATTCCGGTGCGCATGGATGATGGCACGATCCGTGTCTTTCAGGGCTATCGTGTCCAGCACAACGACGCCTGCGGTCCCTGCAAGGGTGGCATCCGCTTTCACCCGGCGGAAACTGCCGATACGGTACGTGCCCTGGCGACCTGGATGACCTGGAAATGCGCCGTGGCGGATATCCCGTTGGGCGGCGGAAAGGGCGGCGTCGTCGTCGACCCGGCAACCCTTTCAGCTGGCGAAAAAGAACGGTTGGTGCGAGGTTACATCCAGCAAATCTGGAAGAACATCGGACCGCGCAACGACGTGCCTGCCCCCGACGTAGGCACCACCCCCCAGATGATGGGCTGGATGATGGACGAATATTCCAGGCTGAGCGGCGCCTACACCCCCGGCGTGATCACCGGCAAACCGATCGGTGGCGGCGGCTCGCTGGGACGCACCGAAGCGACCGGCTTTGGCGTGATTTACACCGTGCGCGAAACCATGAAGCATCTCAAGCTCGATTCTGCCAAATGCGTCGCTGCCATTCAGGGCTTCGGCAACGTCGCTCAGTATGCTGCCATTGGTTTCACTGAAATGCTCAAAGGCAAAGTGACCTGTGTTTCCTATTGGGATCGGGAAGACCGCCTTGCCTATACCGTCAGCCATCCCGAAGGTGTCGATCCACGTTTTTTGATGAGCATCACGGATCAGTACGGCTCGGTCGACAAAAAACGTGCCAGGGCAGCGGGGTACGTCATCGAAGACTGTGAGGCGTGGCTCAGCAAAGAAGCCGATGTGCTCATTCCGGCGGCGCTGGAAGGGCAGATCACTGCCGAAACGGTGGGCAAGATTCACGAACGTGTTCGCATCATTGCCGAAGGCGCCAACGGACCGACCACACCCGACGCCGACGAAGGCATTCAGCAGCGCGGCATCTTCATGATCCCCGATTTTCTGTGCAACGCCGGCGGGGTGACGGTCTCTTATTTTGAGGGTGTGCAGAATGATATGAATTACTATTGGCCCCGCCATGAGGTGCTGGAACGGCTGGATACCAAAATGACGGTCGCATTTCAGGCTGTGTTCAAGATGGCGGAGGAACAGAACGTCTACATGCGCGATGCCGCCTACATGGTTGCCATCTCGCGCGTGGTCAAAGCCATGGAACTGCGCGGCTGGATCTAATCCAGCCGTTGGTCAGGACACAACCTCCGTTGATCAATGGATCGGGTTTCGGCTGCGGTGGGTGGGTTGTTGCCAAATTACGGATAAATCGAGTAAAATAAGATGGGTTTGATGTAATGACCACCTTGACCTGCGAACAACTGGAAGAACGCCTGGCAGCTCTGCACCTTGCCAGCCTGGAACTGGTGCAGGATATCTCGCTGGAATCGCTGCTCAACCGCATCGCCGAGATCGCCCGTCAGCAGGTCGACGCCCGCAATGCCGCGGTTGGCGTACTCAATGAGAAGGGGGAAGTGGAGCGCTTCATCCCGGTGGGGATGAGCAGCGAAGAAATCCAGGAAATCGATCCCCCCCCGCGCGGCGAAGGGTTGATCGGCGTTTTGATGAACTCGAGCGAAACCATCCGCATCGCCGATGTCGAGCGCGACCCGCGGCGGGTTGATTTTCCGCCCCACCACCCCCGTATGACTTCTTTCCTGGGCGTTCCCATCCGCCAGGGCGAGCAGCATCTCGGACAGATTTATCTGACCAACAAGATCGGAGCGCCCGAGTTCACCGCCGACGATCAGCAGGTGATCGAAACGCTGGCAGCCTACGCGGCGGTGGCGATCTCGAATGCCCGTCTCTACAAGCAGCTTATCCGCCGCGATCACGTTCTCACCCGCCGCAATGAAAACCTCGCCTTGCTCAATGAGCTTGCCTCCACTCTGGCGACCTCCACCAACACCGATCAGATTCTGGATAAGTCGCTCAGCCAGGTGATGGACTACCTTAACCTCGAGGCGGGCGAGATCTACCTGCGCCAGGGTGACACCGCCATCCTCAAACGCGTTCACCACCGCAGCAATACCCTGGGGATGTTGTGGAACAAATCTCAGTTCCAGTTTGGCGAGAGCTTGGTGGGCAAAACTGCAGCCGAAGGTCAACCCAATCTGATGAATCTTCCGGGTAGCAATGGGCGCGACCTCGCCCCGCTGGTGGTCGAGGGACACTACTGTCAGATTGCCTGCTTCCCCCTCAACGGGCGTCAGGGTGTGCTGGGGGTGTTGTGCGTGGCCACCAACGACAGCCAGCCGCTGGGCGAACTGGAAATGCAATTCCTCGCCGCCATCAGCTCGTGGATCGGCACCGCCATCGAAAACGTGCGCCTTAACCTTCAACAGCGGCGTCTGGCAGTGCTGGAAGAGCGCGAGCGTATCGGCATGGACCTGCACGACGGCGTCATCCAGTCGATCTACGCCGTAGGACTGACCCTTGAACATGCCCGCTTGTTGATGGCGGAAGACATCGAGGTTGCCACGCAGCGCATCGAGACCGCCATCAGCGACCTCAACAACACCATTCGTGATATCCGCGCCTACATTCTCGACCTTCGCCCGCGCCAGTTGCGCGATGAAAGCCTGATCCAGGGGGTGCAACGCTTGGTGAACGAATTGCGCGCCAATACCCTAGTGGAAGTTGAGCTGCACGGACCTGACGACGGGCTGGCGGGACTGCCCAACAACATGGCGGTAGCGCTTTTCCACATCTGCCAGGAGGCGCTTGCCAATATCGCCAAACACGCCCGGGCGCGCCACGTTGATGTTAACCTGTGGACCACTGCTGACCGTGTCTTACTTGAAGTACAGGATGACGGGCGCGGTTTCGACCTGGACAAGGTACAGCGTACCCTCGGTCATGGCCTTTCCAATATGCAAACGCGCGCCCGTAATGTTGGGGGGGATGTGGATATCTCGACCGAACGCGCCCTAGGAACCACCGTGCTCGCCTGGGTGCCATTCTCATCCAGGGATCCCTGAAATCAATGAGCGAGGATCAACTGCGAAAGGCAGCCCTGCGCGGCGAGCCTTCCTATGTCTGGCGCGCCGGTCAAAAGCGCCGCCTAGAGATGATCCGGCGGGCGGCGGACGGGCGCAGTGGCGGACGGGTGCTGGTGGATGGCTGCGGGGTGGGTATGTACCTGGCGCACCTGGCAGAGGAAGCCTCCCGGGCGGTGGGCTTGGAGATCGACTTTGAACGGGCACAAACAGCGCGCCAGGTCGCCGATCAGGTGGTCTGCGGCGTCGGCGAACAATTGCCCTTCCCCTCGGCGTCCTTTGACCTGGTCTTGAGCCACGAGGTGCTCGAACACGTGCAGGATGATCGGCTGGCGATCCGTGAAATTGTGCGCGTTTTGCGCCCCGGCGGACGGCTGGCGCTGTTCTGCCCCAACCGCGGCTATCCCTTTGAGACCCATGGCGTCTACTGGGGCGGGCGTTACCGTTTTGGCAACATCCCGCTAGTTAATTACCTGCCGCGCCGGTTGCGCGACCGCTTAGCACCCCACGTGCGGGCATACACCCGCGGCGACCTGGAGCGGCTGTTTGAAGGCTTGAGCGTGCGCTTTGTTGATCGCACGATCATCTTTGGCGCTTATGACAACATCATCGCCCGTCGGCGGCGGCTGGGGGAAACACTGCGAGCACTGTTGCAGGCGGTCGAGAAGACCCCCCTGCGCCACTTCGGTTTGTCGCATTTCTGGATTGTGGAAAAAACCGGTTAGGGCTTCCTAATCGGCGCCGTCCTGCTTTAATCGAAAATCGTAAATCCCCGCTTCCACCGGGTAAACCGCTCCGCACGTGTGACATTCAATCCGCGGCGGGGCGTCTTCCAGGGGAGCACGCCCGCACGCCGGGCAGCGGAAAAAGCCCGCTGCGGCTGCACCCGCTTCGCCGGCTATGCCGGCGCGCACGAAAACGCTGGGTGTCAACTGCCACAACGCCCCGCTGGGCTGCAAGAGCGCGTCTAGTCCCACCAGCAACCGCAACGGCAGCCAGCGCTTCAACAGCGCCATCCTGAAGTGCGACACGGTCAACTGGCGCTCGACGGTGAAACCGGTCTGTGCCAGCCAGGCGCGCACCATGCGGGGGTGAAAATCGAAGTTGAGGGGGGTGAATTCCACCGCTTCGGGCGTGAAGGGATTCCAGCTTTGCCGCCCAAGCCAATAGCGTAGGATTGCCTTGAGATTACGTTTGTTGGAAAATTCAAGGATGAAGGTCGAACCGGGCTGTAACACCCGCCGCACCTGTTCGAGTGCCTGGCTGGGGTGCACCAGGTGGTGTAGCGTGCGGATCATGGTGGCGGCGTCGAACAAGCCGTCCACGAAGGGCAAGCGGTAGACATCGGCGGCGACGAAGCGATAACGTCCTTGCCCTGCCAGGCGCTGGCGTGCTTTTTCCAACTGGCTGCGCGAGTAGTCCAGCAGCACCACTCCGGCGTAGTTTTGGTAACGGGGTGTGTTACGCCCGGCGCCGGCGCCCAGCTCGAGCAGCAGCCTGCCGCCGCCCGCCGGCAGCAGACGCCGCAACGCCACCGCCTCAACGGCGTCTTCATACGCCCTGCCGCCGCGCTCCCAGAACGTCTCCTGGTAATCGGAACCCTCGTAATCGATGATGGGTAAGGATGCCATAAGCCCACCCTTGGTGAAAGTTGAGCCGGGCAGGTTGCCCGGCGGCACCCGGAACGACCTCCTTACCGCTGCTTCCTCTCGGACCTGACGGGGTTCGAAGGATTCCGCCGCGCCGGTCCCACCCGGCTGCAAATTGAAGGATACTCCAGGTCGATGGGGCTGTCAACCTTCGGCGCGGCGCTTGCGTTGGTCGCGGCGGAGTAAGCCGGCGTGCATGGCGCCGCTGCTGTACCCCGGGGTCGCCGACCCTGGTGCCAAAATATAGCATTGGGTAGGGTTGTTTTACAAGCTGCGCCGATATAACAGAGCTATAATTTACTCAGTTTTTTCACTAAAAACACCCTAAAAATTTCTTTTATGATGCATTCGCTGCGAGAGGGCTCAGGGAATGTTGATACCATCTACCTCACCTGTTAGCCCAGGAAAGCGGTAACTTTCACAACTGTCGGGGTCGATCAAAAACACCTCACCATCAGGAAATTCTTGGGTGATCAGACTTACAGCCAACAGATGGCCTTCTTTTTCCCATGTGATGCCATTGATTGCCTGTGCTGGGTTATCCAAAACCTGACGTGCGGGGCTTCCATCCATACCCTTGATGTACAGGCTGCTGTTATCGCTAGCCCGGTAAGCGACCCATTTTCCATCTGGCGACAAGGCTGGTAGTGGCGATTTCCGCGATGAATTTTCCAATATGAATACATCTCTGGTTTCGCTTGTGGCGAGATTTACCGCCCTCAGTTGGAAACCATTGCTGCTCGATCCGGGAATGGCATAGTACAGGGTGGAACCATCCGGCGACCAGCCGGCGATGGCTTCATATCCCAGGTTGGAGAGCTGTGTCATGGCGTTGGTTTCCAAATCCACCACAAAAATACCATAGGTATTTCCTGTCTTCACGGTTGCTAGGGCGCGACTATCCGGCGACCAGTGGATGTTGCGCCCAAACGAACCAGCGATGGTGGATATTTCGCCGCTGCTAAGGTTACGGATGACAATCCCGGTATCGCTCGTATAGGCGAGGAGGGTACCATCCGCATTGAGCGCTGCCCGGGCGGCATCGGTTGCAAGCACCTGCTGAGTCGCTCCATTCATATTCATCGATACAATCTGTAACTGGGGATTGAGCTGCGTCAGGATGACGGTTCCATTCAATCCGGCAGGGGGTGCGGGGATA
>JBBIKU010000036.1:0-9076 GCA_037445245.1 Anaerolineaceae bacterium
CCGGAAGCGTATAACTTCCGGCTCCTAGCCCAGAGAGATCGACGACTGCCCGTACCGGAATGGGTTCGTTGACCAGGCGGTCGAAGATGGAGCGCGGCGCGTTGAGGGTCAGCGATACCTGGCTGGGAATTTCGCCCAGCAGCACCAATCCTGGGTCCTGCCCGATGATTTCGATCGTCACCGGACGAGGATAGACTCGTTCCTGGGTTGGATCGGCGGCGGTCACTGCCGAGATCCAAACCGTAAGCGAGAGGGCAAAGGCAAGCAGCAAGGTCGGCAGGATTTTAACCAGTTGGCGCAGCGGGGAAAGCATTCAATCCTCCTGCCGGATGGTGGTGCGATACCAGTGGCGGATACGCCCCAGGATGTTTAAGGGACTGATCACCATTTCTTCCGGCTCGTAGAAGGTCATCAACACGTTCCCAAGCCGTTCACTGTCCAGGCGGCGGATCATTCGCCCGCTATGGGCGATGGAAACAGCGCCGGTTTCTTCGGAGACGACGATGGCAATGGCATCACTGGCTTCGGAAATCCCCAAGGCGGCGCGATGGCGCAAGCCCATCTGCCGTTCGGGGGTGTGGTTAAGGATGCCGCTGGCGGAGAGTGGCATGACACAGGAAGCTGCCGCCACACGATGGTCGACAATGATCACAGCACCGTCGTGCAGCGGCGTGTTGGGATAAAAGAGCTGCAAGAGCAATTCGGGGGTGACAGCGGCGTCCAAGCGGACGCCGGATTGAATGTAATCGTAAAGGTTGTCGGCGCGTTGCAGAATGATCAGGGCGCCATGCTGGCGGGCGGAGAGGCGCGCCACCGCCGAAACCACGGCGCGCACCATCTCTTGGATCGCCAGGATCGATTTATCGTTCTTTTGGAACATCAGGGCGCCCGAACCGGCTCTACCCACGCGCTCGAGGGCGCGCCGAATTTCGGGGGCAAAAATGACCGGCACAGCGAACAAGAGCGCTGGCAGCGTGGTGCGAATCAGCCAGGAGAAAGCCGGCAGGTTGACCAGGCTGGTCAGCAGGCTGAGCAGGATTGCCAGCAGGATCACGCCGCGCAGCAGCACCATTGCCTGGGTGTCGCGCACGATCATTAAAAGAGCAAAGATGATTGCCGTGACCAGCAGGATATCAAACAGACTCAACCAGTCGAGGCGTTGAAAGAGGAAAAGGAGTTCGCTAAATAAATCGGGCACTTTTATTCCATCTCGATTGTACTACGAGTAAGCGGCTCGAGCCACTGACCAGGTTGATATTCAACAGCGTGACCATCAGATCGGTCGCAAAACGCGCTCCTGGCGCAACTGTTTGAAGAAAAGCGTCGTCCCCAGCTGCACGGATTCCCGGGCGGCTTCTTGCCATTCCTGCACGCTCAATTCCTGGGGGGTGCGCCGTAAATAGCCCATTTTATGCCAGAGCGAGTCGAGCTTGGCGAGATCGTTGGGTGCATATACCAGCGCCACTTCGCATTGCAAATCTTTGGAAGCCCGTTCCATTTCGGCGATCAACAGCGGTAGCACGTCCGCCGCCGGCAGCGATGGCTCGATGACGATGCCGGACGCCCGCGCCACCAAGTTTTCGACCTGCCAGCCGAGGGCAGCGACGAGTTTTTCTGCCCGTTGAACCAGGAGAAAGGCTTTCTCGCCGAATTCTGCCATCACGTCTTCTTCTTTGACTGGCTGGAGCGGTTTGGTGATGCGGTTGATCATTTCGGCGATCTCAGCCGAGTGGCGCGGCTTGCCGCGCACCACCACCAGCTCACCGGTCGAGTGTCTGACCGGGATGGTGGGTGTCTGGGCGATGGCGGAAGCACCTTCGGGAACAACTTTTTTCCACCCTTCGGTGACCTGACGCCAAGCCTCGGCAAAGGTACCGCTGTTCTTGATCACCACATCGGCTAACGCAACTTTCTGTTCCTGAGGCGACTGGGCTTCGATGCGCTGACGGGCTTCCTGTGGGCTCATACCCCGCAGGTTGATCAGGCGTTCCAGTTGAATTTCAGGCGGGGTATAGGTGACCCAGATGCTGTTGCAGACATTTCGCAGATCGCTCTCGAGCAGTTTGATGGCTTCGATCACCACCACCCGCGGCGCAGCGCGGCTGACGATTAGATTGACCGCCTGGCTCACCAGGGGATGGACGATTGCCTCCAAACGCGCCATGGCTTCATCATCATTAAAGACCACACTTGCCAGTTTGGAGCGATTGATCTGTCCATCGGGCTCGAGTATCCAGCGCCCAAATAGCTCTATCACCGGTTGGTAACCGGGTGCGTCGCGGGCGATGGCGCGGTGTGCCAGAGCGTCGGCGTCGATACCGTAGGCGCCCAGGTGCTCCAACATTCTGCGAATGACGCTCTTGCCGGTTGCGATGTTTCCAGTTAGACCTATAATGAACTTCCCTGCCCAGTTTGCCACGAAAACTCCTGAACCGAATATTTGCGGCATTTAAACCCCGAACAGCCCGATCATGTTTTATTTTAATCTCGCCGCCAGTGAATGTCAAACCACTTACGAAATTGTAAATGTTGACGTCCCCAAAGGGGCATGATAAAATCACTTCACTTTGCGGGCGCGTAGCTCAATGGTAGAGCAGTGGCCTTTTAAGCCATTGGTTCAGGGTTCGATCCCCTGCGCGCTCATCACGCAAAAGGGCTGCCTTTAGAAGCAGCCCTTTTGCGTGAATAAGAATGTAACCAGGATCGGCGATCTTGGCTACAGATTATTTTTCCTCAAGGCTGAAGTAGGCGCGGAAATTCAGCGCAGGGTTTATCCATCTGTGTCTCCCCGGTCACCGAGATCATCCCTGGGGTGCGTTGAAATGGGTTTGACGGGCATGACCAGCCACAGAATGAGATAGATCAACAGCCCGTTGCCTCCCATCAAAGCCAGCAAAACGAAGATTAGACGTATCACCGTCACGTCGAGGGTCAGATACTCTGCCAGCCCGCTGCACACACCGGCGATCATCTGGTCAGCCGGGTTGCGATACAATTTTTTGGCTTCCATTTGTAATCTCCTTGCTTTAATGTCACTTTATATACGGAGATTTGTGCAATAGGTTGCACCCTCGACCTGCCGCCACCGCTTTCACCAGTCATCACGGATGTGCTGGCGGCAGGCGTCGTCGCAGCCTTGCAGACGGTTGATGAGATTATCCGGGGAGGCATCCCGGATGACCGGAATATCCAGGGTGGGTTGATTGAAGTAATAATATTCCAGATAGGGATTGAGATCGCTCAGGATTGGCAGCCGCTCTGACTCGCGGCGAATGCGATCCTGATCTCGCAGATAGCGGCTGATGATGTTGTAGGGATCGATTTGATGCGCCTGGATGGTCGGAGCACCTTCTTCCCTTAGAATCTGATCGTAAGCCTGCAGGGCTTCGAAATTGTAGAAGATCGGTTGGTCAGAGGCGATCATGAAGTAGCGATAATCGTCAACGTAAGGGAAGACCGATGCAGCAGTAGCGGGGATGATGTGCCCTTCGTCCTTCCATACGCAAACCACGCCGCCTTCTGTAAGGCGGGAGCGGTAGAGCGCCATTGCCTCGGCGGCGTACAAGCTATTGCTGCCGGCGGTGTAATTGCGATAGGGGTCCATGATGATCACGTTGAAATTCTGGTGCGGGTTGGCGTACAGGAAACGCCTACCATCGTCCACGACATAGCTCACCCGCCGGTCGTTTAATATTTGCTGCACGTGTTCCAGATGATCCTCCAACATGGGAGCGATATTTTCGAGCAATTCGATGACAACGATCTCCTCCACCCCTGGAATTTCGGTAAAGAAGCGGGTAGTGTGCCCGCCGCCAAACCCGATCACCAGCACCCGGCGGGGAGCGCTAGCGGCTGCACAAGGCAATGCCACACTCTCGTAGCTGCCATCCGGTGGAAAGAAGCTGTTGATTTCGCCGCCGATCCAGAACCAGGTTGGCTTCTCTCCATCGGGGTTGAAGCCGGTCAGCGCCAGCACGCTGTCGCGACCTTCATCAATCACAACCGGCGAGCGGGTGCCGGCGGTGTAAATGCGTTGGTAGAATTCCGTTCTTCTGGGCAGCAGCACCACCATCAACAGCAGTGCTGCAGCCAGCACCAGGGCGGTTTTTTTGTCGCTCTTTGTTTTGTTTTGCAGGGTATCCCCGAAGCCAAGAAAGAGAAAAACAAACGCCAGCAAGACCAGAATTTTAAGAGTGACCTCTGTGCCGACGGCGGGGAGTAAAACCAGGCTGACCGTCAGCGTTCCCAAGGTGGAGCCGATAATGTTCGCCAAATGCACATCGCCGACGCGCTTCCCCGCCATTTGCGGGCTTTCGATAGCAATGCGATCCAGGATGGGCAAACCGCCGCCCATCAGCAGGCTGGCGGGCAGCGCCAGCAGTGCCGGCGGCAGTAATACCACCAGCAAACCGGTTGTCATGCGCACGCGGCTGAAGACGTACTGGTCGCCAAGCCACACAAAAGGGCTGGGAGGCTGTTGAAATTCGGCAAAACGGGCGTAAAATAATTCTGCCATCGCCGGCAGGTTGGGCAAATTCAGCAGCACCACGACACCCAGGGCGGCAAACACCCCCACCAGGATTTCAATGACACAAAACAGGCGCAGCGGGTTGGGCGAGCGGTCAGCGAGTCTGCCGAAGATATAACCCCCGATCGCCAGCCCCAACAGAACCGCGAAAAGAACGCTGGGGAAAAGGTAGACGGTGTGCTTGTTGATGACTCCCAGGGCGCGAATCCACAACATTTCGTACGCCAAGCCCAAGAAGCCGGTCAGAAATGCCATGGAAAGCACGGTGCGGTAACCCCAACCACCTGCCAGGGTTTTCCTGGCGGGTATTTTTCCGACGGTGGGGGGCAAGCTTTTCTCTTGCACTTGGTTGCTCGAGGTGAGCAGGGCGGCTATGCACACGAACAGGTTGATCGCCACTGCCACCTGGATGCTGCCCGCCAATCCGAGCCAGCCGATCAGCACAAAGCCCGCCGCCAGCGAGCCGATGGCGGCGCCGAGGGTGTTGATGCCATATAGCAGTCCGATGATCTTCCCCGCAGATTCGAGGCGGTGGATGAAGGCTCTTGCCAGCAGGGGCAGCGTCGCGCCCATCAGCATGGTGGGGATGAGCAGTAAGGCGAAGCTCAAGCCAAACACCACCGCATAGCTGCTGCCGGCGGTTGCCCGCCCTACGCTAAGGATGATGTGTGGGCTGATCAAAGCGAACAGCCCGATGCCGAGCTGCATCCCGGCGAAGGCTGTTAGCGGGCGGCGCAGACGCTGCGAGAGCCAGCCGCCGCCGAGCGACCCGATTCCCAAGCCGCACATATAGGCAGCAACGATTACCGCGATCGAATAGGTGGTCACGCCGAAATATACCTGCAGAATGCGCTGCCAGACGACCTGGTACACCAGCCCGGCAGCGCCGGAAAGAAAGAACAAGATCGTGTAAACGAGCAGCAGCGCCGTGGCGGTCAGGCGTACGCCGAGCAGAATGGGCTGATCATTGTTTTGAGGCTTGGTTTGCTTATTCATTGAGAAATCCGTGTTTCGGTGTGTTCGAAATGTTGGGCAAAAAGGTTCGACATGCGTTGGCGAGGGTTGCAGTCGTGGATTGCCTGAAACAGGCAGCGCTCGTCAATTGCAGCGAGGCTTGATTTTAACACACTTCGGTACTAGAATCTCATTCGTACCGCCTCGAAAGACCCATGTTAGCGCTGCTTGCTCAGGCGATAAATGGTCGTTCTCCCAGTGGTGGTATTAATATTTGTTTGGTAAGGTGGGGTAAATGATCAGAAAACCAAGCGGTTTTCAGCTTTCCTACGCCAGTGTGCCGTTGTTTTTGCTTGTGCTGTGCGTGCTGGCGCACGGGTTGAAGATTACCCAGCTTGGGTTTTATTGGGACGATTGGGCGAAATTGCTGGTCAACTGGTTGTATGGTGCCTCCGGTTACTGGAGCTACTATCTCGAGGACCGCCCCCTTTCTAGCTGGACTCATCTCGTCCTCAATCCCCTGCTGGGATATTCACCACTGCGCTGGCACGTTTTTGTGCTGGGTTTGCGCTGGTTGACGGCGGTGGGGATGTGGTGGGCAATGAAAGGGTTATTCCCGTCCTTGCGGCATAGGATGGCGATTGCAGCCGCTTTATTTGTTGTCTATCCAATTTTCACCATGCAGCCGATGGCGGTGACCTTTCATCAAATGTGGTTGCAGTACGCTTTGTTCTTTGTTTCATTGGGGGCAACCGTTTACGCCGTCCGACACCCCAAAGCTTTGCCGTATTGGACGCTACTGGCAGTTGTCGCCATGATTCTCCAATTGACGATAAGCGAGTACTTCGCGCCGTTGGAAGGCTTAAGGCTGGTGGCGCTGTGGTTGCTGCTTTCGCCGCAGCGGGATCGATTTTCCCATAAGCTGTTCCTGCTGTTGCGCTATTATGGCGTCTACTTCGTTGTTTTTCTTCTGTATTCCATTCGCTTGTTTCTCACTCATTTACCGGGGGATCATCCTTACAGCCCGAACCTAATTTATTCGTTTTTTTCCCAGCCAGCAGCCACGATTCCGCATCTGGTCAAGGTGGGCATATTGGAGACGTATCACATTCTGGTTGGTAGCTGGAGCGAGGTGATCCGCTTCGGGGTGAGCGGCGTGCCGCGTTCTCCCCATCTGCAAAGTTCCTGGTGGTTAGCAGCGTTGGTATTCGCCGTCATGGTGATGTACTTTTTGCTGCTCAAACCGTCCCCATCGCAAGACGAGGCATCCTCGCCCTCGACTGTGCAGATTGCAGCGGTGGGCTTGTTGTCGGTCATTCTGGGGGTGCTACCCGCCTGGCTGTCGGGCAGGCAGGTGTTGGATGATTATCACGCCAACCGTTACGCTGCGGCGGCGATGTTTGGTGCGAGCCTGTTTTGGGCGAGCGTGACGGTTCAACTGCTGCCGCGGCGCCTTTACCGGGCAGCGGTGGTGGCGGTTTTGCTCGCCCTGGCTGCCGCAACCCATTATCGCAACAGCGCCGAATATGCCGACCTGTGGCAGCAGCAAATTGATTTTTACTGGCAACTCACCTGGCGCGCCCCGCACATTCAGGCGGGGACGGCGTTGTTGTTCGAGAGGGAGGTGTTTCCGAACCAGGGACTGTTCTCGACCTCATCGGCGATCAATTTTTTGTATCCGCAGCCAAAAAATCCCCCACAACTGGCGTACTGGCTCTATCTAACCCGTCCCGCACTGGCGCAACGCTATCAAAATGGGGAGACCATCAACTTCAACACCCGCTTCCGCAGTTTTTATTTTGAAGCCAGTCCCCCGAACAGCCTGATCGTGTACTACAATCCGGGCTGGGCAAATTGTGTGTGGATATTGACGCCGGAGGATGCCGACAATCCGGATCTGACGGCGGTGACCCGCCAGATGATCAGCGCCTCGAGCCCCAGCCGGATCGAGCCCCAGGCGGCGGCGGGCTATCCACCTGTCGAAATCTTTGGCGTCGAACCGCAGCGAGGATTTTGTTACCATTATCAAAAAGCCGAACTTGCCCGGCAGCAGGGGGATTGGGAGGCTGTGGCGGAACAGGCGGATGCCGTCGTCACTGCCGCATATTACCCAGAGGCAGAATATTATCACACCCCGCAGGAGTGGTTGACCTTCATCGAAGGTTACGCCCACACCGCCCGCTGGGAAGAGGCGGTCGATCTGACCCTGGCAGCCCGCCACATCGGTTATGGTCGTTATCGCCAACGTTTTTGCAATCTATGGCAGCGGATTGAAGAAAGCGCGCCCGCGCGGGCTGAGAAGGCGAACAGTGTGGGGCATGTCCGGTCCGAATTGACGTGCGACGACCTGCCGTGACGCAACTTAATGCCGGGCTCGACTGGGCTTATGTTATACTCGGGCAGTGCCGGCTATTAGGTTGATCTACGCCAGCCAATAATCACTATTGCCTCTTTAGTATGAATCATGTCGAGTAATTTTAAAGCCCTTCAGAAAAATTTGAAACCAACATTGGCAGCTATGGCATTGGCTTTCCTAGTCATCTCCGCCGTATATCAAAATGTACGCACGCTGGAGTGGGCAATCGGACGCTGGGATCAATCTCTACTCGGAAAAGACCCTGCAACGGATTGGGAACGTCGGGTTGAGCGCATTCGCGATGATCTGCCGCAGCGCGGAGTGGTCGGCTACCTTTCCGAGCCGAATTTTCCAAGCGCGCCGTACGCCCTAAACAATGTTCACGAAGAACGGGCGTTGACGCAATATTTTCTGACGCCCCTGATTCTGGTTGAAGGCGATCATTTCGAATGGATTGTGGGTAATTTCGGCGACCCCTTCTTTGACGACAAACTGGAAGATGCCCTGGGCGTCGAGGAACTCTATAACTATGGTTGGGGCATCTATTTGTTGCGGGGTAAGCCGGAATGACGCTGCAAAGCCTGCTGTGGCTGCTGCCGCATCTGTGCATCGGCTGGGCGGCTGTTTTTTTACTCTTTCCAGGCAGGTTGCGCGCCAACCTGTGGCTCAAAGTTTTTCTCGGTGTTGGGATTGGATTGGGGATTGGCTCGTCTCTGTATTTCTTTTGGTTCGTACTTTTTTCGCCGGCGCACAAGGGATTCCTGATCATCGAGGGGATCGTTCTGAGCGGGTTGCTGGCTGCCCTGATCTATCACAAGTTGCGACGAAATAAACCGGCTGAAGACATTCAATCGCACCCCACCGCGGCGACCTGGGTGACGTGGGGGCTGGTTTCGGTGATGCTTGGCTTTGCCGGCTTATCGCTGATTGGTTTCTTGATGGTTTCCTTCATGCAACCTTATGGCACCTTTGACGCCTACGCCATCTGGAACCTGCGCGCCAGGTTTCTATTCCTGGACAGCGAGAACTGGCGGGCAGCATTTTCCCCTCTGTTGTGGTGGAAGCACCATCCCAACTACCCCCTTTTGGTACCGGCGACCGTTACCCGTCTGTGGGTGCTGCTCGGTGAAGACAGCCTGCGGGCGCCGATGTTGCAAGCGCTCCTCTTCACCTACTCGCTGGTCGGGTTGCTGGTGGCCGCGGTCGCCTGGGTCAGGGAATGGAGTGCCGCCGCGCTG
>JBBIKU010000036.1:9109-12986 GCA_037445245.1 Anaerolineaceae bacterium
TCTCCACCGGCGCAATATTGACCGCCGACATGCCACTGACCTACTTCATCTTCGCTGCCTGTATTCTGTTTTATGCCTTTATCCGTTACCGGCGCCCTGCTTTCCTTGTTTTGGGAGGATGGATGGCTGGTTTTACAGCCTGGACTAAAAATGAGGGCTCGTTGTTCCTGGTTGTGGTAATCTTTTCAATGATCGTTTTGCATTCTCAATGGTCGTTTAAGGGTACTGTCAAGGGGTTGCTCCCGTTCGGATTGGGTGTGCTGTTACCGTCGGTAACGGTTGCCTACTTTAAGCTAACACTTGCCCCGCCTTCTGATCTGTTCGGCAATCGGACTGCTGCCGAGTTATTCCCAAAATTGATTGACTTCAGCCGTTACAGCGTAACCGTCCGAGAAATGGGAAAACATTTTCTCGAAGTAGGAAGTTGGTGGATTGCGATCGTCCCCATTCTGTTGATCTATGCCTGCGTCTTTTATCACCATCATCACCAACAACACCGCCCGGCGGTTCGCTTCGTGGTTCTGGTGCTGTTACTCACACTATTGGGGTATGTCGGGGTTATCATCGTAACCCCGCACCCGTTGGAGTGGCACCTCAATTATTCTGCCGACCGCTTGGTGTTTCACTTCTTCCCGGCGCTGATCTTTCTGGTGTTGACCTCGGTCAGCAGCCCGGAAGAACTGCTGGCACAATTGCGCGCCCGAAAACCAGCGGTGGAAGCCCCCCTATCAAGATCGATTGGCAATCGAATCGAACTAGAGCCGTAGCTTCAATACGTTTCGGTCACTTTGGACAGGCGGCGGGGTTGGTCGGGGTCGTAATGGCGGATGAACGCCAGGTGCATCGCCAGCAATTGCCCGGGGATGATGGTCGTGATCGGCGACAACCACTCTGGGACGGAATGGGGCAGCGGCAGGGCTACCTCGCCCAGCCGCAGTGTTTCTTCATCATCGCTGATGACCGCCACTTCTGCTTTGAGTTCCTTCAGTGTGCCGATGAAAGCGCGCATCTCTGGCAGCACCATGCCGCTCGGCGCGATGGTGATGGCAGGGAATCCGTGTTCAATGATCGCCAGCGGACCGTGCAGAAAGTCTGCGCTACTGTAGGATTCGACGATGGTATAGGTCAGCTCTTTCAATTTGATGGCAATTTCAAAGGCGGTGGCGTAGTTGTAGCCGCGCCCGATGACGACACATTCCCGCATATAGCGGTAGCGCGGTGCAACCTGTTCCACAATTGTTTCCATCTCCAGCGTTCTGGCAACTGCCCGGGGAATTTGTTGCAGTTCTTTCTGGCGGGAGGGGTCGCCGTTTAATGCGTTCGCCAGCATGGCGATGGCAGTCAATTCGGCGGTGTAGGTTTTGGTGGCAGCTACCGAGCGCTCATCGCCCGCGCTGAGTGAAATAATGTGATCGGCTTGCTGCGCCAGTTCGGAATCGGGTACGTTGGTGATGGCGGCGGTCACCACACCCTGCCTGCGCGCTTCCTCCAGCACGGCGACGATATCCGGGCTTTTCCCGCTCTGGCTGATGCCGATCACCAGGGCATTGCCGAAACGCGGCGGCTGCCGGTAAATGGTGAACAGGCTGGGTGTGGCGAGGGTGACGACGATGCCATTCATCGACCCCATCAGATACTGGGCGTAACGGGCGGCGTTGTCGCTGCTACCCCGGGCGGCGATGATCACGTGTTCGATCTTCCCCTCTTGAATCGCGGCTGCCAGCCGCTGGATTGGCTGGCGCTCGTTGTCCAACAGATTTTGGATTACCTGCGGTTGTTGGAAGATCTCTTGGTGAAGTTGGGTGTGGGTGGGCATGTCTTCTCCTGAGCAGACCAAGTTTCCAAATTATAGCATGACCTCTGTGGTCATCTGAAGAGGGAAGGGCAAGCGGTGTGTATTAGCGGCGCCTAGGCGCTGAAAACCCGCTTCCCAACGCAACGAACGGTATACTCGAATTTCACATCGAGAGGATCAGAGGAGATCCATGATGCCCGCCAAAGCTTCGATATTGGATGAATTGGGATTGGCGCCCGACGAAATGAGCGGCAGGATGGTTGTCGTCACCGGCAGCGGGCGCGCCGCGGCGCTGGCTTATGCCCGCTTGGGGGCGAAGGCGGTGATTGCCGAACTCTACGATCAGGGACAGGAGAGCGAAAATCTGATCTGGCGCGGGGATCGTTATTCCGTTTGGGCTGACTTTTGCTTCGCTGAGAGTGCTTCGAAGACAACTACGATGGCAAAGGCAACCACTGCCAGCGCCAGCGCAAGATAGACTTCGGGGCTGGCAAAATCGGGCAGCACATTGGCAACATCCGGATTGACCGGCAGCAACTCGCTCTGAACCGCCCCGGCGTCGAGCGCCTTCCAGGGCCAGATGCGGCGCAGCGAACCCAGCATCAAGCCGATTAAAACCACGATGGTCTGATCATGATACCGTTTGAACAACCATCCCAGCAGTTGGGCGATGGAGATCAGCCCGGCGCCGGCGCCGAGCACAAACACCAGGATCACCACCACCTCGCGGTTGTTCAGGGCTGCCAGCATGGTCTGATATTTCCCTAGCAGCACCAGGATGAATGCGCCGGAGATGCCCGGCAGGATCATGGCGCAGATTGCCAGCATGCTGCTCAGAAAGATGTTGATCAGCGTGTCGGGGGTGGACATAGGCAGCAAGCCGGCGATGATATACATGGCTGCGCTGCCGGATGCCAGCCCGGCGTAATGGGCGAAGCGCCAACGGTGGATGCGTTTGCTGACGACGAAGGCTGAGGCGGCAACCAAGCCGAAGAAGAACGACCAGACCGGCACTGGATAGGTTTCGAGCATCCATTCCAGGAAGTGCGATAAAGACAGGGTACCGCTGCCGATGCCGAGGAAAACCGCCAGTAAGAATTTCCAGCGAATGGCGGTGAAAATGTCTTTGAGTTTGAATTTCAGCAGCGATTTCAAGTGTCCCGGATTGGCGACTGAACGGATGGCTTCGATCAACTCGATGTAAATGCCGGTCAGCAGCGCCATTGTCCCGCCGGAGATGCCCGGGATCACATTGCAGATTCCCATCGCAAAACCGCGGGCGGTCAACCCCAGGTATTCCATAAGGTTTCGTTCTTTAGTTTGAAGGGTATTGATTGCGGTCATTATATCCACTTTTATTAAAAGAAATGAGTTCCCTGGCTTACTGCCGGCAACCGCCCTATTGTAACTCAGTTCCCACATCCTGATAATGGATCGAATTAAACTGTATTATCTGGACTAATTCCATCCAGTTGTTTTTGCAGTGAAGTCATCGTATTGGATATGAAATACGCCCTGTCAAGGATTGGATTACAGTGATCCAAGAGATTTGGACAGTCGAAACACGCCAAAAACGCGAGAAATGAGAGGCAGGATTATTATTGATTCAACTTGAAAATTCACTGCAATTCGGTTCCTCGTCTTCAGCAGCTAGATAGGCATGGTGCAGCCCCTGGTCATCGCTCGATAACATCGCCTCTTGCATTTCGGGGATCATCCCCACCCCGTGGCGGTACTGAAAGGGCCACATCGATTGCAGGTGAAAGAACGCCACCCGGTCGTCATCCTGCAAGGGATGATCCAGATCCGGTTGTAGTCCGGGCATGGCGCTTAGATTACCGTTAATGAAGGTAATCCCTCGTTCCTTTGTATCCATATGGAGCTTTGCCAGCAGGTCACGCATACGGCTTCCCTCCGGCAGGGTAACTTGTGGGTTCGAAAACCCCCGCTCGTTCGGGTCCCCCCCAAAGCGCGCCAGCGCGCCGTACAACCAAGCATCGATTTTTATGTCTGTCATGTCAACCGCCTCCGATCGGGGGAAATATGCCAATTTCATCGCCGTCTTGCAGTAAAAAATCGAGC
>JBBIKU010000036.1:12996-16608 GCA_037445245.1 Anaerolineaceae bacterium
TCCTGGATACTGCTATTCACGAAGCAGATCTTCACCTCTTCTGGGGGCAGTTCCAGCCAGTGGGTCAGATCTTGCAGCGTAACCGGTGCCGGCAGCTCAACCTCAAAGGGCGTGCCCGAAATGCCCCCGCCAGGATTTTTGCCTGCCAGGGTTGCGAACAACTTAACTTGAACCTTCATCCACGCCTCCTCGCTCAGGGGCAGCGAATGATATCCTGCGCCCACAGGCAGTCGGCGCAGGAGGGATTCCAGCCCCAGCAGCCCTCGTTGCGCTGCCGCAGATCGCAAGTTTCACGCAGATCGCAGTCGGGGCAGGACGGAAAGTGGAACAGGCGGACTTCGCTGCGGAAGCGCACGTAATCCTCCGACATCCAGATTTCTGCCAGCGGCTGATCGTTTACATTCCCGAAGAGGCAACGCGTGACCGTCTTCTTGACGCCGTCGATGGCGTAATAGCTGTAATTATGTGAGAGGGCATAACAGGGCGACACGCCGCCATCCCATCCCACGACAATCGAGCGGTCGTGCACGAATCGACAGCGCCGTTCGGCGCCCCAGTGCATGCGGGGCAATTCGAGCGTACCCCAGGTGACCCAGGAATCCAGCCGAACCGGGAATCCACCGGAGAGGAAGGGTTGCTGCGGCTCATGCCCGTACAAGATTTCTTCCCGCATACCCTCGGTGTAGGGTAACACGTTGCTGACCAGAACGCGGGCTGCGCCGAGATGCGTTGCCAGTCCCGCCAGGTCTGCCAGCTCGGTGACGTTGCTTTTCAGGACAACAAACTCGATCCCCACCGCAGGCAGAAGCGAATTGAGGCGCTGTTTGGCTTCGTTGACGCCGCGCAGATTGTCGAGCACTTTCGCCAGCGCTGCGCCGCGTACCTGCGCGTAGGTTTCAGGCTTGACCCCATCAACCGATACAACCAGGCGGTCCACTCCAAGACGAACCAGTTCCTCGGCGATCTCCGGGGTGAGCAAGATCCCATTCGATCCAACCGTTACCGATAACCCGCGCTGGCGCACACTGGCGATCATCTCCAGAATTTTCGGATGCGTCAACGGCTCGCCGAAACTGGTGAAAACGACCCGCTTGAGCTGCGGCAGGTCGTCCAGTGACTCGAGCGTCCGGTCGAAGGTGGACATTTTCATCGTCGCGATCGGATCAGCCCAAACGTTGCGAACACAGGTGCGGCATTGCAAATTGCATCCGGTGGTCGCCTCGATATACAATTTGTGAGCATTCGGCGTGCGGGGATGGAGGATCAACTCACCTTCACGGTCATCCAACCAGTATTCAGCTTGAACGGGCATGTGCCGGCGCGCCAGGAACGATTCTGGCAACGCCAACCTGCCCTGTTCATCTGAAGCAACTTTTGTCATAAGATATTCCTGATGGAAAAGTCGGGTTCTTGCGGAAGATTCTACCGCAAGAACCCGATATCAGTTGGATTAATCGCTTGCCGGACTGAAGCTAGAGCTCACCATAGACCGAATCGAGCGCCGCATCTGACACATCGAAGAGATTGTTGTGCGGCGGTAGCGGCTCGATTGCCATGAATTCGGGCATCCGGTCGGCTTCCTTGCTGATCCCGGCGGCTTCGTTGAACGCCCGCTCCACCTTGAGGATCTCGCCGCCGTGTTTGACGATGTCATCCGCGGTCCAGTTGGTGCCCAGCACACCGTTGACCTCGTCGATCATGCCCTGATAGCCATCGGCGATATCCAGGATGGCAAAGGCGATGAAGAGACAATGCCCGCTCGAGTCGATGAAGGCGGTTGTCGCCTGGAAGGCGCGGCTGAGCCCGGCTTTTCCCTCTGCGCTGAGCGGGTCCTGTTTGCCCATCACACCCAGAATTTCGGGGGCGATGGTGTAACCTGCCGTGTGATCGGCGCCCATTGTGCTGGTGGCGTAGGTGATGCCGATCCCCTTTACGGCGCGCGGCTCGTAGGCAGGCATACCCTGACCCTTGACCGCCGGGACTCGCGTGACGCCCAACACCTTGCCGGCAGTTGCAGTTCCACCGCCCAGGATGCGTCCCATCGGTTCGCCCTTGCCCATCTTGTGAATCAGGTCGATCGCGCCCTTGGCATCGCCAAAGGCAACCACACCGGCTTCCATGGCGACGCCGAGGGTGGCGCCGGTCTCGATCGTGTCCAACCCATAGGCATTGCAGAGCTGAACCATTTCTGCCACGGAATCCAGATCACCGATGCCGCAATTTGCGCCCAGTGCCCAATCCGATTCATACTCCACACAGGAGGTTTTTTCCGTGCCGTCCTCGTTATACCAGGTGTTGGAGCATTGAATGATGCACCCCGGGCTGCACGCATGGTTGTAGACTTCCTTGCCGGTGCGCGCTTTGTTGCCTTCGAAGATGGCTTCGCCGGCAATCTTGGCGGCGTCTTCAAAACGCCCACTGGAGAAATTACGGGTGGGCAGTCCGCCTGCCTCGTTGAGGATGTTGATCAACACAGCCGTGCCGTAGCTGTTCAGCGCGCCCTTGGGTTTGGTGATGGCGTGGGTGCGCAGGGCATCGATCATCTTCTTGCGTCCCTCTTCGAACAGCGCCTTGTCCACAATCTCGACCCCCGGCGCGCCCTGGGCATTGATCACGATGAACTTCAATCCTTTGCTCGCCATCACCGCGCCCAGCCCCCCGCGTCCGGCATAACGGCTGGGTCGCTTCGCCAAGTCATCGAAAACGACGCCGGAATTGCCGTAGCCATGTTCACCCGCCATGCCGCATCCTGCAATCGAGACCTTATCAGGATACTTCTCGTACACCTTGGGGTAGACCTCGTAAAGATCTTTGCCGGTGAACGGGGTGGCGTCGAAAAATTCTACCGCCGGTTTTCCGGCTGCCGCATCCCAAGACAGGTAAGCCCCCCAGTATTTACCCTTATCTTTCGGTTGACCTTCGACCACCAGCGCCTTGATGCGCATGTCTGCCAGTTGCGGAGCAAAGGGGCTGCCCGCATTGGCTTCCTTGATGCCGCCGGTCAGCGGGGACTTCCCGCCCACTGATATCCGGGCTGAGGTTGGCGCCGAGGTGCCGGTAACAAAACCGGGGGAGAAAACTAGCTTGTTATTGGGTCCTAAAGCATGCGCCAGAGGAGGCACTTCTTTCGCCACCACATTCGAGGTGGCCCCTCTCCCCGCCAGATGTTTGTATTCAGCCGGCGCTTCTTCGACCTTGTAGGTCCTATCGGTCATGTTAATCCTCAGAAACCACATGTCTTACACTCCTTTCATGGGTATAGATGATTACCGGGATCAAACGAACCCGGTTTGAACGGCATTCACAATCGCGCTGCCAAAAGGCTGCATTCAGTGCTACGGCTTGGGAAGAAAAAAAGATGCGCAATGGCACGCAACCCCGGTATGACCGAAGTACGCCTCCTTTGCGCACTGGCGGGCGATGGGAATTGCTCCCCATGCCGTATCGTTCACCTATCCGCGTGGGATTCGGTGAATCGGAGGTGCGAAGATTTTCACAAAGTCTAAATTTATTATAGAAAAACCAAAATGCTTTGTCAAGGCGTTTTAAGTTAATAAATCATATTAGTAGACGCATCTTGTCACATTTGTTGCTACTATCCCCTTGCCGGTT
>JBBIKU010000037.1:0-16201 GCA_037445245.1 Anaerolineaceae bacterium
ACAGTTGGGTACCCTTACTGAGCCAGGAGACCCATTCCTACTCGACCGGCTTTCTATTGAGCCTTTTCCCGATGGTAGGATTGTTATTAATCCTCGATTTCTTGAACGCCTTCACTTGGCTGCGGGCATACCCGAATCTGACCACCGTTCTGCAAGGCATTGGCGTGCTGATGGTGGTCACCGGTGGAGTCTGGGCAGCATTCCAGCAAAACTTGACCCGCCTGTTTGGCTATGCCGTCATCATCGAAAGTGGTTTTGCGCTGCTGGCGATCAGCCTGCGCAATCAGCCAGGTTTGGAAGTTTTTTCCGCTGCCCTGTTGCCGCGAGCGGTGGGGTTGGGGTTGTGGGCAATGGCGCTCACCCTCTTGAGGCAGCACGTTCCGCCCGATTTCGAGGGCATAGGCGGCATACTACGGCGCTTCCCGCTCATATCCCTGGCGGTGACGGTGAGCAGCCTTTCGATTGTTGGAATGCCGTTGCTGGCGGGCTTTCCAATGCGGCTGGTACTGTTGGAACAATTGGGGCAGCGTTCGCTGACGTTGGTGCTGTGGTGCCTGCTCGGCAGCGCCGGCTTGCTGGTGAGCAATCTGCGCGCCCTGGCAGCCATGGCGCGCTCCGACTCGCAAAATTGGTCGGTCGAAGAAAACTGGCAGCAGATGGCATTCCTTGGAGGTGGAATACTGATCGTGATCTTGATCGGCATCTTGCCGCGCTGGTTCCTGCCGGACATCATGAACATTTTACTGGCTTTTCAACGCCTTCCGTGATCAGCGCGCATTGTATCCACCGCCGTGTTCGGAGACAATCAGAGGCTGTTAACTTTCCGCCCATAAGCCGCAATAATCGAGGTTTCCCATGGAATATGATCAACTCGTAAAACGATACGAATTTTTGGATGAAGAACGCAGAAAAGAAAAATTGCTCATCGCCGCGCTGGAGGAACGTCTGGCTGCCCTCGAGGGAAGCGCCTCCGCTCTGACCGAAAAGAACAAAGAACTCGACAGCGAAGTGACGCGGCTTACGACCATCTCCAGCCGCTTCAACGAAGTAGACGAAGCCATCGGCAACGCCAAGATCGATTTGGGTCGCAAGATCGAAGCACTGGAAAAAAAGGTCAGCCAGAGCAAGCGGGAGCAGAGCAATCTCCGCAGCGAGGTTGATGCGCTCAATCAGTTCATGGCGGAAGGCAACGCCGGATTGGAAACGATCGCTGACCTCAAGAAAACCGTCCAGGCGCGCGTCGATGAAGACCTCCGACTGGCGCACATGCTCGATGAACTGGAAAGCAAGTTCGAAGAGGTCTTGCATGCCAGCGATGAATCGCGCCGGGTTCAGCGCAGCATGGAAGAAGGCAGGCGACAGGACACCAAACGGCTCACCGATATTCACAGCGAGCTCACCGCCTTACGCAAACGGCTGGATGAGCAGCGCGGCAAGGTCGACTTGAACTCCGACGGCATCCGCAAACTGGAAATGCGTTTGAGCGAACTGCACTCAGCAGAAACCGAACGCCGCCAGACCCTCAATAGCTTCATCGAGAAACAAAACATGATTCAGCTCGACCGCGACCGTATCTGGAAGGAGTGGCAGGCGCGCTTCGAAAAACTTTCCAAACAGGCGTCTGAATTCGAAGCTCAACTCATCGAACTGGACGCCACCCACCGCGCAGTCAAACAAGCCCAGGAAGCGCTGGAAGAAGTGACGCAGCGTTTTGATCGGCGCGTCAACGAACTGACGGAGATGCAGCGATTGGGGGAGGAACGTTTTCGCAACGAGTGGGTCACTTTTAAAGCCGATGACCAGAAGCGCTGGACAAATTACACCCTGGCGCAAGAGGAGCAACAGCGCGAGAGGATGCGCTTGCTTGACAAGCACAACGACCGCCTCATCCTGCTCGAAGATATGACCCAGGATCTGCGCGATAGCCTGCAACAAATCATCGAAAGCACCCAAAAGCGCAATCAAATCCTCCTGACAATGTTGAATGAAGCTATGGACGAGTATGAGCGCTTATACGGACGCGCCCATTAGACAGGAGCAGATCGATGCGGGTGATTGGCACCGCCGGACATGTTGACCACGGCAAATCGACCCTGGTCGCCGCCCTCACCGGCATCAACCCCGATCGGTTGAAGGAAGAGCAGCTCCGCCAGATGACCATTGAGCTGGGTTTCGCCTGGCTCACTCTTCCCAACGGCGAAGAGGTTGGCATCGTGGATGTGCCCGGTCACCGCGACTTCATCGAGAACATGCTGGCAGGGGTAGGCGGAATCGACGCCGCCCTGCTCGTAATTGCCGCCGACGAAGGGGTGATGCCGCAAACCCGTGAACACCTCGCTATTTTGGATCTGCTGCAAATCAAAGGTGGGGTGGTGACATTGACCAAAATCGATATGATCGACGATCCTGACTGGCTCGATCTGGTCGAGTTGGACGTGCGTGCCGTGTTGAACGGCACCGTCTTACAGGATGCGCCTGTGATGCGCGTCTCCGCCCGCACTGGGGAAGGCTTACCGGCGCTGACCGCCGCGCTCTCAGAGGTGCTCGCCGACCAGCCGCAAAGGGCTGACCTGGGGCGACCGCGTCTGCCGATCGATCGGGTCTTTACCATTGCCGGTTTCGGGACGGTGGTCACCGGCACGCTGAGCGATGGTGTGCTGAAGATCGGTGATGAAATCGAAATTCTCCCTGCCGGGCGTAGCGGACGCATCCGCGGGTTGCAAAGCCACAAGCGCAAAGAGCAAAGCGCTGTTCCCGGCAGCCGCACTGCCGCCAACATCAGCGGCATCGCTGTGGATGAGGTGCGCCGCGGCGATGTGCTGACCCATCCAGGTCAATACCGTAACACGCACCGCCTGGATCTGCAGTTGCGTCTGCTGCCCGACGTCAGTGCGCCCCTCCATCATTTCAGCGAAGTCAAGCTCTTCATCGCAGCCTCTGAAGTGCTCGCCCGCGTGCGTCTGTTGGGCGTCGAAGAATTGGCAGCGGGCGAGACGGGATGGATCCAGGTCGAAACCCAACAGCCAGTGGTGGCGGTGCGCGGCGACCGCTACATTCTACGCCGCCCTTCGCCTGGCGAAACACTGGGCGGAGGGGTGGTGATCGATCCCTTTCCGCCTCGCCGCCACAAGCGCTTCGATGCTCAAGTCATCGAACGTCTCGAAGCCATCCGCAAAGGTACTCCCGCCGATGTGCTCTATCAGGCCAGCCTGGCGGTCGGTGCTGCCTCCATCCGCGAGCTGGTCACCCACGCCCGCCTTTCCCCCGCCGACGCTCAAACAGCGCTGCGCGAGTTGATCCAAAACCGCCAGTTCAATTTACTGAAAAGCGCAGAAGCCTCGCTCGAAAGTGAACAATGGGTGATGCCCGCCTCACTGTGGAACAGCCACACGCAAAAAGTGATCAACGAGGTGACCGCTTACCATAAAAATTACCCCTTGCGATTGGGAATGCCCCGTCAGGAGTTAGCCAGCCGCCTCAAACTACAACCGCGCCTCTTCAATCTGGCAGTCGCCCAGTGGCGTCGAGAGGGCATTGTGGTCGAAAAAGGCGGCTTGATCGCCAGTCCCGACCACCGCGTGCGCTTCGATCCCCGCCAGCAGGCAACAATCGAGCAGATGCGGAAACGCTTTTCGGAGGCGCCCTACGCTCCCCCCTCCATCAAAGATCTGCAATCCGAATTGGGTGAGGAGGTGGTCGCCGCCCTAATTGAACAGGGAGAGCTGGTCGCCGTTTCTAGTGAGGTTGCCTTCCAGAAGCAGATTTACCAGCAACTGGTGGAGGAGGTTACCGAACATCTGCGCACCCATCAGACCTTGACCGCAGCCCAATTTCGTGACCGCTACCAGACCAGCCGTCGTTATGCTCTGGCGTTGCTGGAACATCTGGACGCAATCGGGCTTACTGTGCGCCAGGGAGATGAACACCGCCTGCGAGAATAACAGCAGCGCCCTCTCGGAACGGTCAGTTTTCGCCTGATAAAAAAGTAACGAAACCGGGAAAAATTGTTGACAGACCCGCTATCCCCCTTTATAATTGTGGTTTGCGTTGCCCCGGCATGCTTCTGCTGGGGCCGTTATCTGTAACCCCACCTTGTGGGGTAACCCCAACTTCCCCGCATTCGGGCATGCTGGCGCAGGTGCAAGAGTTTCGGCGAAGTGAAGATTGGAGAGCACAATGAAATATGCAATCGTTGAAAGCGGCGGTAAGCAATACACCGCCATCGAAGGTGAGACTATCGAGGTCGACCGCCTAGCGGTCGAAACAGGAAAAAAAGTATCCCTGGAATCGGTTCTCATGGTTGTGGATGACGATAAGGTGACGGTGGGCACGCCGCTGGTCGAAGGTGCCCGGGTAAACACTACCGTCGTCGCCCATGAGAAAGGGGACAAGATTGTGGTATTCAAGTACCGCCCTAAAAAGCGTTATCGCGTAAAATCTGGGCATCGCCAGCATTACACGCGGTTAAAAGTTGATTCGATCAAGATGGAGAAGTAATCATGGCACACAAAAAAGGTGGCGGCTCCAGCCGCAATGGACGTGACAGCACTTCAAAACGTCTGGGCGTAAAACGATACGCCGGGCAGGCTGTGCTATCGGGGAACATTCTTGTCCGGCAGCGCGGCACCTGCATCAAACCCGGCAAGAACGTGGGGCTGGGCAAAGACGATACCCTTTTCGCGGTCGCTGACGGTGTTGTGGTTTTTGAAACCCTGCCCAACGGGCGCAAGCGCGTTAGCGTTTTACCGGCGGAATAATCATCATCCCTGGCGTCACTGCCTTGACGCGCTTCGTCACCGCCACGACGCCGCATAAGAAGGATGGAATTCAAGCATGAAGAAAAATATTCACCCGACCTTTTATCCGGACGCCGTTGTCACCTGCGCCTGCGGGAACACCTGGACGACCGGCTCAACCAAGAAAGAAATCCGAACCGAGGTGTGCTCCAAATGCCACCCGTTCTTTACCGGGCAGCAACAGCGCCTGATCGACATTGAAGGACAGGTAGACCGCTTCTACCGCCGCCTGCAAGCCCGACAAGAATACGTTGAAGACAACAAAGCGCGCCAATCGGCGCGCACCTCTCCCGAACGCCCGATCGCCGAACTGGAACTGGGCAGCCGTCCCACCGACGCTCTGACCAAAGCCGGTTTGATCAAGGTCGGTCAGGTGATCGAAAAACTGGCTGAAGGCGAACAGGCATTGCTGAAGGTGGAAGGTTTCGGTCGTAAATCGCTGATCGACCTGAAAAAGAAACTGCGCCAGTTGGGATACAACCTGCCGGAAGCCGCTGAAGAGATCAGCGTTTGATCAGCGCTAGATCCATTTGCAGGTGGCGTTTCTAAACGACCGCGCCATCCGCAAAGTGATGAAGCGAACCGGGCTGCCCTAAGAGGCAGCCGATTCGTTTCTTGTGGAATTTATTATCCCCACAAACAGGTGTGGCGGTACAGCCTTATCCCGAGGATGGTTGGTCGAATTCATGCCAATGCCAGCATCTTTTAAGCGGGATGGTGTAGAATAGAACAACACAATTTCTCAGGGAGGCGTCTTTATGAAGCATACCAACGGTTCACTCGAAGTGATTTGTGGTCCGATGTTTTGCGGCAAGACGGAGGAATTGATTCGCCGCTTGCGCCGGGCAGTCATCGCCCGTCAGAAAACCAAGGTGTTCAAACCTGCCATCGACCAGCGCTACGACAGCGGTAGCCAGGTGACCTCACACGCCGGGGTAGCATTCGACGCCGTTCCCATCCAAAGCGCCGAAGACCTCCTCAACAAGCTCGAAGTGGATACAACGGTGGTTGGCATCGACGAAGCCCAATTCCTGGACGATGGGATCGTGGGGGTGGCGCAATCACTGGCAGATCGGGGCATCCGGGTGATCCTGGCAGGCTTAGACACCAACTTCCGCAACGAACCGTTTGGCAGCATGCCCATTTTGATGGCGCTGGCAGAACAGGTCGACAAACTCCACGCCATCTGCATGGTTTGCGGCGGCGCCGCCAGCCGCACCCAGCGGTTGGTCAACGGTCACCCTGCCTATTACGAAGATCCGGTGGTCATCGTCGGCGCAGCAGAGATGTACGAGGCACGCTGTCGAAAACATCATCAAGTTCCGCACCAGGGCGAGGCATGACCGGCAGGAGGGCAGAATGCAGGATTACCGAAATTTTTTAGGTGAAGTTCTGGTCACGGAAGAAGCCCTCCAACAACGCGTCAAAGAATTGGGTGCTGAGATCAGCCACGATTACGCCGGCAAGAATCTACTCTTGTTGTGCATCCTGCGCGGCGGGGTCATGTTTCTGACCGATCTGATGCGCCAGATCACCATTCCACACGCCATTGAATTCATGGCGGTTTCCTCTTATGGATCGGGATGCCGCCAATCTAGCGGGCAGGTGCGCATCACGCTTGACTTGAACACCGACATACGCGATTGGCACGTCCTGTTGGTGGAAGATATCATCGACAGCGGGCACACCGTTGCATCCGTTCTCGAACTGTTGTCGGCGCGCAAACCCAAAAGCCTTGCTGTGTGCACCCTCTTGGACAAAGCGCCCCGGCGTGAGGTCGATGTGTCGATTCGCTATCGCGGGTTCGTCATTCCCGACAAATTCGTCTTCGGTTACGGGCTGGATATCGACGAGTTGTATCGCAATTTGCCCTTCATCGGGGTGGTCAACTTGGAACGATATCAGGCGCAGCCGCCTGTCAACAACCACGCAGAATGACGGGGAAATTCCATTGCTTTGATTCAGATCTTTTCAAGCATCTCTGCGAACTTTTAGAGGGCGAGCCGGACATTTTTTTAGTCGGGGGTGCCGTGCGCGACACCCTGCTCGGCAGAAATACCCGCGATCTCGATTTTGTCATGCCGAAGGATGTCCGCCCGACCGCCCGGCGGGTCGCCGCTGCCCTCAAAGCGTCCTTTTATATGCTGGACGAAGCGCGCAACACCGCCCGCATCATTTACCGTCGAACTGTGCCCGAACCAATCGTGATCGACTTCGCCGCGCTGCGAGCCGACGATCTGGAGGGTGACTTGCGTGACCGCGATTTCACGATCAACGCCATGGCGCTGCGCCTGCAGGGCAATTCCGACCTGATCGACCCACTCGGCGGCAGTGCCGATCTGCGCGCCGGTGTGCTGCGTGCCTGTTCGCCGACTGCTTTTGCAGATGATCCGCTGCGCCTTCTGCGGGGGGTACGATTGGCGCTGGAATTGCAGTTTCGCATCCACCCACAGACTTACCGATTGATGCAGCGCGCTGTGCCCTTGCTGGCGCGGCTCACCGCCGAACGCCAGCGGGATGAACTTTTCAAAATGCTGTCCAACCCCCGCCCCGGCAGCGCCATCCGCCTGCTCGACCGTTTGGGCGCGATCGCAACCCTGCTACCCGAACTGGCAGCCACCAAGAGCGTGGAACAGCCCGAACCGCACCGGTTGGACGTGTGGCAGCACACTCTCTTCACCCTGGACGAGCTCGAAAAGCTATACGAAGCTCTGGTCGGAAAAACGGATGACGAGCTGACTGCCAACCCTGTGCTGGGGATGGCAGCCGCGCATCTCGCCAAATTCCGGCTTCATTTTCAAAAGCACTTCGCTCGGGCGCTCAACCCACACCGCAGCCCGCGTTCGCTGCTGTTCATGGCAGCCCTGTATCACGATGTTGGAAAACCGCTCAGCAAAACCATCGCCGAAAGCGGCGAGATCCATTTTTACCGTCACGAAAAGGCAAGTGCTGAAGCGACATTGCGGCGGGCGCGAGCCCTCGAACTCAGCCGTATCGAAGCCAACCACATCGCCGCTATCATCCGCCACCACATGCGACTTCACTGGTTGGTCGCCGATGGGAAACCAGCCAGCCGCCGGGCAATCTACCGCTTCTTTCGCGCTGCCGGCGAAGCGGGGATAGAAGTGTGCCTGCTGTCGCTGGCAGATACTCTCGCCACCTACCGCCACCAACTCCCGCAGGATCACTGGCAAGCGCAATTGGAATTTTGCGCAGCGCTCTTGCACGCCTGGTGGGAAAAGCCGCTCGAATCCGTCAAACCCACTCCGTTGCTGAGCGGCGACGATCTTCAAACTGAACTTGCACTATCACCCGGCCCACAACTCGGCAGGTTGCTTGCTGCCCTGCTGGAAGCGCAGGCAGCCGGCGAAATCACCACCCGCGCCGAGGCGTTGGAATACGCCCGGCGCATGCTGGATCAAGCCGACGAGGGGTAAGCAGTTCAGCCTCCCGCTCATTGCTCTATTCCATTTTCCTGTACTGAAAATTAAAAACGGGGTCAGCTTCGGCGTGAAGCGGCGACTTCAATTGCCGTCCGGCGCCTCAACTTCTGGATGTGTGCCAGCAAGACACTGTTGGCAACCGGTTTGATCAAAAAGTCGTCTGCACCGGCGTTGAGCGTCTTGGCAATCAAAGTGGGGTTGTTTAGCGCCGATAGAATCAGAATCGGGATGGTGCTGAACTGGCGGATTTTTCCACACACTTCCCATCCACTCATATCCGGCATCATCAGGTCGAGCAAAATCACATCGGGGGAACAGCGACGGGCTAGAACGATGCCCTCCTGAGCGGAGTTGGCAAGGTAGACCTCGGCCTGCATCGGTTCAAGCACCAGTTTCATCAGATCGGTCATGGCGGGATCATCGTCGATGACGAGAATTTTCATTCAATGCCCTCCAGGAATGATTGCGATTCTAGCATAATTATCCCTTCTCTCGAACCGGTTACACCTTGCAGGTGGTTTACAGTATTGGCGACGGGCGACGCAACCGGATTGTCTTTTTGAATGCAGAGCTTTATGGTAGAATTCGACAATTGTCTGAACCAGAGCATAGTACCCCAGGTGGGTTTGCTGAACTTATCAAAATAGAGCAGGAGGATGCATTATGGACAAGAAAAAATGGGTCTTTTTATTTTCCGAGGTAGACCAGGCATTGAGCCACGCCGGCGGAGATTGGGAAGGTGTACGCGGTCTATTGGGCGGTAAAGGCGCCAACCTGGCTGAAATGACGCGGATCGGTGTGCCCGTTCCGCCGGGATTCATTGTGACAACCACAGCCTGCAACGCCTACCTGGCGCAAGGTGAACGCTTCCCGCAAAGCGTTTGGGAGCAAATGTTGGAAGCACTCAAGGTGGTCGAGTCCAAGGCGGGCAAAGTTTTCGGAGATGCCAAAAACCCACTGTTGGTTTCGTGCCGCTCCGGTGCAAAATTTTCCATGCCGGGCATGATGGATACCGTGCTCAATATCGGTTTGAATGACGAAACCGCTGCCGGGATGGTCCAATTAACCGGCAACGAGCGCTTTGTTTACGATTCTTACCGCCGTCTGGTTCAAATGTTTGGTTCGGTCGTGCTGGGCATCCCCGATGAAGACTTTGAAGACGTCCTCGAGAAATACAAGGCGAAAAAAGGTGTAAGTCTGGATACCGAATTGACCGCAGAAGACTGGAAACTCCTCACCGAAAAATTCAAAGCGGTGGTAAAGGAACACAAAGGGTTCGATTTTCCGCAGCAGCCGCTGGAGCAAATGAAGCTTGCCACCGAAGCGGTGTTCAAATCGTGGAACGGAAAGCGCGCCATTGATTACCGCCGGGCGTCCAACATCCCCGACGACCTGGGCACGGCGGTCAATATCGTCACCATGGTTTTTGGCAACATGGGCAGCGACTCGGGCACCGGTGTTGCCTTCACCCGCAACCCCGCCAGCGGCGAAAAGAAACTCTACGGTGATTATTTGCTCAACGCCCAGGGCGAGGATGTGGTCGCCGGTATCCGCAACACCGAACCGATTGAAAAATTGGGCACAGAGCTTCCCGAAGCCTACCAGCAATTTCTAGATATTTGTGAAAAACTCGAAAAACACTACCGCGACATGCAGGATCTCGAATTCACCATCGAGCGTGGCAAGCTGTGGATGCTGCAAACCCGCAACGGCAAACGAACCGCCCGTGCCGCGGTGCGCATTGCCGTCGACATGGCGAACGAGGGCTTGATCAGCAAAGATGAAGCCGTGAAGCGCGTCACCCCCCAGAACGTCGACACGCTGCTGCACCCCCAGTTCAACCCCACAGCACAGGAAGCCGCTCGCAAGGAGGGACGGGTGTACGGCAGCGGCGTGAACGCCTCGCCCGGCGCGGCGGTCGGTCAGGTTTATTTCGATGCCGATACCGCTGAGCGCATGGCAAAGGAAGAAAAGCAGGACGTGATCATGGTGCGCCCTTTCACCAAACCCGACGATGTGCACGGCATGCTGGCGGCAAAGGGAATCCTCACCAGCGAAGGCGGTGCCACCTCGCATGCGGCGGTAGTCGCCCGCCAGTTCGGTGTCCCTTGTGTGGTGGGCGCCTCTTCCATCCGCATCGACCTAGAAAAACGCCAAATGGTTGCCAACGGCAAAGTGGTCAAGGAAGGCGAATGGATTTCCGTCGACGGTACCTCCGGAGAGGTCTTCCTGGGCAAGATGGAGATGACCGTGCCCAACCTTGAAGAACAAACTGAGCTGCTCATCCTGCTGGATTGGGCTGACGAGATTTGCTCCCGCAAGGGCATCCGCCAGGCACCCGACGGCTGGCCCACCACCGGGTTGGAAGTGTGGACCAATGCCGACTATCCCAAAGACGCCCGGCGCGCCCGTTCTTACGGCGCCAAAGGGATCGGCTTGTGCCGCACCGAGCACATGTTCTTCGAGCAGGAACGGCTGCCAATCGTGCAGCGCATGATCCTGGCGAAAACCAGCGAAGAACGCAAAGCGACACTGGACGAACTGTTGCCCTCACAGCGCTCCGATTTTGAGGGTTTGTTCGAAGCCATGGACGGGCTGCCGGTCATCATCCGCCTGATCGACCCGCCGTTGCACGAGTTCCTGCCCGCTCCGCAGGGCCTGCTGGAAGAAGTCGTCACCATGCGGGTGAAGGGAGAAACAAAAGGCTTGGCTGAGAAAGAAGAATTGCTTGAAACGGTAAACGCGCTGCACGAAAGCAACCCGATGATGGGACTGCGCGGCATCCGCCTGAGCATCGTCATGCCCGAAATCGTCGAAATGCAGGTGCGAGCAATCTTCGAAGCCGCCGCCAATGTGACCAAGAAAGGCATCCAAGCCAAACCAGAGGTCATGATCCCGCTCACCGGTCACGTGAACGAAATGAAAGAGATCCAACCACCGCTGGAAAAGATCGCCAAAGAAGTGATGCGGGAGAAAGGCGTTGACTTCTTCTACAAGTTTGGTACCATGATCGAAATCCCGCGCGCGGCCTTGACCTCCGCCGAGATCGCTGAGGTTGCTGAATTCTTCTCCTTCGGCACCAACGACCTGACCCAGATGACCTTCGGCTACAGCCGCGACGATGCTGAGCGCAACTTCCTGGTCACTTATATCGAGAAGAGCATTCTGCCGGTCAACCCCTTCCAGAGCATCGACCGCGACGGTGTCGGGCGATTGATGGACATTGCGGTCAAGGAGGGTCGCTCTGTGCGCCCCGACCTCGAAGTGGGCATCTGCGGGGAACACGGCGGCGATCCCGATTCAATCGAATTCTGCCACCTGGTCGGCAACAATTATGTGAGTTGTTCGCCCTTCCGGGTACCGGTGGCGCGCCTGTCAGCCGCCCACGCCGCTCTCAAACACGCCAAGAAATAAATCCAGCCACAACCCATGATGGTGATTACTGTAGCCGGGATCGTCGATCCTGGCTACAAGTCTTTTTAATCATTTGTCCAGACAATTCTTTGGCGACAAAAACAGCCTCTGCCTCAGCCAACTTGATACGCGCCCCGTAAAGTAAATCCAACCATTCTGGTATAATTTGTGCGGACGGTGGATGTGATCTTTCTAAGCGATGTGTTCTCTTGCATTGTAGATCGCAACGAGGGAGGAATTCTTTAATGAACGAAGAGGAAAAAATCAGTCTTTACCACCAGATGGTTGTCATCCGCCTGGTGGAGGAACGTGCCGCCGAACTGTACCAGAAGGGCATGATCGGTGGTTTCCTGCATCTCTACATCGGGCAGGAAGCCGTCAGTACCGGCATCATTTCCGCCCGCCAGCCGCAAGACCGGGTGATCACCGCTTATCGCGATCACGGGGTCGCCATCAACTGCGGCATCCCTGCCCGTCAGGTTATGGCGGAGCTACTCGGCAAAGCCACCGGCTGTTCCAAGGGGAAGGGCGGCTCGATGCACATGGCAGATGTCAGCAAGAACTTTTTTGGCGGTCACGCCATCGTCGGCGCCCACCTGCCAGTCGCAGCCGGGCTGGCGCTGGGTGACCAGTATCAAGGGCACGACGCCATCACCATCTGCTTCTTCGGTGATGGCGCCACCAACATTGGCTTCTTTCACGAGGCGCTCAATCTTTCCAAGGTATGGAAGCTGCCAGTATTGTGGGTGTGCGAGAACAACCAATACGGCATGGGGACATCCGTCGAGCGCGCCTCGGCAGTCTCAGAGATTCGCCGCAAAGCCGATGGCTACGACATGAAGAACGAGCGGGCAGACGGGATGAACCTGGTCGAGATGCGGCAGATTGCCCTGAACATGATCAAAGAAATTCGCGCCGGTAGCGGACCGCAATTTCTGGAGGCGGTCACCTACCGCTTTCGCGGTCACTCCATGGGCGACCCCGAGCGCTACCGCAAGTCGGAAGAGATCCGCAAATGGGAAGAGAACGACCCCATCGGCATCTACCGCCAATCGTTGATTAAAGACAAAATCGCCACCAAGAAGGAACTCGACGAACAGGACCGCCTGGCTGAGCAAGAAGTTGATGAAGCGGTCGAATTCGCCGAATCCAGCCCCGAACCGGAGGCCGAAGAACTCTATA
This sequence comes from Anaerolineaceae bacterium, assembly GCA_037445245.1. Lineage (GTDB taxonomy): Bacteria > Chloroflexota > Anaerolineae > Anaerolineales > Anaerolineaceae > JBBIKU01. The sequence continues at coordinate 12,836 of JBBIKU010000037.1, forward strand.
GCAACGTTTACTACGAAGAAAGCCGGGGAGAATAGACAATGACAAGAATCACCACCCGCGAAGCAATTTCCCAGGCGCTATGGGAAGAGATGGAAACCGACCCTAAGGTGTTCATCCTGGGGGAAGAAGTTGGGGTCTGGGGTGGTACCTACGCCGTGACCAGGGGCTTTTACGACCACTTCGGAGCGAAACGGGTGCGCGACACCCCCATCGCCGAAGCGGCAATCGTCGGCGCTGCCATTGGCGCGGCGCTCACCGGGCTACGACCGGTGGCAGAGTTGATGACGATCAACTTTGCTTTCGTGGCGATGGACCACATCGTCAACGAAGCGGCAAAATTTCGCTACATGTTTGGCGGGCAAATGACCTTGCCGCTGGTGATCCGGGCACCCGGCGGTGGCGGGCGTCAGCTCGGCGCCACCCATTCCCAAACGCCGGATGCCATTTTCGCCCACTTCCCCGGGCTGAAGGTGGTTGCGCCTGGCACCCCAGCCGACGCCAAAGGATTGCTGAAAACCGCCATCCGCAGCAACGATCCGATCCTGTTCATCGAACATGCTACCCTCTACCAGATCAAAGGTGAGGTGCCTGAAGGCGAGCACCTCGTACCAATCGGCAAATCGATCGTCCAGCGCCCCGGCAGCGACGTTACCATCGTTACCTACAGCAAAATGCTCGAAGTTTCGCTCAAAGCGGCGGAAGAACTGGAAAAAGAAGGCATAGAAGCTGAGGTGATCGACCTGCGCACGCTGCGCCCGCTGGACATGCAGCCGGTAATCGAATCGATGAAAAAGACCAACCGGGCGGTGGTGGTCGAAGAAGGTTGGGGTATGTACGGCGTCGGCGCCGAAGTGGCATCCCGCATCTACGAGCAAGCTTTCGACTACATCGACGCTCCGGTGCGGCGCGTCTCGCAGGAAGACGTGCCCCTGCCTTATAACCGCACCCTGGAACAGATGGCGCTTCCCGACGTGGAAAAGGTGATCGGTGCAGTCAAGGAGGTGCTGTGATGGCTGAGATCATCACCATGCCCAAACTGGGCTTCGATATGGCGGAAGGCACTCTGGTACGCTGGATCAAGCCGGAGGGCGAAAAGGTCGCCAAAGGTGATATCCTGGCGGAAATCGAAACCGACAAAGCCACGGTCGAAGTCGAGGCGAGCCACGAAGGTGTGATATACCGCCATCTGGTCGCCCAGGGATCGGCAGTGCCGGTCGGCACACCCATCGCCGTCATCGCTGCCGAGGGTGAGCAAGTCGCCGAAGATGATATCCCCTCCGCTGGCAAACAGGTAGCCCCAACCACCGAAAAAGGGAAGGAAAAGGAACCTTCACCCAAGGAAGAACCTGCCGGCAGCGAAAGCCGGCAGGAAGAAAGCACCGTTGCGAGCGACGAGCGGCTGCGGGCTTCGCCGCTGGCGAGGCGCATGGCGCTCGAACACAACATCGACCTGAGTCAAATTCAGGGCAGCGGTCCGGGCGGTAGAATCGTGCGTGAAGATGTTGAAGCCTACCGCAAAGCGGGCAAGCCTAAAGCGCCAGCCAGAACCACGCCCGAAGCGGAAGAGAAGATCGCCATCCCCCTGACCCCACCGGACTGGAAGGCAGTCAAAGCCCCGCCGGATGAGCGCATCCCGCTCAACCGCCTGCGGGCGGCAATCGGTCGTCGCATGCTCGAATCCCACCAGCAAGTGCCCCATTTTTACGTCACCCACGACTACGACTTCGAAGCACTGGTGGCAATGCGCAAGCAGCTCAACGTTGCTCTGCCCAATGGTGAAAGGCTTTCAATCAATGATTTCATAATCAAGGCGACCGCGCTGGCGCTGCGCCGTTACCCCAACCTGAACGCTTCCATCGATAAGGACACCATCCTCCGCCACGGGCACGTCAACATCAGCGTGGCGGTGTCGGTTGAAGGCGGCTTGTTGACCGTGGTGTGTCGTGACGCCGATGCCAAACCGCTGCGGTTGATCTCAAACGAGGTGCGCGCCATGGTCGAACGGGCGCGCCAAGGCAGGGTACGCCCGGAGGAGATCGAAGGCTCGACCTTCTCGATCAGCAATCTGGGTATGTTCGATGTCGAGGACTTTGTGGCAATCATCAACCCGCCCGAAGCCGCCATCCTGGCGGTCGGCAGCCTGCGTCAAACCGCCGTCGTGGTGGATGGCGCCCTGCGGGTCGGCACCCGTCTCAAAGCCACCCTCTCCGCCGATCACCGCATCACGGACGGGGCTGAAGCAGCGCAATTCCTGCAAGCGCTGGGCGAATACCTCGAAAACCCGGCGTTGTTGCTACTATAGAAAATAAATATAGCGGTTCGTTCTACGGCAAATAGTGGGTGAAGCGCCAGACGTCGTCAGTCTGACGCACGCGGCTGGTTTCACCCATGACTTCAAACCAGGTTTTACCGGGTTTGAACGGAAACGGTGCGCCGTCCGTATCCGTCAGGATTAACACCCCAGCGGGGTGCTCGCGTCGCCACTGCACGGCGTAGATCCTCCCATCCCGCGCTAGGTAGGCGCTTCCGCTTCCCTGCAGATCGATGTCGTACACTTCGCTCGTCTCGGTCTTGACCAAAGTCAGGTATTCTGCCAGCACGATCACCACATTCTCAGCGCTGATCTGTTCACCGGTCAAACGGTCGACCATCGGTTCGTAAACTTCATTGACGTATTCGAGATCATTTTGCTTTTCCGAAAAGCGCAAAAAGCTGCCGCTTTCAGCATCGTAATCCCAGCGGTTGTAGATGGCGCCGGAGAAGCGAACAAAGATACGATTGGCAACTTCACCACCGGGCGGCGCGGCAGCGTCGAAGGTCATTCCCGCTAATGGCTGGCGGTGGTTGTCGATACCCAGGCTTTCAATGTACGGCTTTAAATTCGCCGTGTCGGCAAGCAGAAAATTAAGCCCCTCTGGATCGTAGCGGCAAAGCGAAGGGCACGAATCAGGTTCTTCAACCAGCAAACGGTTGGCAAATTCTGTATCGTATAAAACATCCAGCAACTCTTGATAGGCACTGCCGAACACGAACACCGCTTCATACATACGCACCAGTTGAATATCGAAAAAACGCGCCGAGCGGATCGGTCCAACTCGTTCGGCGTCCTCTCCAAAGTACAGGGCGGCAAAGCGGGTAGAGCCCAGCTCGGTGTAATACTCGTACACCAGGTCGGCGGAAGACAATCCAAATTGCGGGCGGTGGTGGCGCGGCAGATTCTCAACCTTGATCAACAACGGTCGGCGGTTCAGTTTTTCCGGATCGTCGACCCACAAGCCGGTCAGGCGGTTATAGCCGGCGGGTCCCAGATCGACCGCTGTCGGGCTGGGTGTGGCGCTGCGGAGAGGGGTGGGAGACAGGGTTAAC
>JBBIKU010000038.1:0-16166 GCA_037445245.1 Anaerolineaceae bacterium
GGACTTGAACCCTCACGCCTTGCGGCACGTGATCCTAAGTCACGCCTGTCTGCCAGTTCCAGCACTTCCCCAGAGCGTCGGAATTATACCATAGCGATATGCTTTCCTTGTAAAAAGTTGTATGAAAGCCGCCTGATCAACCGAAGGTAAATGAATATGGGCTGCCCTTTTCTTGTCGGACAGCCCATGGTTTGTTGCAACGCAAGCGAGATTAAAAAATCGATCTGTATCTCAATCCATCCGTTTATGAAATTTCAGGCTAGTCGGTCACCTTGATGGTTAGTGAGAAGCTGCAAATGGTGGCGTCATATCCCCACAAGCCCCAGGTGCTGGTGTAGCTGCCTGTGTCACTGGGGGCAATCATGTCTACCCGGAAGTCGACGGTTTTACCGCTTTCAACGTTGTTGGGCAGATCAAATGCGTCTTTTGCCTCTTGTAGTTTTGTTCCTGAAATGTAAATCAGGTCGACTTCGCTGCTACCCCAGGTTTTGCTGCCAGTGTTTTTCAATACCCACACGGCGTCAAAATCTCCCCCTTTGGGGAAAGAAGTATTATTGGCGGGCGATTGGGAAGACACTGAGCAACTGTAGTTTGAAGGTGTGCTGGTGCGGGTTAGGGTGGCGGTGGGCGCGACGTAAACCACGGTGGCGGTGGGGGTATTGGTGAGCGTAGCTGTTTGGGTGGGGGTGGGTGTTTCGGTGGGGGTGCTGGTCACCGTGACGGACGGCGTCAACGCAGCCTCTTCTGTCAGTCGGGCTTCGATGGTAAGCGCCGCTTCGGTTCGCACCGCCGCAACGGTGGCAGCGATCATCTCAGCGTCGAGCGTGGGTTGCGCTGCGGGGAGTCCGTTGCAGCCGGCAAGCACCACCACCAGCACGGCAATAATGATCTTAATGGGCGTGGAACGATATGCGTTCATTTGTTTTCTCCTGAAACTCAAAAACATTCCTGTTTCCATCGATCACCTTTGCGCCTCTGTTGCGGAGAGCGGTGACCTTAAATACAAAGCCTCACACCCCCGTTCGACGGGTTATTGTGCGAGATTGTTCGCGCTTATTTTAATCGATTTGATCGGGCAATAGAAGGGAAGGAATTGCTAACAGGGTGGGAAATGTCGTGGTCTTCTGCGTAATATCTGCCGGATATCCGGCGATCTGCCCAGAGGGACTGGCGTCAGCCGGTACACCGTTTATAATAAAAAAACAAACCTTGAAGTGAATCGATCAGGAGTGCTACGAAAGGAAATCATGTTCCAAATCGAATCTCTCTTATCGGCGCGATTGTTTCTCGTCCCCCAGGTGGTGGGTGAGCGCATTTATTTTATTTCCAATTTGGGTGGGCAGCTCAGTCTGTATGCGATGGATCACGGCGGCAGTGTTCCTGAACCGCTGCTTCCGCCGCAGATTGCCCTGCAGAACCCACATCTGTTGAGCGGGCATTCATTTTATGTGTTCCCGAAACTTGATGCAATTCTGGTCATGATCGACCGCGACGGGGACGAAAATTACCAGCCGATGCTGCTGCCGCTGGGTGGCGGTTATCCGCAGCCGGCATTCGAAGGCTTCTTCGCCGAGAACCGGGTTCATTGTGTCCGGTGTGATCGGGAGCGCGATACGGCTTACCTCTTGTCGGAGTCGCGCAGCGAATCGCTTTACACTGCCTATCGCACCAACCTGGCGAGCGGCGAATTGCTTGAACTGGGTAGCAGCACCTACGGCGCTTTCCCTCAGGACGTCTCACCGGATAGACGACGGGTGTTACTCAGTGAAGGTTACAGCATGGGCGACGTGGTGCTCTACCTGTGGGAGGAAGGTAAAACGGAGAACCGCTTGCTTTACGGCGTCCCGTTGGCACAGCGACAACCGGGCGAAGTGGTGGAACCCAACGGTATCTCGGCGGGGTGTTTTACCGCGGATGAGGAGGGATTGCTGCTGGTTTCCGCGTTGTTCGACGATCACTACAGCCCGGGCTACCTGCCGCTTTCGGGAAGTAGCGAGATCGAGGCGGTGGGGGTGGAGGGGAGCGTGCATCAGGGGCTGGGAGAGATGACCGACTTGCAACGTCTGAAAGATGGACGCTACGCCGTAGGATACAACATTGACGGCTGTTCATGGCTGTATGAGGCGGGTTTCGACCGCCAACGGATGATGTTGAAGCTGGAGCGGGTGATATGCGGGCAGGGGATCCTCTCGAACGGGGTGCTGGAATCGTGGCTTTACGATGAAGCCGGCGACTGCTTTTCGCTCTCTTTTTCAACCGCTACCTCACCCACTCAGATCTATACCGTGGAAGGTAGCGAGCGCAAGCGCGTTATCCAACACACCCGCGAAAAGGTGCTGGGAATCGCAGCGGAATTGCTGTCAACGGGTGAAGATGTTTCTCTTACGTCTTTCGACGGAACGCGCATTTCTGCCCGTTTGTATCTACCTGCAGAACGCCTGGAATTCGAATATCCGCTGCCGCTGGTGTATTACGTTCACGGTGGACCGCAAAGTCAGGAACGCCCCGACTTTTCCTGGTTCTCGATGCCGCTGATCCAGTATCTCACCCTGAACGGCTTTGCGGTTTTTGTCCCCAATGTGCGCGGCTCGACGGGCTACGGGCTGCGTTACACCAAGCAGGTCGACCGCGATTGGGGAGGGAAAGATCGTCTCGACCACGTCCATGCCCTCAAGGTGCTGGCTGAAGATGCGCGGCTGGACACCTCGCGGACAGGTGTGGTGGGAAGGTCGTATGGCGGGTATATGTCGCTGACTCTGGCGGCGCGACATCCTCAGCTCTGGAAAGCGGCGGTGGATATGTTTGGTCCGTATGATTTGGTCACCTTTTCCGAGCGCATTCCTGAAACCTGGAAGCCCTATTTCCGCATCGCTCTGGGCGACGCTGAAATGGACGGTGATTTTCTGGTCGAACGTTCGCCGCGCACCTATATCGAGCAACTGACGTGTCCATTGCTGGTCATTCAGGGCAGGAACGACCCGCGCGTGGTCGAAGCCGAGTCGCGCGATCTGGTGGAACACTTGCGCCGGCAGGGAAAGCAGGTCGAATACCTGGTGTTCGAGAATGAAGGACACGACGTGCTCAAATTTGATAACCGGGTTCGTTGCTACACCGCCATTGCCGACTTTTTCAACAAGTATCTCAAGGTGTGAATTCGAATCGAGGAGCAACCCGTTGACCTGGAATACCAAAGGCACCCATGCCGGTGAAGGCGAGCTTGCCGAACTGGTCGGATTGAAACACAAGCGTTTTATTATTCAACTCAAGGCAGGTGGTGAATTGCAAACCCACCGCGGTGTTCTTAAGCACGACGATCTGATTGGCAGGGAATGGGGCAGCCAGGTTTTCAGCCATCTGGGCAATCCATTTTTTCTTTTACCGCCTGCGCTCGGCGACCTGCTGCTGGAGACGCCGCGCAACACCCAGATTATGTACCCCAAAGATGTTGGGTTCATCTTGATACAAATGGGGATCAGCACCGGTCAGCATGTGCTGGAAGCTGGGAGTGGGTCGGGGGCGTTGACGATGGCGCTGGCGGCTGCCGTTGGTGCTGAAGGAAAAGTTACCAGCTATGAGATGCGCCCGGAGATGCAGCGGCTGGCGGTCAAGAATATCACCCGGCTGGATTTGCAGGAGCGGGTCGTATTCAAGTTGGGCGATATTGCCGATGGCTTTGAAGAGCGCAATGTGGACGCTCTGTTCCTGGATGTACCTAATCCCTATGACTACATTAGACAGGTGCGCGCCGCGCTTAAATGCGGTGGCTGTTTTGGTAGCATTTTACCCACCACCAACCAGGTTACCAAACTGCTGGTGGCGCTGCGCCAGAACGACTTTGCCTTTTTTGAGGTGTGCGAGGTGTTGCTGCGTTATTATCGTCCCGAGCCGGAACGCCTGCGTCCGGTTGACCGCATGGTGGCACATACCGGCTTTTTGATCTTTGCCCGACCGGTTTTGATCGATCCTCAACGACGACGCCAGAAGGAGTCGCTGGTCGAGGCGCAAGGTTTTGAAGAACTAGACGATGAAATTTGAGCCATGATGAGCATTAGCCGCCAACAGATTTCGGAAAAGAAGATCATTGAAGCTCTATCCCGTTGCGATCAGGTCTACAGTCCGCCGATGCCGCGGGATAAACCTTTGAGGCGGGCAGCCGTGCTGGTGCCGTTTGTGTGCCTGGATGACGAGTGGCACCTGCTCTTCACCCGCCGCACCGAAACCGTGGACAGCCACAAAGGACAGGTGGCGTTCCCTGGCGGCGCCATCGACCCCGGCGATGTCGACGCCGTAGCGGCGGCGCTGCGCGAGGCGGAGGAAGAGATCGGCTTGAAGCCCTCTCAAGTGCGAATCCTCGGCAAGATGCCGGAGTATCCAACCATCACCGAATACCTGGTCACGCCGGTGGTGGGAAGGGTCACTGCGCCGTTGAAATATCGCCTCTCGCCTGCCGAGGTCGAACGGGCGTTTACCATTCCGCTGGACTGGCTGCGCGACCCCGCGCACTGGCAGGAGAACCCGCTGGTGTTTCCGGATGGCAGGCGCGACCGCGTGATCTACTACCAGCTTTATGATGACGAATTGCTGTGGGGAATTACCGCTCGGATCACGGTCAATTTATTGAAAATTCTAGGGTTGATGGGCAAGGATGATGGGAAATGCAACAGCGGCGATGTCCCGCCGCTGTTGGTATAGGAATTTCAAAACCGGGGTTATTCTTCCCCTTCCTTTTCTTCGCGCTTGCCGCGCTCGATCACCTTGGGTTCCTCGGCGGCTTCTTCAACCAGCACTTCTTCTTCGACCACTTCGGGCGCCATGGTGGTGATGATGACAACCATTTCTTCGGGGTCGCTGAGGACACGCACTTTATCCGACAAGTGAATATCGCGAACGTGAATACCGTCGCCGATTTCCTTCAGGTTCGAGATATCGACCACGATGCGTTCGGGCAGGTCTTGAGGCAGACACTCGACTTCCAGTTCAGTCAACCCGGTGATCAACACGCCGTTGTGATCTTTGACGGCGGGGGCATTGCCGCTGATTTCGATACCGACCATGGCGCGCAACGTTTCGGTCATCGAGACGACCATGAAATCAACGTGCAGCAGATCGCCGAGAATGAAATCGCGCTGCTTGTCGCGCACCAGCGTGGCATGTTCTGTACCATCCAGCTCGATCGTTACCAGACTGGACGAGGTGACATGGTGCAGAATACGCGAGGCGGATTTTTTGTCGAGCGTCACGGGGGTTGGCTCAAATCGATGACCATATAAAACCGCCGGCAACTTACCTTGGCGGCGGAGAGCGCGAACCTTTTTGCCGGTGACCTGGCGGCGTTCGGCTTTGATGACTACTTTTTCCATTATTTCCATCCTTCGAGCGCCTCTCACCTCCTTGGGGGAGGTTACCTTCGCTCTTTTTGATTTTTAACGCGGGGGTGATTGTATTCGGCTTCGCAGCATTCGTCAAGCGAAAGAATGAAAGCCGGGCTGTCGCAGCCACAAGGCGACCGGACAGCCCGCCTTGGGTTCAGTCGTTATTTGTCTTGCAACGCCGCCAGCCCCGGCAATTGCAAACCTTCGAGCATCTCCAAGGAAGCGCCGCCGCCGGTAGATATGTGGGTGATCGACTGCGCCAAACCGGATTGCTGGATCGCCGCCACCGATTCGCCGCCGCCGATGATGCTGGTAGCGCCGCTGTTGGCGACCGCCTTGGCGATTTCGAAAGTGCCGACGGCAAAATCCGGAAATTCGAAGACGCCCATGGGTCCGTTCCAGAGCACAGTCTTGGCGCCGGCAATGACCTTGCTGTAATTGGCGATGCTCTCCGGTCCGATATCCAGAATGCGCCAGCCATCGGGAACCGGTCCCATGGGGATGTCCTTCTTCCGGGCGCCATCCTCGAAACGGTCGGCGATCACCACATCCACCGGCAAGCGCAGCTTATCCCCACCCTCTTTGAGCAGGTTGCGAGCGAGATCGAGGGCTTCATCCTGAACCAACGAATCGCCAACGGGGTAACCCTGTGCTTTGTAAAAGGTGTTTGCCATCCCGCCGCCGATCAGAATCTGGTCGGCTTTGGTGAGCAGATTGCGAATGACACCGATCTTGTCGCTGATCTTGGCGCCACCCAGAATGGCGACGAAAGGTCGCTCGGGTTCTTCTATCGCCTCGCCCAGGTAACGGATCTCCTTTTCGAGCAAAAATCCAGCCACCGCCGGTAAAAAGTGGGCGACCCCTTCGGTTGAGGCGTGGGCGCGGTGGGCGCTGCCAAAGGCATCGTTGACGAAAATGTTTGCCAGCGCGGCGAGTTGCTTCGCCATCTGCGGGTCGTTTTTCTCCTCGCCGTCGTGAAAGCGGGTGTTTTCGAGCAGTAAGATTTCCCCCGCTTTGAGAGCGGCGGCAGCCTTTTCCGCCGACAGGCCGATGCAATCTTCGGCGAACGCCACCGGTTTTTTGAGCAGCGCGCTGAGATGTTCGGCAACCGGTCTCAGCGAATACTTGGGGTCAGCCGCACCTTTGGGGCGACCAAGGTGTGAGCAGAGGATCACGGCTGCGCCCTGTTGCAGCAGAAATTCGATTGTGGGAAGGGCGGCGCGTATGCGGGTATCGTCGCCAACCTGGCCCTCTTTGAGCGGGACGTTGAAATCGACCCGCACCAGCACTTTTTTACTTTTGACATCAATATCTTTGACGCTTTTTTTGTTGAACATCTTACCCTCCCGATATGGGGCAAAAAGAATGCGTAACCCATTAAGTCAAATTGACCGGTAGGTTACGCATTCGGATCGTTTTTCCTTCCTGTTACATGGCTGTTACGGTTTAGAGCGATTTCGCCATCAGGGCTGCAATGTCCGCAGTGCGTACAGAGTAGCCCCACTCGTTGTCATACCAAGCGATCACCTTGATCATGTTGCCCTGCATCACCATGGTGCTCAAGCCGTCCACGATCGCTGAACGGGGGTCGCCTTTGAAGTCCATCGAAACCAATGGCTCTTCGCTGTACCCCAAGATACCTTTCAACTTGCCGTTGGCGGCGTCTTTGAAGGCGGCGTTGAGTTCTTCAATCGAGGTAGATTTCTCAACTTCGGCGACGAAATCGACAATGGAAACCGTGGCGGTGGGCACCCGCAGGGCGAAGCCGTCGAATTTCCCTTTGAGTTCAGGGATGACCAGTGCCAGCGCCTTGGCTGCGCCGGTGGTGGTTGGGATGATGTTCTGCCCCGCCGAGCGCGCCCGGCGCAGGTCTTTGTGTGCCAGATCGAGAATCTTCTGATCGTTGGTGTAGGCATGAATGGTGGTCATCAAGCCGAGCTTGATCTTTAACAGGTCGTTGACCACTTTTGCCGCTGGAGCGAGGCAATTGGTGGTGCAGGAGGCGTTCGAAACGACGTGATGATTGGCAGGATCGTATTTATCGTCGTTGACGCCCAACACCAGCGTGATGTCTTCGTTCTTGGCGGGGGCGGTGATGATGACCTTCTTGGCGCCGCCTTTTTCGATGTGAACGTTGACACCGGGCTTCCCTTTGGCGGGGTCGCCGATCTTGTCGCGGAACACGCCGGTGGATTCGATCACAATTTCGACGCCCGGCTCACGCCAGGGCAGATTTCCAGGATCTTTTTCCATGAAGACCCTGATGCTCTTCCCGTCAACCAGTAAGTCGTCCCCTTTGACTTCAACCGTTCCCGGGTAAGCGCCGTATGTCGAGTCGTACTTCAGCAAGTGAGCATTTGTCGCCGTATCGAACAAGTCATTGATCGCCACGACTTCGAGCGTACCTTTATGGTACTCGTTGATGGCTTTTAATACCTGTCGTCCAATACGCCCAAAACCATTGATACCAACTTTTACTGCCATGATTGTTCCTCCATGATGAGATTGTTCCAATTTTACCATGTCTAGACATGGATTCAATTCGATTAGAGCGTGATTTCGTCCCTGTTGATCAAAGGACCGGTGCGTTCGTAATACAGGTCCATGATCGTTTCTGCCAGTCTGGCTGAATTATGCCGGGTGGGATTTTCTGTGTCCCCCAAGTCGGCGAAATAAACCGGGTATTCCTGATCCAGATCGGGTTCAGGACGGATCCAGTCGGTGCCGCGCGGCAGGGTGTAGGTGTCGAAAGCGCGATTGCAGAGGATCAGATCGAACAAATGGCTGCCGAGATGTTTTTCCAGGGCACGCACGTGGTCACCACAATTGAAACCGTCGGTTTCACCGGGCTGGCTGGCGATGTTGCAGATCATGAATTTCAACGCTTTGCTGGCTCGCAGGGCATCTGCCAGGTCGGGCACCAGCAGATTGGGCAAGATGCTGGTAAACAGGCTGCCGGGACCGACGAGAATCAGGTCGGCGGTGAGAATCGCCTGCAGGGCGGGCGGGAAAGCGAGCGGATTGTTGGGTTCCAGCCACACCTGGCTGATCTTTCCGGCGGCTTTGGGAATCTGGCTCTCGCCTTTGACCACCACGTTGCCAGCCTGATTGGGGAGATGGATTTCAGCCACCAGGCGCACATTATGCAGCGTGGCGGGTAGCACCCTCCCTTGCACCGCCAGTACTCGCCCTGATTCGGCGACGGCGTCTTCGAAACAGCCGGTGATCTCGGTCAGGGCGGTGATGAGCAGGTTACCCAGGTTGTGACCGTTGAGCCCGGCAACGCTTGAAAAGCGGTATTGAAACAGTTGGGAAAGCAACGCCTCGTCGCTGGAAAGGGCAGAAAGGCAGTTGCGGATGTCTCCCGGTGGCAGGATGCCGATCTGCTTGCGCAGTTCGCCGGAAGAACCGCCGTCATCGGCAACGGTGACAATGGCGGTCAGGTTATGGGTGTGGTGTTTAAGCCCGCGCAGCAGGGAAGCCAGCCCATTACCACCACCAAGGGCAACGATGCGCGGTCCCCGCTCTCGACGGCGGTAGGTGGAGACGGTTTCGATGATGTGTTTACCTGGGCGGGAGAAAGGTGCCAACAGGGCGCGGCTCAATCCCCACGCCCCCAGCACGATCAGTCCACCGCCAATGGCACCAAAGATCAGGGCGCGCAGAGTGCGGTCGAGGAATCGCAGCGAGAGGGTGGAGAGGATCGGAAGCCACCACGTCTCGGGAGCGGTGCGGTAAACGTCCAGGATCAGGACAGCAATGCCAATGCCCAGCAAGGTGGTACCCGCCAGGATCAGCCCCAGCCAGCGTTTCACCCCGATGCCGGGGAGCAGCCAGCGGCTTTCTCTGCGAATGCGTTGTTTGAGCTGGTAAAAAGAACCACCCGGTCGTCTGTTCATGCGAATGGAATCATAGCAGTGAATCTGCCGTCCGTCAACGATTCGATGTGCTTACCGTTATTTGTTTGCGGCTCGATTGAGGGGGAGTAGACTGGTATAATCTGCCGCGGAGAGCCGGCGTGAAAATTCAAATACTTCCAGAATCGGTAGCTTCACAAATCGCCGCCGGCGAGGTGGTCGAACGACCGGCGTCGGTTGTGAAGGAATTAGTCGAAAACGCCCTGGATGCAGGTGCCACACATATCACGGTGCGGGTGGAACAAGCCGGAAAACGCTTGATCGAGGTCGGCGACGACGGAAGCGGTATCGCCGTGGATGATCTGCCGCTGGCGGTGGCACGGCATGCCACTTCCAAACTGCGAACGTCGGAAGATCTGTTTCGAATCAAGAGCTTGGGGTTTCGCGGCGAAGCGCTGGCTTCGATTGCCTCGGTCAGCCGGTTAACGCTGACCTCGCGTCTGGCAGCGGCGGGGCGCGGCGGTGTCTTACGGGTTTCAGGTGGCGTGAGCGGGGAAGTTGAGCCTATCGGCGCGCCGCCCGGTACGGTGGTGCAAGTGGAAAACCTGTTTTACAATGTTCCGGCGCGACGAGGCTTTTTGAAAACGGACGTGACCGAACGGCGGCAAATGGATGCTCTGGTCACCCGCTACGCCCTCGCCTACCCCCGGGTGCGGTTTCAACTCTACCACGATGGAAAAAGTCACCTCCACACCAGCGGCAACGGCGAGCGGAGGGAAGTTCTCGCCGGCTTATACGGTGTGGAAGTGGCGAAACAGATGCTCGAAGTCTCGTTCGAGGAAGACGGGAGGACGATTCATGGCTTCATCAGCCCGCTGACACTGACCCGTTCCAACCGGCGCGAAGTAACCTTCTTTGTCAATGGTCGCTGGGTGCAGGATGCGGCGCTGGTATCGGCTTTACTTCGGGCGTACCGCAATTTGCTGATGGTGGGGCGTTTTCCGCTGGCGGTTTTGTTTCTCGAACTTGAAGCGGAGCAGGTGGATGTGAACGTTCATCCGGCGAAAGCCGAAGTGCGTTTTCGCCAGCCGGAGCAGATTTTTCACTTTGTGCAGCGGGCGGTGCGACGGGGGTTGATGGTTTATTCCTCGTTGCCGCAGGTTAGCTTCCCTTCCTGGCACTCAAAAACGGCGCCGCCCACTGAGGTCGAGCGCCGGCGCCCTATTGACCCTGGCTGGGAGATGGCAGCCGTCGCCGGCAGCGATCAACCCCGTGCTGCTGGTGTTGAATCAGAAACAGACCTTCAGCCAACCCAGCCCCTGGTCATGCCATCTAGAGCGCTGCCTTTGTTGCGCCTGATCGGGCAGGTGGGCGCCACCTATCTGGTGGCAGAAGGTCCGGACGGGTTGTACCTGATCGATCAGCATGCTGCCCATGAAAGGGTGCTCTTTGAACGTTTTTTAAACCAGTGCGCCGCCGGGGTGGCATTACAAACACTGTTGCAGCCGGAAGTACTTCAATTATCAGCGGCGGATGCACTGCGCTTCGAAGAATTGTTGCCATTGCTCAACCGGATTGGCTTTCAGGTCGAGCCTTTTGGGGCTGGCGCCTTTCAGGTACGGGCGGTGCCAGCGTGGATGGACGCATCGAAGGCGTTGATGGCGACGCGCTCGCTGATCGAGGCGTTCGAGGAAGACGAGTTACTTTTTGAGACCCAACAGGAGACGCGCCTGGTGGCGCGCATTTGCAAGCGTGCTGCAATTAAAGGCGGACAAACGCTCTCCGTTGAAGAGCAAAGCGGCTTGCTGCGTGATCTGGAAGCTTGTGAGTCTCCCCGCACCTGTCCGCACGGTCGCCCAACTATGATCCATCTTTCGGTGGACGTGCTCGAACGCCAGTTCGGGCGGCGCGGCAGCCGTTAGGCGGGCTTGTTTTTGATCCGCTTTACAATTTCGGGCAGTGCCACTGCCACATCCAGGGGGAGGAGCAGTTCGGCGTGCCGGTCGAGATAGGTTGGGGTCAGGTTGTTGATGATCAGCCTGGCGTTATTTTCGAGCGCAAATACCGGCAAGTGGTTGGCGGGCGCAACCTCCAGCGAGGAGCCTGCCACCACAACGACATCGGCGCGTTCGCAATGCTGCTGGGCTTCCGTCCACGCCGTTAACGGCAACATTTCCTCAAAAAGGACGATATCCGGTTTCAGTAGTCTGCCGCAGCGCGGACAGGCGGGCATCTCTGCTTGTTCAAGGAACGCCTGCCGGTACTGCTCGGAAGGGTAGCAGCGTTTGCAAGATAAGCACGAGAGGTTGACCATCGAACCGTGCACTTCGATCACATTTTTAGAACCCCCCTGCTGATGAAGACCATCGATATTCTGGGTGATGATGGCTTTGAGAATGCCCATCTCTTCCAGCGTTGCCAGGGCGATGTGCGCCGGGTTGGGTCGGGCGCCGTCGATCTGAGCGGCAATGGGGCGAAGCCAGTTAAAAAATGTTTCGGGACGATGGCGGAATGCCGACAATGAAGCGACCCGCATCGGGTCATTCTTTGTCCACAAACCGGTGTCCTGCGACCGGAAATCTGCGATCCCGGAAGGGGTGGAAATTCCGGCGCCGGTTATCGCCACGGCATGGTGCGCCTGCTTCAATAAGTGACTGGCATACTGGAGGGCGTTTTGCAGCTCACCATCAAGATCCATCATTTGGGAATGCGTTCTGAGATCATGGTTGCAAAGCGTTCGAATTGCTGTGTGATCAGGCTCTGCGGTTGCACTTGAATCAGCGGAATGGAGTGTAGACCGGACTGGTAAGCCATTTCTGGGGAGGGCGGGATGACCACAGCGATGGGACGCTCGATGGCTTCTTCCATTTGCAGGGCTGAAAGCTGCAAGTCGGCGCGGGAGCGGTTGATGGCAACCACGGTGAGCAGTTTGTGTTTGCCGATGCCGAAGGAAGTCAGTTCATCGATGCGCTGTTTGGTTCGCTTCATCGTTCCGGGGTAGGGTTCGGTGACCAGGATCACTTCATTGCATTCATAGAAAATGTTTTCCGGATTGGGGAGGAGATCGGCACCGAGATCCAGAAGGACGAGGTCAGCCAGGCAGGGCAAAATATTAACAATTTCCCTCATTTGGGCAGTGGCATCGACCAGTTCGAGATCTTTAATCTGGTTTGACGCCAGCAAAAGGCGCACCCCGAAATTTGTGCGCACCAGTTCCTGTTCAATGACCCCGATTGTGATTTGGTTGGTTTTGAGGGTTAATAGCTTATTCAGACTGTCGACGGGAGACAAGCACAGGTCATTGACCCAACTACCCCGACCCGGGCGCAGCTCGGCTGCGATGACTTCCTGTCGTGTTTGTGCCTGAAAGGCAATTGCCAGGTTGATGGTGAGGGTAGAGGCGCCCAGACCGCCGCGTGGCGCAACGACTGCGATTTGATAACCTCGGTCACATTTTTCTTCGGCTTGTTGCTTGCTGCGGGCGATCAACGCCCCGACACGGGCAACCAATTCAGCCGGGTGTATGGGCTTGGTGAGGTACTCGTCCACGCCGGATTCGTAACCGGCAACCTTATCCTCCACCCGTGATTTGGCAGTGAACATCAGAATTGGAATATCCGTGGTTCTGGCATTCTTGCGGATATGATGGGTTACCTGAAAACCGTCCATATCCGGCATCATGACATCCAGGATAATCAGATCGGGGTTTTCGCTTTCGGCTGAAGTGAGCGCCTTTTCGCCGCTGCTGACCGAGACAGTCTGGTAACCCTGTCGCTTTAATATCATCTCGATCAAACGCAGCGTTTCGAGGTCGTCGTCGACAATTAACACTTTTCCTGTCATAGATACCCCAACCCTGATCAAGATTTATCCCTAAAGAAAGTCTAGCATAAACGTACCTTGGCAACAAGCATTTTATCAGCTTTTTTGGCTGGCGGCAGCGAGATTTTGAAAACAGTGCCTGCCTGGATGCCTTATAATGGATTCGAGATCATGAAGGAGAGCGAGACTTGATGCAACTCGATGATCTGGCGTTGATTTTGGAACGGGAATGTGGATTGGATCCCCGCCGAAAAGTGGTGGTAGGCGTATCAGGCGGAGCTGACAGCCTGTGTCTGCTGGATGTGTTGCGCCGCCTGGGGTACCCTATGTTGGTGGCGCATCTGGATCACCGCTTACGAGCGGAGTCGGGCTCGGATGCGGATCGAGTGGAGCGGCTGGTGAGGGAATTGGGAGTCGCCTTTGTGCGCGGTGAGGCGGACGTGAACGATCTGGCTATCCGGCGGCGACTCTCAATCGAAGAAGCGGCGCGCATGGCGCGCTATGAATTTCTGTTCAAGCAAGCCCGGGCGTGCGATGCCCTGGCTGTGGTGGTTGGTCACACGGCGGATGACCAGGTGGAAACCGTGCTGATGCACTTGCTGCGTGGCGCCGGTCTTTCCGGTTTGAAAGGCATGCGTTATTCCAGTATTCTGCCAGGCTGGGACGCTTCGATCCCGTTGGTGCGCCCACTGCTGGGAGTGTGGCGGGAAGAGACGGCAGCCTATTGCGTCGAGCACGGCTTGCAGGTGCTTGAGGATGCCACCAATCGTGACACGACCCTGTTCCGCAACCGTTTACGGCATGCGTTGATCCCCTATCTGAAGCAGTACAATCCAAAAATCAAACAAGCCGTGTGGCGGAGCGCCAACACGCTGGCTTTCGATCATGAAGTGCTGGAAGCTCTGACCGATTCTGCCTGGGAAACCTGTGTACTGGATGAAGAAAGAACCTATGTGATTCTCTCACGCCCCCAATTTTTGGGTTGCCGGGCGGGTCTACGTCGCCGCCTTGTGCGCAGGGCGCTGGCGCGTCTGCGTCCGGGGTTGCGCGATATCGATTATCAGGCGGTCGAGCGAGCGATCCAATTTGCAGGGCAACCATCGCGCAGCCTGACTTGCGACTTAATCGGCAGTGTTTCACTGGCGCTCGATCAGGATCGTTTGATCTTTTCAACCGAGGGGGCAAAGATCGAGGTGACCGAGTTCCCTCAGATGCCGCTAAGCGAGGCTTGGGTTTTACCCGTGCCGGGGAGTCTCCCGCTCCAATCGAGCTGGATGCTGGTAAGCCGCCTGTACGAGATCGGCGCTGTCGCGATGACTTATGATCAGCAACCAGACCGGAATAGCGCCTGGCTGGATGCAGACAAAATCGATTCGCCGTTGATCGTTCGCCCCCGGCGGGATGGCGACCGCTTCGAGCCGCTCGGCATGGACGGGCACTCGCTGAAACTCTCGGATTTTTTTGTCAACGAGCGCGTGCCGCGTCTCGCTCGTCCCGGCTATCCCCTGGTTTGCCTGGGGGATAAAATATTGTGGATCCCTGGTTATCGCCAAGCACACGCGGCCCGGATAACCAGCGAGAGCCGTCGGGGGATGCAAATCAAGCTGTTCAGAGAATAGACTGGAATTTGGCGGTTAAAGGCGAAGAATCACTCAGCTTGCAGCCGGTGCTTCGTCGCCGGCAAGCTGGCGCAACTTCATGCTGATCTCGCGCCACTGGATCTTGGATACGCCCAGCTTCTGGCGGATTTTTTCGTGCTCGACTCCTTCCTGCCAATCGTTGAGAACACTCGTCCAGCGGCACATATCAAAGGAGAGATGCTTGTCAAGCCCGGCTTCATTGCCGATATCTTCGAGCAGGTACTCCAAACGACGCGGCGACCAGGGGAAAAGGCGGTCGTCCGGGCGGTACTGCGCAAGGTATTCCTGGTAACTCGCCACCCAGTCCGGCGGCAATTCGATCTTTCGTTCTTTATAGCGGTTGCGCGGCTGTGGGTAGCGCACGAAAAGTTGAGCGCCAGCCGCGCTATCCACATCGATGTGGTTGAGGTTGATTGCCAGACACTCCCCCTTTTTGATGGCGGTTGCCAGCAATAGCGCGAGTAAGGCGTACGGACGGGCATCCGGTTTCTTCGCCAGGCGTTTTGACTGGGTGACTTCGATCACTTTTGCCTGTTCCTCCGCCGTCAACACCACCGGCAGGGGACTGATGACCGACTGCTGCACCACCTTCTCAGCCGGGTTGACCAACACTACGCCGATATTGTGCAGCCAGCGAAAGAAGGCTTTGACCGAGGTGACCCGACGCGCCAGGCTCTTTGGACTGCACGGGACACCACGCCCATCCTGCAACCAATTGAGAAATCGGTTCAGATCGTTGGTGGTGATCGCCCCGATTGTTTGATCGGGAGATAGAAAATCCACCAGCAATTGCAGATCGCCGGTGAAGGCTTTCACCGTGTACGGGCTGCTGTCCTGATCGTTAAGATACATCTCCCACGCCTGAATGGCAGGGGCAAGCGGGGTCATGGCGGTGATGTGGGCGCTGAAAGATCTGCTGTCAGGAGTCATGCGCAATCCGTAATTGAGCTTTCGTATAGGTTATTCGAATCCAATATACACGATTCGAGGGTGAATGTCAATTCTAGGGAGAGTAAACCGCTTCGAGGATGATGGCTTGAATGGCTTCGAGATTCGGGATGAGAACGTTGGCGCCGTCGGCGGAGATGGTGCCGCTAGCTTCGGCTGGGCTGATGGTGAAACGCTGGATTCGCTCCGGCTCGGTCAGGTGTGGGGCGATGCTGACCAGGGGCAGAATATCTTCCAGATTAAGATCGGTTTCAACGCTGTTGCGATACGAGGCGTACAATTCGGGGGCGCGAGACATAGCGTCCAAGCTGAGCAAACGTCGGAATACAGCTTCCAGCACTTCCTGCCCGCGCCGGATGCGGTCAAAATCGCTGGTCGAATAACGCGAGCGGACATACCAGAGGGCAGTTGCGCCATTCATTTTCACCATGCCCGGACCGGCGTAGCAATAGCCGTAGGCGTCGCGCTGGGGCAGGGCGCAGGTATCGCTCAGTCGTTGAGCGGCGTTGACCTCTATTCCTCCCAGA